>CAYFVJ010000278.1:0-2514 GCA_964346555.1 uncultured Alteromonadaceae bacterium | reverse complement strand
GTTTATGGGGTCGACGTCAACGACGACATCATGGAAGACATCGAAACGTTTTCACAGGAACTTCGCTTTACCGCGAGCCCCACAGACAGACTGGACTATACCGTCGGCCTGTATTTTTTCCTTGAGGACACGGATCGCGTCGAGGAATTCAAGCTGGATTTCAACAGTGCAGCGAGCGGCCAGATCACGGTGGGAAACGAATACACGCGCACCGAGAATGAAACCACGAGCTACGCCGCGTACGGACAGGTGAATTATGCCCTCGCAGAGCGCTGGAACCTGACGCTCGGCGGTCGATTCACGATCGATGAGAAAGATTACGTCGCCACCGCCGTCAATTGCGACCTGGTGGCCGACGGCAGCACCGATGGCACGCAATTCGAAGACTTCGCGCCCTGCCTCGGGGTGGGGGGCAGCCTGGGCATCATCGCCGAGGCGTTCCGCGCCGAGGTTGATGACGACTGGAGCGACTTCTCGCCCATGGCTTCCCTGCAATACACACTGACCGATGAAACGATGCTGTTCGGCACGATTTCAAAGGGCTTCAAAAGCGGCGGATTCGCCGGTTCCCAAGGCATTGAGGCGGACGCCACGCGATCAGTGGACCCCGAAGAGGCGTTGAATTACGAGCTGGGCTTCAAAGGCGACCTGCTGGACAACTCGCTGCGAATCAACGCAACCGCTTTCTTTACCGATTATGAAGACCTGCAGGTTGTTCGCTTCGGGCCATCGTCTACCAACCCGGATTTCGGCACTTTCCAGACTACCAATATCGGGACAGCCGATATATTCGGCGCCGAGCTGGAGTGGACCTGGTTTGCCTCCGACAACTTCAGCCTGTCGGGCAATTACGCCTACCTCGACACAGAAGTCAATGATCTGGTGTTTAACAAGGTCACCGGTCCGGTAGATGCGTCAGGGTCCGACCTGCGACAGGCACCGGAACACTCCTGGAATCTGATCGCTGAATACAGCGTCGCGGTGGCCGCCGGAGACCTGGATTTGCGTCTTGCCTGGTCACACACCGACGAACAGATCAACGATTACAGCGATCAACGCACGATTATAGAAGAGCGTGACCTGATCGATGCGAGGATTGGCTGGATGTCGCTGGACGGGCAGTGGGAGCTGGCGCTCTGGGGCAAGAATCTGACCGATGAGGAATATGTATCCCACTCCTATGTTATCGGCCCCGGCGTCATCGGCGTGTGGGGCGCGCCCCGCACATACGGCCTGACGCTCAACTGGACGCTGTAACACGCTGAGGGCGAGTGTGGCGGCGTGGTGCCATGCCGCCGACACCTGCATGTCGATCACGAGGGGACTCACAGGCCTGTCATGAGAGCTGCAACTGTTTTACTGATTGCGTCCACCCTGGCGTTGTTCAGCACGGCCGGCAGGGCGGCGGCTGACGAGGTGAAGATATCCCGGGATGTGTGGGGAACGCCAAGCGTCTTTGCCGAAAGCAACTACGGTGTTTTTTTCGGCTACGGCTACGCCGTCGCGCAGGACCGTCTGTACCAGATGGAAATGCTGAAACGCACGACACAGGGTCGGGTCGCAGCGGTTCTGGGACCGGACTATCTGGACCTCGACGTGCATATCCGCAGCGCCTACGACCTGCGCTCCCTAACCGGTCAGCTGGAGGACCTCGCCCCCAACGAATACGAATTGTTGAAGGGCTGGGCGGACGGCTTCAACCGCCGCATCGACGAAGTGCTGGGCGACCGTGAGCAGTTACCCGTCGAGTTCCGGCACAACGATTTCCTGCCACAGCACTGGACTGCGTATGACGTGGCAATGATCTTTGTCGGCGCTGTTCTTCACCGCTACTCGGACTTCAACTCCGAACGCGACAATCTGGCGCTGCTGCAGCACCTGCGCGCGCGCCATGGTGACGATGTCGCACAGGGGATTTTCGATGCCAGCAAGTGGCTCCGCGACGCGACCTCGCCGACTACCGCGCCCCGCCAGTCGCGGTCCGCGGAACAGCGCGTAGCCCCGCGCGTCAACTGGCCGCCGGCAACACTACCCGCAGCCGGCACTCGCCGCATTGTACTGGACGACGACGGTGCCTTTCTCGGCACCACCATCGAGCCGGAACTTCGCCGCAAGCACCGCGCCCGGCTGGCGCGCGACGGCTTCGCGGCAGACCCCGGTTTTGCCGGCGCCAGCAATTACTGGGCGGTGGGGCCGGCAAAGGCCAGAGGCGCGCAAGGCATCTCAGTCAACGGTCCCCAATTCGGTTGGTCGGTGCCGTCCTATGTCTACGGCATTGGCCTGCATGGCGGCGATTTCAACGTCACCGGCAGCACGCTGATGGCCATGCCCTGCCTTCTTTTCGCCCACAACGGCGAAGTCGCCTGGGGCAGTACCGCCGGGCTGAGTGATCAGGTCGACGTGTACGTGGAGAAGCTCCATCCAGAGGACCCGCAACGCTATCGCCACAATGGCGACTGGAAGACCTTCGATACCTGGACGGAAGAGATCGAGGTGCGCGGCCGTGAAAGCGTC
>CAYFVJ010000277.1:0-2568 GCA_964346555.1 uncultured Alteromonadaceae bacterium | reverse complement strand
GCAAAACAGGACACCCGGCATCGCGAGGTCTTACCCGTTAAAAGAGTGGTGCTGAATAGCCACTCTACGCCGTCTCATCGAGAAAGCGGACCAGTTCCTCGATGTACTGTTCGCGCTCCTCGATAAACGGTGCGTGGCCGCATTCGGGCATTTCCACCAGACGCGCCTGGGCGTTGTTGTCGCCGACCCAGCGACAGATGGGCGGTGCCACAAAGCCGTCCTGTCCGCCAACGTAGCTCAGTATGGGGAGTGCCATCCCGGCGAGCATTTCGCGTTGATCGACCACGTCAAGCTCTGCCAGCGTGCTGATCGCGCGTGGAGAGGATTGGGTAAACAGGCGCCACATCCAGTGCTCCAGCGCAGCGTCCACGGGTTTTGCGCAGACCGACCTGGAGAGACCGTCCAGAAAAGTAATCCGGTCCGCAGACATAGCCTGTACGATGGCCGCCATGTCGTCGGAAGTGCCGCCGAGGGGAAGGTCTGGTTTCTGCGTGTAGATGGGCGAAGCGGCGCAGGTCAGCACCAGGCCATCGCAGCGGTCTGCGAGCCTGTGCGCTGCCGCCACTGCGACGGCTCCGCCCAGCGACCAGCCATTCAGCACGACGCGGGATATGCCCAGCGCTTCGACAACGGCAATGGTATCGCCCGCAATCGCGCCGATACTCATGTCGTCGAAGTCCATGTCTGACTCGCCGCAGCCGCGGTGGTCCATCAACACGACACGATAGCCCTGATCCAGCAGTGCCAGAAGGACTGCATCCCAGACCCTCACACTCATGCCCCAGCCGTGCAGGAGAAATACGGTACGGTCACCGTCACCGTGATCCTCGTAGTAAACGCGCCCGTCGTCCCGCTGCAGGTATGCCATGGATTTAAACTCCCGATTTTAGAATGGTTTCGATATTCAGCTCGTAATCCGCGAACAGTGCGTCGAGATCGAGGGCGTCGGCGTCGACCAGCCACTGGTAGATGGTTCCGAACATGAAGGCGCAGTAGCGCACTGCAAACTGCTCCGCGTCAATCGTGGGTGAGATGTCGCCGTCCTGGATACCTTCCAGAACCCACTGACGCGCGTCCTTGCGGTAGATGGCGTGATGATCCATCAGTGTTTCCCGGATGTCCGATTCCTTGCCGAGGGATTCGTACCAGAGCAGATACATAGCGCGCATGTAGCTGGGCTCGCGGCGGAAGAAGTCCCTCTGAGCATGTATTCCGGCGCGCACCGCTTCAAGTCCGCGCTTGCCGCGCAGGCGCTCACCGAGATGCTCTTTCCAACGCTGGTCGAAGCGCCCAAACAGTTCGCACAGTAGACCATCCTTGGAGCCGAAGCGGTAGCTGGCTAGGCCGCGGCTGTAACCCGCCAGTTCCCCGATTTCCCGCAGCGTCATCTTGCGGGTGCCGTACTCGTTGATCAGATCGATAGCCGCCTCGAACATGCGCTTGTCGGAAAGTGCCGTGCGCTGGGCCTGGGTAAGTGGCCCTTCATCGATGGCTGGCGACTGTGTCTGTGGCATCCGGTCTGCTCTGCTATACAGTCTCGAGGTCAGGACGCGCGGATAATATCGAAAGCGTTTGCATCGCGGTGCTCGCGCAGGCGTTTCTTGTCGAGTTTTCCGACGCTGGTTTTCTCGATCTGCTCGACGAAAGCCCAGTTCTCCGGGATCCAGAATCGCGCGACTCTACTGCTGAGAAATTCGCGCAGCTCGCCAGGATCCAGCCCGGGCTGGCGGCGGACTACGATCGCGAGTGGGCGCTCCTGCCAACGCTCGTCTGCCACTGCGATGACCGCGGCCTCGACAACATCGGGATGGGCGACGAGTGCGTTTTCCAAGTCAACTGACGATATCCACTCTCCGCCCGACTTTATCACGTCCTTGGTTCGATCAGTCAGCTGTACGAAACCCCTGGCGTCGATGTGACCGACATCCCCCGTGCGCAGCCAACCGTCAGGCGTAAAGCTGTCCTGCGCAGTAATACCGTGATAGCCGCCGGTAACCCACGGCCCCCTGAGCTGGAGTTCGCCCACCGTAGTTCCGTCGCGAGGTACTGGCTGCCCCTCGCGATCGACGGCCTTTACTTCGATGCCGGGCACGGGGCGACCGCTCATGGCGCGCCAGTAAGAATCCGGTCGACCGTCGCGGTATTTCGGGGGATGCGACAACACGCACATCGGGCTGGTTTCGGTCATTCCCCAGCCCTGCAGCAGTGGAACACCCCAGCGTTCGTGCACTGCCTCGATCATGGCCGGTGAGACTGCGGCGCCGCCGGAAACCAGTGCGCGAAAGCAGCTCATATCCAGTGACTCCGCGGGGGCCTGGAGCAGGTCGCCCAGGACCGTCGGTACCATGGCACTGAATGTGGGGCGCTCTTGCCCGATCAGCTCTAACAGGCTCGCCGCCTGCACGAAGGGGCCGGGCATGATCAGGTCGCTGCCGGAAAACCAGCCGCTGTAGGGCATACCCCAGGAATTGGCGTGGAACATCGGCGGTACCAACAACAGCCTGTCCGTCTCGCAGATGCCGAAAGTGTCGCTGGCGCGGGATGCGATGGCGTGCAGGTACGTCGTCT
>CAYFVJ010000276.1:0-2586 GCA_964346555.1 uncultured Alteromonadaceae bacterium | reverse complement strand
AACAGGCGCCGATTGGGAATGCCGGTAAGTCCGTCAAGACGCGCATATTGTTCGAGCAGATCTGTTTTGCGTTTAAGCTGCATGTGCGTGTTGACCCGTGCGCGGACGATAGCGGGCGAGAAGGGTTTCGTGATGTAGTCTACTGCACCGAGCCTCAGCCCCAGCTCTTCATCGCTGGTTGCGTCGAGCGCGGTCACGAATATAACGGCGATTGTACTCGTGCTTTCATTCTCCTTCAGACGCCGGCAGACCTCATAACCATCCATGCCCGACAGCTGAATATCCAGCAATATCAGATCCGGCTGTGTCTCTTCCCGGTCCTGGGCAATGGCCAGGGCTTTTTCACCACTGGTGGCGACACGGATGCGGTAATCTACCTTGAGGAGATTTCCCAGGGCCTGCACGTTGGCAGGTTCGTCGTCAACGATCAGGATGCTCTGTTCGGCTTCTGCGCTGTTCATTGCGTTTTGTCCGGCCCGGACACGGTCATGGCAGCGAGGGTGGCCAGCGCTGCTTCAAACTCGAGCTGGCCTATCTGTGCTTCCAGATCACTGCAGTCTTGCCCCTGCCCGCGTAACCAGACCAGTGCGCTCTCGAGAACACGATCCTCCACCAGTTCGCTTTTTTCCAGAGTACGGCGTAAGGCCTGCACGGCGTCTGCATCGCCCTCGCCCGCGGCGCCGATATCTTCTTTCCGATCCAGTGCGGCAAGCGTCTGCCGGGCGGCGTCGAGCGCCTGCTCCAGCGCCGCAATCCTGTGTTCCTCTACAGCACGTCCCTCCTTTAACTGGCGATCAATTTCTTCTGCCAGTTTCTGCAGATCTACCGCCGCCAATGTGCCCGCTGTTCCGCGCAAGGTATGTGCAATCGGCTGCGCTGCTCTGGTGTCCCCCGATCGCAAATGCGCGACCAGCGGGGCGAAGTCGCTTTGCAGTTTCTGACCCAGGTTGCCAAGCAGCCGCGCATACAGCAGCTCATTTCCTTGCAGCCGGTCGAGACCTTTCTCCAGATCGAAACCGGGCAGCCGATCGGGTAGTAGCGCACTCTGGCTTTGCGTCGTTTCCGGATCATCGCGGTGGTCTGAATCCCGGTTTCCAGGAATCAGCTCAGGAACGGGTGAGCGGTCGGGCGCCGCCGGAGGACAGGATAAATAGGTATTCAAAGCCTCATAAATCTGTGCGCTGTCAATCGGCTTGCCCAGGTGTGCATCTACGCCTGCGTCTTTGGCGCGACGCTGTTCGTCTTCCATTACGGCCGCTGACAGGGCGATTATCTTGCCGCGGTAGCCGCTCTCACGGAGGTGTCGCGTCGCCTCGAAGCCGTCCATCACGGGCATCTGCAGGTCCATCAGGATCAGGTCCGGGGTCTGTCTGCGAACCGCCTCCAGAGCCTCGCGACCATTGCTCGCCGTGTGGATGCGCGCCTGCGTGGCCTCAAGCAGCAGCTGCGCGACTTCCTGGTTGATCTCGTTGTCCTCCACCAGCAACAGCTCACAACCAGACAGATCGGGTGGTGGGCAGGCGCCTGTCGTCGTATCGCGCCGGGCGGGCGGCTTGCCCGTATCGGACCCGGCCAGGGCATTGTACAGCGCCCGCGCATTGACCGGTTTGGGTAGAAAATCTATGGGCATATCCGGTGGCAGATCGACTTCGTGCTTCTGGTAAGCACTCACCATCAACAGAGGCGGACGCACCGACCGCAGCTCGCCTTTGATGCGCATTGCCTCAAGAGCGTTGCAGGTCTCGGTGCCGTTCATGCCACCGGGCATCAGCCAGTCAATCAGGATGAAGTCGAATGGCTCTTCGCGTTTTTCAGCGGCGATCACCGCCTGCATGGCTGTCTCGCCGCTGTCCGCCTCGAAGACTGAAAATTTCTGATATTCCAGCATTTGCCGAAGGACTGCGCGGGCTTCCGCCTGATCATCGACAACCAGCACGCGTCCGCCGCTGACCTGTGGGCAGTCAACGAACTTCGGCGCGTCGGGCGCCACGGGTAGAGCCAGGGTAAAGTAGAACGTACTCCCCTTTCCGGGGCTTGAGCTCACGCCAAGTCTACCGCCCATAGCCTCTACCAGTCGTCGACTGATGACCAGGCCCAGCCCGGATCCGCCGTAGCGGCGGGTCGTTGAGCTGTCGGCCTGACTGAAGGGTTGAAACAGGCGGGCCTGTTCCTCGTCGCTCATGCCGATGCCCGTATCGCGAACGCTGAAGCGCAGTGTGGCTATGCCGTCGGAGACTGGCTGCACGCTCTGGATGCCGAGCTCCACCAGGCCACCCTCGTCGGTAAACTTGAACGCGTTGCTCAGCAGATTAGTCAGCACCTGGGAAAGACGCAGAGCATCTCCGATCAAATAAGCGGGCAGATCGGGCTGGATGTTATAGATAAATTCAAGGTGGCCGGTATTGGCTGTGCCGCCAAACATCACGGAGACCTCTTCAGTGACGTCGTGGAGATCGAAGACGCGATTTTCCAGCTCCAGGCGGCCCGCCTCAATTTTGGAAAAATCCAGTATGTCGTTGAGAATGCCAAGAAGCATCTGCGATGCATTATGGATCTTGTTAATGCAGTCGCTCTGTTTTTCATCCA
>CAYFVJ010000275.1:0-2588 GCA_964346555.1 uncultured Alteromonadaceae bacterium | reverse complement strand
GACCGATTTCAAGGACCTGCTCGGCTTCAGCCTGCAGGCGGATGGCACGCGTGCCGCGTTGTTTGTCGCCTCGGCCCTGGCCCTGGCGCTGGCCTACCTGGCCTGTCGCGCGATCGTGCAGTCGCGCTTTGGTGCCGCCGTCATGGCGGTGCGGGATGCCGAGAGTCGTCTGCGCTTTCTGGGTTATCGCGTTGAGCGCATCAAACTGGCGCTGTTCACCTTCTCGGCGATGCTCGCCGGTATTGCCGGTGCGCTCTACGTACCCCAGGCGGGCATTATCAATCCCGGGGAGTTCGCGCCGCTGAACTCCATCGAAATCGTCATCTGGGTCGCCATCGGCGGGCGCACCACCCTGTCTGGTGCGGTCATCGGTGCCGTCGCGGTCAATTACGCGAAAACCGTGTTCACGGGGGTTATGCCTGAGGCCTGGCTGTTCCTGCTCGGGGCACTGTTCATCGTGGTCACGCTGTACCTGCCGCGGGGCATCGTCGGCAGCTGGCCGTACCGACGCGCCGGGGCAGACGCCTGATGGCGGGCGTTGTCGGAATACGCGACCTGTGGCGACGCGATCGCGTCTGGCCGTTGCTGCAGCCGCCGCTCCAGCTGGATACCCGCCACGGCACCGTGCTCTATCTCGAGGATATCAGCGTCAACTTCGACGGCTTTCAGGCGCTTGACGCGCTCAATCTCTATATTGAGAGCGGTGAATTGCGCTGCCTCATCGGTCCCAATGGGGCAGGCAAGACAACGCTGATGGATGTGATTACGGGCAGGACGCGGCCGGATACGGGGAGTGCTTGGTTCGGACAGCGTATCGATCTGTTGACGCTCGACGAGACGGCGATCGCACGCGCGGGTATCGGCCGGAAATTTCAGAAGCCGACGGTGTTCGAGCAGCACTCGGTGCGCGCCAATCTCGATCTCGCCGCCGCCGGGGGCGAGCCTCTGTGGCAGGTTTTGACGCGGGCCAGTGGTGCCGAGATCCGCGACCGGGTTGAGGCGACGGCGGAGACGATCGGGCTCGAGAATGCGCTGGCCCAGCCGGCCGCCGTGCTGTCTCACGGCCAGAAACAGTGGCTGGAAATAGGTATGTTGTTGATGCAAAAGCCCCGCCTGCTGTTGATTGATGAGCCGGTGGCCGGCATGACGGCAGAGGAGTCCGAGCGCACCGCCGAACTTCTTCTGTCCCTGGCGGGTGATCACTCGCTGCTGGTGGTCGAGCACGATATGGGCTTCGTGCGTTCGATCGCCACGCGCGTCACGGTACTGCATGCCGGCGGCGTGCTGGCAGAGGGCTCGCTGGACGCGGTAGCCGACAATGCCGATGTGCGGCGGGTGTATCTCGGTGAGTAGTGTGCTTGCGCTCGAGAATATCGAGCACTTCTACGGTGAAAGTCACACCCTGTGGGACGTCAGCCTGCGCGTGAAGGAGGGGGCATGCTGCTGCGTACTCGGGCGCAACGGTGTCGGCAAGACCACGCTGCTCGAATGCATCATGGGGCTGCAGCCAATCCGCTCCGGGCGCGTGGCGCTGCGCGGTAAGCCGATTCACGGGATCACCACGGAGGAGCGGGCGTTACGCGGTATCGGCTATGTACCACAGGGCCGACAGATCTTCCCGCTGTTGACGGTTGAGGAGAACCTGCGCATCGGCTTGCCGGCACGGGCCGATGGCGCGCGGGATATTCCCGCAGCGGTATATGATCTGTTTCCGGTGCTCAAGAGCATGCTGCACCGCCGCGGCGGGGATCTCTCCGGCGGTCAGCAGCAGCAACTGGCTATTGCGCGCGCCCTGGTAACAGACCCGTCCCTGCTGGTGCTGGATGAACCCACCGAGGGCATACAGCCGAATCTGGTGCAGGATATCGCCGCTATCATTCGCCGGTTGAATGCCGAGCAGAAACTGGGCGTGTTGCTGGTGGAGCAGAAACTCCCCTTCGCCCGCGCGGTGGCAGACAGCTTTTACGTGCTGGATCGTGGTCGCGTTGTGGCCGAGGGTGCGATGGCGGATCTCGACGATGGCGCCGTGCGCGATTATCTGTCGGTGTAGCTGTGGCGCCCGCCTTGCTGCGGGGTATGCTCAGTCAGAGGTCAGCGGTCCTTGATCAGCCGGAGAGCGCGCTACGCGCTGTCGATGCTGGCGCTCGCCTCCGTCGCCGTTCTTGTGGCGTGGTTCACCTGGATCAGCCCGTATGGCTATCAAGCGCCTGCCGATCTCGCCCGGATCGATCCCGATCGCGAGCACCGGATCTTTGTCTATGGCACCCTGCGCCAGCCCATTGTTCGCCGTCTCGTTACCGGCCAATGGATCGCGACCCGCGAGGCTGAGCTGGCGGGTTTTACACAGCGAGGCCTGGATCTCGAGCCGCAGCCGGGCGCAACGACCGAGGGGGAGGTGTTTGAGGTCGAGGCACCCGTGTTGGCCCGTCTCGATCGCTACGAGCGCCTCGGCATTCGTTACGAACGTGTCGAGGCACGGCTCACCAGCGGCAAGAAGACCTGGGTTTACCTGCGCCTGCCAGTGGACTAGTACCGCGCCTTGTTGCGGTCCCATAGGCGGGCTCTGAAACGTTGCGAATTTATGTGTC
>CAYFVJ010000274.1:0-2603 GCA_964346555.1 uncultured Alteromonadaceae bacterium | reverse complement strand
CCACAGGTCGTCATTGCGACCGACCACGGCAAGATCACGCTGCGCCTGTTTCGCGACAAGGCACCCGTAACGGTCGAGAATTTTCTCGCCTACGTGGACGCAGGCTTTTATGACGGCACGATATTTCACCGCGTGATCGCCGACTTCATGATTCAGGGCGGCGGTTTTCTCCCCGACCTGACGGAGAAACCCACCCGCGACCCCATTGTCAATGAGAGCCGCAACCGGCTGCACAATATACGCGGATCCGTTGCCATGGCGCGCACCAGCGACCCGGACTCCGCCACGGCCCAGTTCTTCATCAACCAGCGCACTAACCTGCAGCTGGACTGGACCCCCACGGGCGAGGGCTACACGGTATTCGGCGAAGTCACCGACGGCATGTCAGTGGTCGACTACATCACCACGGCGCCCGTCAAACGCACTGGCGGCATGGACAACGTGCCTGAAGAGCCGGTTGTCATCCAGTCTATCCGCCGCAAGGAGCTGTTGTGACCGCGCTCAGCGTCAACCTGAACAAGATCGCGCTGATACGCAACTCCCGCGATACGCAGTCACCGGACATCCCCGAGCATGCACAACTGTGCATCGATGCGGGCGCGGACGGCATTACCGTGCATCCCCGGCCGGACCAGCGACACATTCGCGCGCAGGACTGCCGCGATCTCGCCGCCATGCTCAGCGTGGAATTCAACATCGAGGGCAATCCCTTCGCCGGTGCGCGAAGCAGCGAGCGGGCCGGCGTCAGCGATCATCCCGGGTTCATGCCCTTGGTGCGTGAGCTGCGCCCCAGCCAGGCGACGCTGGTACCCGACGCAGATGACCAGTTGACGTCAAACCGCGGCTTCGACCTGCGCCGGGATGGCGAGCGGGTCGCCGGCATCGTGGCAGAGCTGAAGGGACTGGGCGTTCGCAGCAGCCTGTTTATAGACCCGGATCCCGCACAGATACGCCTCGCCGCCGAGACTGGAGCCGACCGCATCGAGCTCTACACCGAGCGCTACGCACGCGCGGTCGCCGACAATGCAGACCCCGCCGGCGTTCTGGAAGAGTACCGACAGGCCGCTGTCCTGGCCGTGGAGCTGGGCCTTGGCGTGAATGCCGGCCACGACCTGAATCTGGACAACCTGCCCGCCTTTGCCACTCTTCCGGGCCTGCTGGAAGTATCTATCGGCCACGCCCTGACGGTGGACGCACTGCGGCTCGGGCTTGCAGAGACAGTGCGCGCCTATCGGCGGGCACTCGACAGGGTGGCGGCGACGCCGTCAGTGGACAATTGATGTCCGCGTCCGTCGCGGGCCCGGCGCCTGAATGGAAACCGCTCACGGGCTGATCACACATGGACCTTCCGCCCTACCTGGTCCCGCATACCCGGGAACCGATCCGGATCCTGTACCGCGATGCCGACGTGCTGCTGGTGCGCAAGCCGGACCTGCTGCTGTCGGTCCCGGGCCGCCACCCGCGCAACCGGGATTGCCTGATCTCCCGCCTGCAGGTGGATTTTCCCTCTGCGCGCACCGTGCACCGGCTCGATCTCGATACCTCGGGAATCATGATCATTGCGCTGTCCGCCCGCAGTCAGTCGAGTCTTGGCCGCTTGTTCCAGGAACGCAGCGTGTGCAAGGAGTACGAGGCCGTGGTGTTCGGTCGGGTGACAGCAGACAGTGGCGAGATCGATCTGCCGATCGCACGCGACTGGGAAAACCGGCCGCGCCAGAAAATTTGCCACGCATCCGGCAGAGATGCCCTGACCTACTACAGCGTGACCGACCGGCAGGCCGACCGCACCCGCCTGCGCCTGGAGCCGATCACCGGACGCTCGCACCAGCTGCGCATCCATGCGGCGAGCATCGGCCACCCGATACTCGGTTGTGACATGTACGCACACCCAGAGGCTCTGTCCATGGCACCGCGGCTACTGCTGCATGCATCGCGCATTGCCTTTCCGCACCCGGTCACCGAGGAATGGATGGATGTCAGCTGTCCGCCACCCTTCTGAAAAACCGCGGCATAGGCGATAGCGCCAAACTCGGCTAAACTCGTGACAAAAAGGATGGACAGCTACCGTGATCAGCAGCAATCGCTCAGAGCAGCATCTCGTCATTGTCGCAAAGCCGAATCACTCCTCCAGCTGGCGTGCAAACAAGCTCGCGTTGATCGCGATCGCGGTGCCTTCCCTGGGCGCCGCTATAGGTTTTTCCCTGCTTGGAGCCTGGCCGATCCTGCCCCTGGCCGGTCTCGAGATCGGGGCCCTGGGCATTGCCCTGTACTACGTAAACTGGAAGCTGGCCTATCGTCAGGTCATTACCCTCAGCGAACACAGCGTGCACATCGACAAGGGCTACTACGCGCCACGCCAGAGCTGGCAGTTTGACCGCAGCGAAGCCTCTCTGGCGGTGACCCCGGAAGCGCACCCCTGGGAGGGGCCTCGACTGCTGTTGCACGACCGTATAGATGCTGTACCGGTGGGTGAATTCCTCAACCGCGAAGAATCCATATCGCTGCTGGACCTGCTTCGCGGCGAGTTGCGTCTGGGCACGCACAGCGCGCGAACGCGACTTGCCGTCTAGCGCGGGAACGGGGGACGCTCGTGCCCAGCAACA
>CAYFVJ010000273.1:0-2609 GCA_964346555.1 uncultured Alteromonadaceae bacterium | reverse complement strand
GCTTGAGCGCATGGGCCTCGGCCAGCGCCGCCCTGGTGTCCGCATCGAGACTGTTGTCGACGAGCTCGGTACGGATAAAGCCCGGTCCGACGCAGTTAATCCGGACGCCGTCTCCGGCATGCTCGAGTGCCGCCGTTTTCGTGAGACCTACGATAGCGTGCTTCGAAGCCACGTAGGGGCCCGCATCTGCAAAGCCCACCGAGCCCAGGATCGATGCTATGTTCACGATCGCACCACCACCGGCCTCTTTCATAGCGGGGAGAGCGTAGCGCATGCCGAAGAAAACGCCGAGGAGGTTGACGTCAATCACGCTGCACCACTCATCGACCGGGTAGCTACCGGTGGACTCCAGCGGTCCGCTGATACCGGCGTTGTTCACCAACATGTCCAGGCGCCCGGTTTTGTCCATGGCGAAGGAAATCATGGCAGCAACGTCCTCGTGGTTGCTGACATCGACCTGGACTGCCAGGGCACCATGGCCGATAGCTCCAGCGGCCTCAACAGCGCCGGGCAGGTTAATATCAGCCACAATGACTCCGGCGCCACTCTCGGCGAGTTGCCCGGCAATCGCGTAGCCGATCCCGGATGCGGCACCGGTGACGATGGCCGTTTTGTTGTCGAAACGCAGATCCATGCTTCCTCTCCAATACTTTTCTGATGTTTGTTGAACAAAGATCGCTGCCAATTCCGCATCCGTCACGATCCGTAAGCGCTCGGGAGGCCCGCGCTAACAGGAGGTTCCGTGCGCAACCGCTCATCGCCGCTCAAATCAAGCCCACTTCGCCTTGCCACGCGCTCAAACCCGCTTGAAGCCCGACCCGCCACTGATCAAAACTGCTTCCTCCCCGCCCGGGCCCCGCTGAAATTGACAACGAGTCGACATTCAGATGACGTGTGGCATCCCCAGGGAGGCGCCCTTGTCGATGTAGTGGTAGGGCCGCATAGGCATTAACCTCGGTGAAGAAAGGTCAACGAAACTCGACCCGGCTACGCCGGCCCCACGACCGCGCGAACCGGGCCATTTCCTACCAGGTCATGTTCACCGCGATGCCGTAGGTCCTGGGAAGGCCCGCAAAGCGCGTGATGGCGTTGTTATACGAGATCACATTGGTTACGTAGGACTCATCGAACACGTTTTTCGCCCAGGCGGACACCCTTACGCGGTCTCCGGGAAGCGTGTACGCCAGCCGCGCATCCACCAGCCAGTAGCCATCGATCTTGAACGGCACGCGATCGGTCCAGCGGTTGACGCCGTTATCCGGGACCTGCAGTGAACTGCCTGCCGCGTAGGCGTCGACCGCGGCCCGATATCTCGTTGTTGCACCCATGGAAATGGTGCTGCCGCCAGCCAGGGGGACTTGGTAGTCGATATCACCGATGAACGTCCATTCCGGTGCAAAGGGTAGATCCGAGCCCGCGAAGTCGTAATTCTCCACCCCGAACACATTCGTGGCGACGTACTCCTCAATCTCTGTATCGATATAGCTCGCTGCAGCCGTCAGGGTCAGAGCAGTGATCGGTCGCAAAAGGATATCGGTCTCGACGCCACTGACCGTGGACTCGGGGACATTATCCAGACGCTGCAACAGGCCGAACAGCTCGGTCAGATCGCTGCCCTGGACTTGCTTGTCCTCGTAATCCATGTAGAACGCGGCGCCACTCCACTGGACCATGCCGCCTATGGCGGTCTTGAAGCCCAGTTCGTAGGACGTCACGGATTCTTGCGTGGCAGGGTCGAACTGGTTCTGCACCGAGCCCGTGATGACCGGGAAACTGCCCGCTTTGTAGCCGCGGGAGATATTGCCGTAGAGCAGCGTATTCTGCCCCAGGTTATAATCGAGGCCAACAGTCCAGGCGACGTTGTCCTCGTCGAGCGTAACATTGTATCGTCCCCCGTCCACGCCCTGCGGGTTCTGGGGAATATTCAGGTCCCCGCGGAGCGAGTAGCACTGGTCAGGCCCCAGGGGGATCGATTGCCCGCCGAGCAGTTCCCCCAGCAACGTGAACAACTCGTTCACATTCTGGTCTGGCCAGCGGTCAGTGTTACACATCGAGTTTTCGTTTTCCGAATCAGTGTACCGGACCCCTGCCTTGAGCATCAGGTTGTCGCTGAGATCGTACTCGCCACTTGCGAACGCGGCATAGGTGGTTATTTCCCCGACATTATCCACGCCGGAGATGTGGATGAAGTTCGTGCCGGCGTTGCTCAGGGAGTTTTCCCCGTAGGTGATATCCTGAAACTCCTCGACATCGCTGTAGGTGTAGTTTGCGCCCACCGTCCAGCGGAGACCCGAGCCTGCTCCAGCACCATTCGACAGGCGTATTTCCTGAAAGAAGTCCTGGATTTCACCCGTATTGTTGGGCAAACCGAGCAATTCGAAATGGCTACCGTCAAGATCGAAGGACATGTCCTGCGAGAAGTCGGTATAGGTCGTGAGCGAGGTCAGCGTCACCGTATCGGAGACGTCGTAGTCGGCGCGGATAATGGCCTGCCAGGTCTCACGGTCGCCTTCCGGGATGGCCGCCTCGGTGGGCACCTGCTGGTCCGGAAATGGTGCGGCACCCGTGAGAGACCAGTTCGCGGCGCGGGGGTCATCGGGAGCGAGTGG
>CAYFVJ010000272.1:0-2663 GCA_964346555.1 uncultured Alteromonadaceae bacterium | reverse complement strand
CCGCTCGTTTTCGTTAAATAGCCACCACTATTAGCCTCAAACGATCGAAATTCTGTCCTCGATTCCCACACACCTCGCGACGATGCCCTAAGTCCGACAGGCTCCTAGTCGGCGAGTCTGTGTCGCGGTACAACGCCGCCGGTTTTTCCATAGACCACTGCGGTTAGTCCGGGTCCAGGACAGTAACCGTAAATATCTAAGCCAACCCCCGAGACACCGGCGCTCGCTGCGGCATTCCATTGGATGCCGCTCGTGCCGGCGGCACGCTCGAACGGCGCGGGCGACGGCACGGCAGATAGGCCCGGCCGTGCTGCCTCAGTCTTAAGGAGATGTATGCACCCGTCATCTGTATCTGAACCCGCCAGCGGTCGCTATAACTGGTCCCTGCTACTGCGCCTCATCCCCGTGCTGCGAGAGAACGCCGGCCGTGTGGCGCTCGCACTGGCCTGTTTGTTCCTCGCCAAGGGTGCTCTGCTCACGATCCCGTTTGTCCTCAAGAACCTGGTCGATACGCTGGACCTCGAGAGCGTGGAACAGATCACGGTGGTCATGCTCCTGTCGCTGGTCATTGCCTATGGTGCGGCGCGCTTTGCCAGTGTTCTGTTTGCCGAATTGCGCGATACGCTTTTTGGCCGCGTCACGGAGCGTGCCATGCGGCGCATTGGCCTGCAGGTGTTCCGGCACGTGCACAGCCTGGACATCGGTTATCACCTGAACCGCCGTACCGGAGGCCTGGCCCGCGATATCGAGCGCGGTACAACGGGCATCAGCTTCCTCATGCGCTTCTTCATATTCAACATCGCCCCCACACTGTTCGAGATCGCGATGGTGGCGGGCATTCTGCTCTTCAATTACGGGCCATCCTACGCGGTGATCGTGATTGTCGCCGTTCTTGGCTACGGTGCCTTTTCCTTTCGCGCCACGGAATGGCGCACCCGATTCGTACGTGCGGTCAACGATGCGGATTCCAGCAGCAATACCCGCGCCGTGGACAGCCTGCTCAACTACGAAACGGTCAAGTATTTCACCAACGAGGCCTACGAAAGCGATCGCTACGACGAGTCGCTGGCCACCTGGGAGCAGGCGCGGCGCTCCAACAGGCTGTCGTTGTTTGCGCTGAATGCGGGGCAGGCGCTGATTATCGCCCTGTCACAGACGCTGATGATCGGCCTGGCGGCCTGGCAGGTGCGGGCGGGGGATCTGACTCTCGGCGATTTTGTACTCATCAACCAGTTTATGCTGCAGTTGTTCATGCCGCTCGGATTTCTCGGCTTTGTCTACCGTGAGATCAAGAGTTCCATGGCGAACATCGAGAACCTGTTCGAGCTGTTGGAGCGGCAGCCTGAGGTCCGCGATGTCGAGGGTGCCGGCCCTCTGCATATCGAGCACGGGCGTATTGTTTTCGAGGAGGTCGCCTTCGGTTACCACGACCAGCGTCGCGTGATCGATGGCTTCAACCTGTCTATCGAGCCGGGGTCGCGCGTTGCCCTGGTCGGCGTCAGCGGCGCGGGTAAATCCACGCTGGTGAAGCTATTGTTCCGGTTCTACGACCCGGTGGCAGGGCGAGTCTGCATCGATGGGCAGGATATCAAATATGTCACGCAGAACTCGCTCAGGCGACAGATCGCGATCGTGCCTCAGGACACGGTACTTTTCAACGACAGCCTGCTGGAAAACGTGCGCTATGGTAATCCCGATGCCGGTGATGCCGCCGTTAGCAAGGCCATCCGCGCGGCGCACCTCGATGACTTTGTCGGCCAGCTTCCCGAAGGCCTGCTCACGCGTGTGGGCGAGCGCGGCCTGAAGCTGTCCGGGGGCGAGAAGCAGCGGGTCGCGATTGCCCGGGCCATACTCAAGGATGCGCCGATTCTGGTGTTCGATGAGGCTACCTCGTCCCTGGATAGCCACTCAGAGCAGGCGGTTCTGTCCGCGTTCCGCGACCTGGCGCAACGCCACACAACGCTGGTGATCGCCCACCGCCTGTCCACGGTGGTGGATGCGGATAGAATCGTTGTGCTCAGTGACGGGGCCATCGCAGAGAGCGGCACCCACGATGAATTGCTGTCCAGAGGGGGTGATTATGCCCGCCTCTGGCAGGCACAGCAGGCGCGACAGTCGACCGCACCCTGAGCCGGATTCAGGTCTCCACTAGCGCCCTCAGGTGCGCCTCGACGCTGCGGGCCAGGGCTTGCAGGTCGTAGCCGCCCTCGAGTGAGGAGACGATCCGGCCGCTCGCCGAGTCATTCGCGACCCGGCGCAGTTCGGTGGTGACCCAGGCGTAATCGCTCTCAACGAAAGTAAGCCCCGCCATGTTATCGGCCCGATGGGCGTCGAAGCCGGCGGAGACGAGAACCAGTTGGGGTGCAAAGCGATCCAGCGCAGGTAGCCAATGCCTCTGGACGGCGCGGTAGAACTCTGTGCCGCCGGCACCGGCGGCCAGCGGGACATTGATGATATTGTCTGCGCTGGGCTCGGCGCCCGAGTAGGGGTAGAACGGATGCTGGAAGGTCGAGCAGAACAGAATACGCTGGTCGCCGGCAACAATATTCTCCGTACCATTGCCGTGGTGCACGTCGAAGTCGACGATAGCGACTCTAGACAGGCCATGTTCTTCCAGCGCCGCGAGGGCAGCCACCGCCACGTTGTTGAAAAGGCAGAAGCCC
>CAYFVJ010000271.1:0-2706 GCA_964346555.1 uncultured Alteromonadaceae bacterium | reverse complement strand
CCCGAACAGCAGCCGGATTATAGCGCCGACCGGCCGTGAAACTTGTGTTTGCGGCCCGGTCACGGAATAATCCGTGTTCGCGTTTCCGCCTGTAGCTCAGCAGGATAGAGCAACCGCCTCCTAAGCGGTAGGTCGCAAGTTCGACTCTTGCCAGGCGGACCATTTTCGTGTTGTTCACCCCAGCTGCCTGCATATCCACTCGCACAAGCGGGTGTTAGACTCGAATTAAAGTTCGAAGGAGGCAGCGTTGTTGTTTCACCCGGCGAGAATTCTCGTTGTCTTGCTGGCCGTCGCCGGCGCGTTCTATACCACCGCATTTTCGCAGCCCCTGGAGGACGCCGAACTACCGCTTTACCGCGAGCATTACGGTGAGGCGCGCCAGGCGATCGACCGCGGGCGTTGGACCACCTATGAGCGTCTCAGGGGCCGTCTCGATGACTATCCGCTGGCGCTCTACCTCGATTATTTCCGCCTGCGCGCCGGCTCCGGCGGGATCAGCGCCCGGGATGCGCAGCAGTTTGTAGAACGCAGCAGCGGGTCCCCCCTGGCCAACCGCTTTCTCGGCCTGTACCTGGACCGCGCCGGGCGCGAGCGGCGCTGGCAGGACTTCCTCGCGGTGATGCCGGAGCCGCCCAATGCTATCGAACTGCAGTGCTATTACTTCCGGGCACAGCTGGCGACCGGCAATGCGCTCGTCGCCTGGCAGGGTGCGGCTCGGCTCTGGGTGCACGGTCAATCGCGACCGAAAGTATGTGACCCGCTGTTCCAGGCCTGGATGGAGGCGGGGGGACTTACCGACCGGCACGTGTGGGAGCGGCTGAAGCTGGCTTTTGAGGCGCGCCAGCGTGGCTTGATGGCCTATGTCGGTCGCCAGGCCACGAGTGCGCTGTCGCCCTGGGTCGAGCGCCTGCATGCAGTCTACCGACGCCCGGATACCGTGCTGAAAGTGGCGGGCAGCGCGCCGGGCAGCGACTATCGCGACGACATCTTGCACCTCGGCATACGCCGGCTGGCGACCTACAGCCCGGAAAAAGCGCTGGCGTTATGGGGTCAGGTCCCGTTTCGGGATCAGGGCTCTGCCGGACCTGACTCCAGGGAGTCCGAAAAGACCGAGAAGAAAATCGCCTTTCGCAGCCTGCTCGAGAAAATTGACGAGGCGCGCCCCTGGCTGCAGGAGAATCTGCCGCGCTGGCGCGATGACCAGCTGACGGAAATGCGCCTGCGCTGGCACATCGAGGAACAGGATTGGCCGGGGCTTCTGGCGACTCTGCCGGTTTTAACTTCGGGGGAGCTTAAGTCCAGCCAGTGGCTTTACTGGCGCGGCCGCGCCCTGCGCGATCTCGGTGCCGCGTTGCTGGCCGAGGAAGCGCTTGCCGCCGCGGCACAGCAGCGTAACTTCTATGGTTTTCTGGCGGCGGATGCCATCGGCGTGCCCTACCAGTTGCGCAACCGGCAGCCGCAGATTGGGGCCAGCGGAGACGGGCTGCTGCGGCTGCCCGGCGTGCGTCGCGTCAACGAACTGCAGGTGTTGAGCGAGCCCTGGCTGGCCCAGGCCGAATGGCGCTATGTGCTGTCGGACAAGGGCAGTGACGCCCAGGTGCAGCTCGCGCAGTGGGCGGCGGGGGAAGGCTGGCATCACCTGGCGATAAATGCGGCTAACACGGCGGCCGCTCACGATGTTCTGACGCTGCGCTTTCCCGAGGCGTATCGTGACGTATTTGCTACACAGGCTGCGGCAGTCGGGGTCGCGACGACCGAGCTCATGTCGATTGCGCGCCGCGAAAGCGCCTTTTTTCCCATGGCGCGGTCGCCCGCAAATGCCCGGGGCCTGATGCAGCTGCTGCCGCAGACGGGCCGCCAGGTGTCGCGCCGGATCGGCGCGCCGCTGTCGGCATCGCTGTACGATGTCGACAACAACGTGCGCCTCGGCAGCGCCTATTACCGCGAACTGCTCGATCGCTTCGACGACAACCGCCCGCTGGCCCTGGCGGCCTACAACGCCGGTCCCGGTCGTGCCCGGGCCTGGCGCAATCGTGGCGACGAGCGCGTGGCAGTCGACATCTGGATCGAGACAATTCCATATCGGGAAACGCGCGGCTACGTCAAGGCCGTGCTGGCGTACAATGTAGTCTTCGGTCGTCTCCGCGGCGAGCAACCCGAGCTGTTGCGCACCGCGGAGCGCACCACCCTGTACTGACGCCGGGACCGCGCATGCGTCTGCCGTATTCCTTTATTATCCCGGTGCGCAATGAGCAGCGCGTTATCGGGCCCCTGCTCGCGGACTTGAGGCAGCGCTTCGCCGGTTGCGAACTTGTGGTTGTCGATGGCAACAGCACGGATCGCAGTAGCGGTGAAGCGCTGAGGCTGGCGGACGTCGTCCTGATCGCCGCGCCCGGGCGCGCAGCGCAGATGAATCTGGGTGCCGCCTGTGCCCGGGGTGACTATTTTATTTTCCTGCACGCAGACACGCGCCCGGAGTTCACGCTCGACGCGCTTTGCCAGACGCTTGATGCCGCACCCCGCTGGGGCTTCTGCCGCGTGCGGCTGAGTGGAACACAGCCCGGCCTGCGGCTGGTGGAGGCGGGCATGAACCTGCGCTCCCGACTGACCGCCGTTGCCACCGGCGACCAGATGCTGTTTGTTTCGCGTGCGCTGTTCGACGCGGCGGGTGGCTACGCGGGGATTCCCCTGATGGAGGATGTCGAG
>CAYFVJ010000270.1:0-2711 GCA_964346555.1 uncultured Alteromonadaceae bacterium | reverse complement strand
GGTTGCTGGTGATGAGCTCGCGCATGGAGGGTGGTGCCAATGCGGTCTCCGAGGCCTGCGTCGCCGGGCTGCCGGTGCTGGCCTCGGATATCCCCGGCAATCGCGGTCTGCTCGGCGACGATTACCCGGGTTACTACCCGGTGGCAGATACCCGCGCGCTGCGCGAACTGCTGCTGCGGGCCGAGCGCGATAGCGAGTGGCTGGCGGGTCTCGCTAGCCAGTGCCGGGCGCGCGCGCCGCTGTTCACCCGTGAGCGCGAGCGGGACAGCCTTGCGCGGGTCCTGCGGCATGTTGGGGTCAGATCCGCCCCGAATCGGATCCCGAAAGCGTAATCGGCTCCAGCGCCTCAGCCTGCGGCAATACGCGGCCGATAATGATGGTTTCGCGATAGCCCAGGTCCTTGAGTGCCGCGACACAGGCATCGGCATTCGCTGCCGGCACGCTGGCCAGCAGGCCGCCGGCGGTCTGCGGGTCGAACAGCAGCGGGTAGCGCGGGTGGTCCTTCATCTCCTCCTGGTTGCGAAGCGCGCGCCGCAGGCGCACGTTGGCCGGTTGCAGCGAGCTGAGGATGCCACTGGCCACCATTTCTTCCGCGCCCTCGAGCACGGGCAGGGCCGTCAGGTCGACTTCCGCATCCACCCCCGACGGGCGCGTCATCTCCACCAGGTGGCCGAGCAACCCGAAGCCGGTCAGGTCCGTACAGGCCGTGGCGCCGTGTTCCAGCAGGCAGCTGGCGCCGAGGCGGTTGGACTGGCACATGGAGGCCAGGGCGGCATCGATCCAGCGTCCCCGGGCGGCCAGCTTCGCATGGGCGGCAAACAACGTGCCGGTACCGATCGGTTTGGTCAGCAGCAGCACATCCCCGGCGCGCATGCCGCCCTTGCGCAGCACCCGGTCGCCGTCCACATCCGTCAGCCCGTTGACCGCAAAACCCAGCGCCAGCTCCCGGCCCTCGCCGGTATGCCCGCCGACCAGCGCACAGCCGGCCTCGTTCAGGACTTCCACGGCGCCGGTCATCATCTGCAGTACTGTGTCCTCGATCTTGCTCTCCAGCCCCGAGGGCACCGTGGCCACCGCGGTAGCACTCTGCGCTTCGGCACCCATGGCGAAAATATCGCCGAGGGCATGGTTGGCCGCGACCTTACCGAACACGTAGGGATCGTCGATAAAGGCGCGGAAAAAATCGATGCTGTGGACCACCGCCTTGCCCGGCGGCACCCGCAGGACCGCGGCGTCGTCCGGGTCGTGCAGCCCGATCAGCACGTCGTCCCGCTGCACCGGCTGCAGCTGGCCCAGGGCCCGGGACAGCACCGACGCCCCGACTTTGGCGCCGCAGCCGCCGCAGCGCATCGCCACCGCGGAAATGGCCTGGGCGGCCTCGTCGTTTTCCAGGGCGAGGCCGCGCCCCGGATCCTCAGCGGTTACCTGCATCGCTGGCAGCTCGCTGAAGCGGCGCATGAAACGGCGGTCGATCCAGTCCTTCCAGCGCCACACCCAGTCACCTTCAAAGCCGAGCCCACCCCGGGAGGCGACCGCATGTTTGTCACCGGTGCTGATCAGGGCGAGCCAGGTCTTCTGCGGGCGATAGGGTCGCGGCGCGCGGCCCTGCACGGCGCGGCGCAGGTTGCGCGTCAGGGGCGGACCCTGACGCACGGCAAAAACGCCGGCCTTTTCCCGCGGGTGATTTACCGCGGTGGCGATGTCGCCGGCGGCGTAGACCCGGTCGTCGCTCAGGGTCTGCAGGGTATCGCGCACCCGGACAAAGCCGCGTTCATCCAGTTCCAGACCCGTTTCGCGCAGCCACGCGGCACCACCGGCCTGGGTGACCCAGACAATCTCGTCGGCATCGAATGTCTCCCCCTGCCCCGTCGTCAGCCGGCCGCCGTCGACCTGGGTGACGCGACTGTCCGTGTGCAGCTTGACCCCTCGCTGCGCGAGCTTTGCCGCAAAGGCACGTCGCACCCGCCGCGTGTGCGTGGGCAGTACCTCGGCGCTGGCGGTGAACAGATGAAACGACAGCTCGCCCGGGTCACGCCCCGCGCACTGCAATTCATGCCGTAGCCGGTACTGCATGGCCAGCAACAGTTCGACACCGCCGGCACCGCCGCCGACCACGGCGATGGTGGTCGCGCCCGCATGCTCGCGAATGCGCTCGAGCAGCGTCAGCCAGCGGTCATTGAACGTGTGGATCGGTTTGACCGGAACCGCGTTGTCGGCGGCGCCGGGCACCTCCCCCACCTGGGGCGTCGAGCCGATATTGATCGACAGCTGGTCGTAGGGCACCGACGGCCTGTCGCGGCACAACACCCGCTGCCCCGCCAGGTCCAGCCCGGTGGCCTCGTCGCGGAAAAACCGCGCCCCGGCGAATTCCGCCAGCCGGCTCAGATCGATATGCACGTCATCGTAGCGGTAATGCCCGGCGATATAGCCCGGCAGCATGCCGGAGTACGGCGTATGTGTGTCGCGACAGATCAGCGTGAGGCGTACGCCGGGGATCGGTTGCATGCCAAAGCGCCGGAGCACGCCGACATGGCTGTGACCGCCGCCGATGAGGACGATGTCGCGCAGGATGGGCTGGTCGGGTTGCTGCATTGGTAGCGTTTACTCCAGGGGCATCAGATCGAGGCCTGATGCCGCTTTGCGATGGGGCGGCCACAAGCGTAGCACCTGTCCGGGCGTTTACCCCACGGCAGCCTGAGCTGCTGTCTGAA
>CAYFVJ010000269.1:0-2732 GCA_964346555.1 uncultured Alteromonadaceae bacterium | reverse complement strand
CACCAACACCACGCGACGATTGGCCGCGCGGCCAATCGTCGCGTGGTGTTGGTGGTGCTGGCAGATTCCAGCGACCCGCGGCGCCCGGCGTCCTATACTGTAGAGGTGGCAGCGCAGGAAAAGTAGCCGGGCGGCGCCTGTCGTGCTGCTATCCAGGCAAGCGCGTCACTCGAGTCCCAGCACGTCGACTACGTCTGAGCTGGCATCGCGCACGGCTTCCAGGTTCTGTTCCCGGCTGTCTTCAAGGCCCTGGCGTATGACCAGCTCCACGCGCCGGTTCATGGCGCGCCCCTGCGCAGTGTCGTTGGACGTAAACGGCTGCGTCTCGGCATAGCCCACGACCAGCATGCGCTCGTTGTCGAGCAGGTCGCCGCGCAGCAGTTCGTGCGTCACCGACAGCGCACGGCCCGCCGACAGGTCCCAGTTCGACTCGAAACGGCCGCCGCGGATGGGCACATCGTCAGTATGCCCCTCCACGGCTACCTTGCCCGGGATTTCTGAAAGCGCTTCGCGTAGTCGCCGCATGACCGGGAGAAATTCGTTGTTCAGGGTTGCCGAGCCCGAGGGAAATGAGCCGTTCTCCCGGATCCTCACGATGATCGAGCGGCCGTCGGTCTCGATGTCGACCTTATCTGTCTGGACCTCCTCCGCCAGTATTTCCCGCAGCTTCTCACCGTCTTCCCGAGTTTCTTCGAGCAGCGCCTCGATTTTCTGCTCCAGAAGCTCCCGCGTCGCCGCGCCGTCCAGATCCTGCTCCGGCGCTTCGGGGTTGCCCACACGCAGGGAGGGGTCCTGCGTTTCGTCGGTCACCTGCTGAATCGTCTCGATCGGTGTCGGCTCGGTCTTGCCGGGGCTGAACTCCTGCGCGATGATGCTGGTTCCCTTGGGTATGTCTTCCAGCGGTATATCGTCCTGCACGCCGAAGGCCATTTTCATGGAACCGGCGATCTGCTTGTATTTCTGGACATCCATCTCGGAGAAGGAAAGCAGGAGAACAAAAAAAACCACCAAAAGAGACATCAGATCCGCGAAGGTCGCCATCCAGGCGGGTGCGCCGGGTTCCTGTTCCTCTTCCTCACCTTCAAACTCTATCATGCCGCGGCTTCTTCACCGTGCTCGCGTTGGGCGGGCGACAGATAGGCTTTGAGCATGGATTCGATAATCCGCGGATTCTGGCCTTCCTGGATTGCCAGCACCCCGTCAATGCAGATGGCCTTCACGCGGCCCTCCTCGCTCTTGCGCAGTTTGAGCTTGTCCGCGATCGGCAGTGCCACCATATTCGCGAGAATCGCGCCGTAGAGCGTCGTCAGTAGCGCAACGGCCATCGCCGGGCCGATGGCTTTCGGATCGTCCATGGATGCGAGCATCTGCACCAGACCGATCAGGGTACCGATCATGCCCATGGCCGGCGCGACCTCGCCGGTGGCGCTGAAAACCCTGGCTCCCCAGCTGTGGCGGTCGATGGTCTGCTGCAGGTCCTTGCGCATGACAGTGCTGACGACTTCCCGGTTATTGCCATCGATCAACATTTTGATGCCGCTGTTGAGGAACTCGTTGTTGATCTCCTGGTTCTCCAGCGCGAGCATGCCTTCCTTGCGTGCGATGTTGGCAAGCTCAACGATCTGCATGATCAGTGCCTCGGGGCTCTCGAGCCGGAAGAAAAACGCCCGTGCGGCCACCTTGAAGGCACCGAAGAATTGCGACAGGTTGAATTTGATCATCACCACCAGCGCGGTACCGGCGAGAACGATCAGGATGGAGGGCACGTTGACGAAGAGTATCGGTGAGCCGCCCGTTATCACCGCCGCCAGCACGACGCCGAGCGCGCCGACCAGGCCAAGCAGAGTCGCTAGATCCATGTTGTTGCCTCATGTTCTCGGCCGCTAGTACCGCGACACATAAATTCGCAACGTTGAAATGCCGCGAAGTTATGTGTCGCGGTGCTAGTGTATACATACCGCTGGTCCATTGCCTACAAGGGGCTGCCCCTTTCGGGTCCGAGCTCTTGCAGGGGCAGATGTCTTACAAGGGTAGACCTCTATCGGGTCAGACCCCTTTGGCGTCAGACCCTGCTATATTATCAATTAGTGTGAGACGGTTGGATTGCAGCGTGGAAGAGATGCAGCTTGCACTGACCTCGGCGCGGATTGACCAGAAGAATTTTGGTCTCTGGCTGCGCAATTGGCAGGTAGGTCAGATGCTCAATGCGCTGGTGACGGCGCAAAGACCAACGGGTGACATCGTGCTGCGTATCGCCGGTCAGCAGATTACGGCGCGCGCGGATATCCCCGTGCAGCAGGGCACGAATCTGTTGCTGGAGGTCAAGCAGCTGCAGCCACAGGTCGTCTTGAAAATCCTGCCGCCAGCGACCCAGGGATCAGCCTCGGCCACCACGAATAGCGCGCCCGGAGTAGCTGGCAGCCAGTCGACAGGTGGTCTCCTGCGCCTGCTTTCCGCCGATGGCGCCCAGCCCGCGACACGCAACATTGCGGATATCGCAAACACGCTTCGCGTCCTGCAGACGGTTCTTGCCACGGGTTCCGACAATCCGGCGCAACGGCTACTTGTGTCGCTCCCCGGGATGACAGCGCTTCTCAATGGGCCGGGTCTACGGCGCGCCATCGCCTCGTCGGGCAGCTTTCTTGAGGCGTCGCTGGCGGGGGCGCCGGCGCATGCTGCATCCCCCGGCGACCCTGCTGAAAGCGACGGCAAAGCGCAGCTCATGCGCATTC
>CAYFVJ010000268.1:0-2749 GCA_964346555.1 uncultured Alteromonadaceae bacterium | reverse complement strand
CGCGTGAATAGGTAAAGGCAGGAGTTCTCCTCCAGCCAAGGCTCCAGGTCCTGGGTTCGCAGCAGCAGATTGGGGTCGTGATTCACCGCGCTGCCGTTTTCCCGGTAGAAGCGGGTCTGGATCCGGTTGACCGTGAACAGCGAGTCGTACCGCGCGCCCGCAGCCAGCAACTGCTCGGTAGCCTCTCGCACGGTTGCCGCAGAGAGTAGCGGGTTGGTGGTATGAGTCATCAGGTACAAATCCGCCGGCACCGCCCCGATGTCATCCTCGATAATGCGGTTCATGCTAACCAAATCGCCCTGCAGCTCCTCGCGCCGGTCGCGGATCATAACCCGACTGGATTCCTCCAGGCCTTTTTCGCGCAGGATTCCTCGCGCGTCGGTGTTGATCACGACCTTGTCGATCGACTCCAGGGACAGCAGCGAATCCAGCATCCAGCGAAACATCGGCTTGCCGGCCAGATCGCCGAAGTTCTTACCGCGTACCCGTTCGCTGTTGGCCTTCATCGGCAGCAAGGCTACCTGTGTCATGCTTTTTCTCCACGGCGGTGACGTTCGGATAGAAGTACCGCATCTTCATTGCCTTCGAGAGCTTGCGGTGCTCATGGTTGCCACGATAGACACCCCAGTACTGCATCAGCCGGAAGCGCAGGATATCGCCCACATCGCCCTTTAGCACCCCTTCGCGCCACGCAGTGGCCAAGTCTGCCGCAACGCCGGAGAGATAACACCGCGCGAAATCCACCAGGCTGAAATGCAGCTCCGGCAAGATGTTGCGAAGCGCCAGCGCCTCGCGCTCGTAGCGGATGCGGACCTGGGTCCAAGTCTCGTCGTGGATATGGTGCACCGGCGCCTCGGCCACATACGCCACGTGTTCCCCATCAGCCACGATCTGCTTCGCCAGGTACATGTCCTCCAGCCCGGTGAGCTCTTCATTGAACTGGTAGCGGCACCAGGCCCGGCGGGTCACGGCGGCATTGGCATTGTTGCAGAAATAACCCTGCTGCGGAATGCTCGATTCCGCCGGGTAGTACTTGCGGAACAGCATGTCCTCGCTGAACTTGGTAGTATCGCGGCCAATCTGGCGACCGTAGGCATAGTCGGCCAGCCCTTCCCGCAACGGCCCCAGTAGCTGAACCAGCCAGTCCGCCTGCGCCGGAATGCAATGGCCGCTGAGGAACACTAGGTAATCCCCTTGCGCGAAATCGCAGCCCCGGTTCAGGGACCGGCCGAAAGTGAACTCTGATTTGTCAATGGTGGTGATTCGGCAGCCGTGGCGCTTGGCAATATCCAGAGTGCCGTCTGTGGATCCCGAGTCCACCAGTACGACCTCAACGTAGAAATCCGGTGTGTGCTGATCGGCAATGGCTCCCAGTAGCTCCTCTAGGTACCTTGACTCGTTCAGCGTCCGAATTACGATACTCGCCAACTGCTTCATTTACTCATCGCTCGCTACCATCGGCCGGATTCAGATGTATCGCGAAAACGGCGCCGGCCAAGGGCTCAAACTGCAGTTGCTCGGCACTTAAGCCGTGGGAAGCGGAGGTGACATATATGACGCGTCCATATCCACCGCCGACCGCGCAGCTCGTCGGCCGGGTGACGGGCAGGTTGACAGAGTCATACTCATTCCCATCCAAATTGTATGCTATCACGCGTCCACCATCCCATTCGGCGTTGATTACCGCCGTCTCGTCCAACAGGGCGGAGCCGTCCGGCACCCCGGTCGAGCCCGATGCCTTCGTCATCCAGGACTCGCCCTCGGTCAGCGCACCGTCGCGCAGACGGTAGCGAGCGATCCGCCGATCAAAAGAATCGCCGATGAGGGCATATGACCCACCATCGGGAAACAGGAAAGTGTTGGGTATACCCACCGGGCCGGCCACGCGCTGAACGGACAGATCCGGTGCCACCCGGTACAGCGCCCCGCCCTTGGTCACCGGCTCGCGCAGCATGGTACCGAACCAAAAGCTGCCGTCCGGCGCTGCGCCGCCGTCGTTGCTGCGCGTCTCCGGCTGATCCGCCTCCACTTTAACGACGGTGCGGTAATTACCATTGCTCAGGTCAAGCGCGCCAACCCCTTCATCGGTAGCCAGAAAGACCTGCTCCCCCCTAACCTTCCATATCACGCTGGGCATGACCGGCAAGCGGTAGGCCTCATACGCGTCATCGACGCCAACAAACACCATAGCACCGAGAATGTCCACCCACAGCAGACGTCGGCCAGAACGATCCCAAAACGCCCCCTCACCCAGCCTATTTCGAGTCTCATACGCAACCGAGCACCGCGCATCTGCGATTCTTGGCAACCGGCTGTCTCGCTGCTCCACGCTAAATCCTTAGAATCCTGAAACAATGGCAAGAGATTAACGGCAAAGCTACTGCGGATAAACCGGTTACTGCTTGGGCAGCGCAAAATTCACCACAGCTCATTTCGGCCACGCTACGGCTGCCGAGGTTCTCCTCCTCGCCGGTGGCGGAGCATTGAGGTCACGGAATATTGGGGTCTTGTTTCATGCATTACATAGAAATCCATCGAACCCCGGCCTCACGTCTTGGGCGATGGATTTGCATGGCCTTGTGCCTGTATCGCTGAGGGGCAAGATACCGGAATTTCTGCCCAGGTGAAAGCCCATTTTCGACGCGGTGCAGTGCGCGATGCGTCCGGCGCCCTGACGGGCTCCCCCGGGTTCGCTGTCGGGTTTCGTGTCGGCGCCTGGAGACGCCTCCTACGGGGGTAACAGGTGTTC
>CAYFVJ010000267.1:0-2801 GCA_964346555.1 uncultured Alteromonadaceae bacterium | reverse complement strand
CCATGTCACTGGTCGTGCTGGAGGACGTGGCCGCGGAAGAGGCTGCGCTGCGCGCTGCTGCCGAGACCTGCGTAAGGCGCTACGCTGAACCGGCACAGGCCGTTCATCCGCGGGAACACATTCCTCACGGCGTCCATGTTGAGCTGCAGTTGCGCGAACCGGGACGCAAAAACTTCACTCTCACGGTTGATCGCAGTCTAAGCCTGGCATTGTTTGCGCAGCATACGGCCGAGGAGTTTGATCTGCAGTTATTGGACGGTGAGACTGCGATTGCACCGGTAGCCGAACGCATGTGGGTGGCCCAGCACGAACATGATGACGAAGTCGGCTCTGTGGCCATCGAGGTTGGCGGCGACGTCGATGCCCAGGCCCTGAACCGGTGGCTGAGCGATCTGCTGCGTGACCGCGGGCCGGATATCTATCGCATGAAGGGATTCATCGCCATCGCCGGCGATCCGCGACGCTTTGTGTTTCAGGGAGTACACATGCTGTTCGATGGCCAGCCCGAGCAGCCCTGGGGCGATGCACCGAGACACAACCAGCTGGTTTTCATTGGCAGAAACCTGGATGCCTATAGAATGCAGCAAGACTTTGAGGCCTGTCTGCTTTGAACCGTCCTGCACCCATGGGCGTGTTGCGCAGCGGCTGGCAGTCCTCGGTGGATGATTACGCGATTGCCGGTGGATGGACATCTGACGGCGGCCTTCTGCTCGTTGGTGACGCGGCGGGCAGCGTGCAGGCGCTCGGCGGACGCGATGGACGCTGTCGTTGGAAGTCAGACCAGGCACACGAGGGCGGCGTCATGGATGCCGGCATGAATCCCGTGAGCGATACGTTTGCCACCGCGGGTCAGGATGGCCGGATCATCCTATGGCGCAGCGAAGATGGCAGTCAGCTCGCAACGCTGCCCGCTTCCCGGCGCTGGGTAGAACATATCGCCTGGTCGCGCTGTGGACGTTGGCTGGCTGCAGCATCCGGGCGAAACGTTCTCATATATACCGCGGAGGGTGAGCAGGTGTGGGTTTCTGAGGACTACCCGAGCACCGTCAGCGATCTTGCCTGGACTGCCGCGGGGGAACTGGCGACCACGTGCTACGGACGTGTCACGTTCAGCGCACTGCCTGCCGGTGAAGAAACGGAACGCCTGGAATGGAAAGGCTCGCTCATCTCACTCGCGCTGACCCCGGACGATAACATTGTCGCTTGCGGGAGCCAGGACAACACAGTGCACTTCTGGCGCCGGAGCGACCGCGAGGATTCTATGATGTCGGGCTACAGCGCCAAGCCCGGTGCCCTGGCGTTTGACACATCTGGCAGTCTCCTGGCCACCGGTGGCGGTAACGACGTTACCGTATGGAGCTTTGCCGATGGCGGACCCGAGGGCACAGCGCCCGGAATCCACGAGCTTCACCAGGCGCCAATAACGAGCCTGGCGTTTACCACCCGCGGCCAGCGGCTCGCCTCGGGTTGTCGCGACGGCGCCGTGGTTGTCTGGGACCTGAATCGGGACGCAACGGGCGCTGCAGCTGGCGCCGCGGTAGCTACGGGAAGCATTGAGCGGGTGCTCTGGCGGCGGGACAACCGCGCCCTGGCGGCGCTGGACGCCGAGGGTGGCGTGACGGCCTGGCGGGTTTCCTGAAGCTGTCAATGAAGCCTGATAAGCATGCGCACATGAAGTATGCGCAGCAGGTTGCAGCGACGGCCAGTTATTTGAGGGTTCCTGCTCGGCGACTGCCGTGATTACCAATACCAGTTCTCTACCCGCAATCCATTGATAGGCCGGGATTCCTTCAGATTGCGGCTAAACAGCGTCCCTGGCACAAGCCGTTCGACACAATCTGTATAAGCTGTATAGCTTACGCGTCGGACTGCCCGGATGCGCCATGAGCTATCGACGGTGATCGTTGACATTGAATGTTGCAAGAAAACATCATTACGCCGCAGACGAGCTCAAAACGACTGCTTTTCCTGGTTGCAATTTCCCATGAAATCGAATGCCGAAATGACTCGCCAATCACCGGAATCTTGATATGAGCCGCCACATTCCTCGGAGCACACTGCTCGCCACCTCTTTTTTTAGCCTGCTTTTTTTGTCGGGCATCAGCGCGGCACAGAATACTCTCAGGCAGATTGAAGACGAGGGCATGGCCCGCACCAGTGAGCGGCAGACATTACAGCGACAAATAGACGCGCTGGACACTGCCAACCGTGCGCTTCTCGATGAGTATCGAAGCGAATTGCGCATTGTCGAGGGACTCGAAACCTACCTCGGCTTGCTGGGGCAACAAATCGACGGACAAGACGTCGAAATAGAGACGTTGAGGACATCGATCGGTGATGTTGCCGTCGTAGAGCGCCAGATGCTACCGATGCTTGCCCGCATGGTGACCAGCCTCGAAAAATTTATTGGACTTGATATGCCGTTTCTGGCCAGTGAGCGGAGTCAACGCGTGGAGCGCCTTCGCGCTCTGCTTGAGCGGTCTGACGTAACGGTGGCTGAGAAGGCCCGTCGAGTTTTTGAGGCGTACCAGATCGAAACAGAATTCGGCAGCACAATCGAGGCCTACAAAGCAAAGTTGCCGCTTGCAGAAGGTGATTTCGATGCAGATTTCCTGCGCATCGGACGTATCGCCCTGTTGTACCGCACGATAGGTGACGGCCGGGTTGGACACTGGGATCAGTCGGCGGGTACATGGCAAGCGCTTCCGTCAACTCCCTATCGACGGCTGATTGAAAAAGGGCTGCGCGTCGCGCGCCAGGAAATTGCCCCGGAGCTGATCAGCATCCCGCTCAATCCGTCA
>CAYFVJ010000266.1:0-2803 GCA_964346555.1 uncultured Alteromonadaceae bacterium | reverse complement strand
AGGGTCAGCAGAAGCGGATCCACCAGCTCGCCGCCGACCATGGCCGCGCTGCCGAAGATCACTCGGCTAGGTGGGTGAGGATCTTCTCGATGACGACGGGATCCTCGAGGCACGCGATAATCCGCATCGCCCCGCCGCAGGCCGGGCGGGTCTCGATCGGGCCGCGTTCGGATCGATTCCGAACACCCGTTTCAGACGTTGCGCCCAGGTCATCGCAGCCTGGCGTTCGGCCGGTGTCCGCTCCTCCGGATCGGCTGTCGTGGTAGGCCGGCCTCCCCTGCCCCGTTTGGACGGCGTCAGGCCGCCGGTTCCTCGGTTACCGAACGATAGAGTGATTTTCGCGGCTGCGCGAACACGCGCCTGAGAGCAGGCTCAAAAAAGGAAAGCGGATAAGTTTCTGCCTCGGGGTTAAAGGCGGGCGCGTCATAGCGTTCGATGAACTCACGCGTGTGCGCATAATGCGGATGCCCCTCGAACTGGCGATGCATGTCGCGATCCATGCCAAGATGATGAAAAAAATAGTAGCCCTGGAAAATGGCGTGATGCTTCACCATCCAGTGGTTCTCTTCGCTTACAAATGGCTCCAGCATAACGGCTGCCACGTCTGCGTGGTTGTAGGCGCCCAGGGTGTCGCCTATGTCGTGCAGCAGGGCACACACGACATATTCATCGTCGCGTCCATCCTTGTGTGCCAGCGTGGCGGTCTGCAGACAATGGGTCAGTCGATCAACCGGAAATCCGCCGCAGTCCCCCTCCAGAAGCCTTAGATGATCCATCACCCGATCGGGCAAGGCAGCTGCGAACTGCGCGAATTCACCGGCAATGATTGACCAGTCCTCGGCGGTGCCATCCTTCATGTGATGGAACATCGCGCGCTTGTTGTCGACGGAAGCCATGGGCGTACCTGCACTGGATTGATGTCCCCACACGGTAGAAGATTTATCGGCGCCTGCAAAGGGGTAGGGTCGCCGGGGTCCGGCCTCCGGATACGGCGACGACGCCTGAGTTCGGTTGGTGGCAATGCGAAGGAATTTTGTACGTCGATTGCATTGGAGGCCGGGGGGTTCTGACTCCGCGGCACAGCAGCACGAATGCCGGTCAGGCCAGAATACGTTCTCGCTGGTGAAGGTGAACTGATAGGCCGAGGAATACAGCGGCAAGCGCGATAGAGCCTGCCGCTGACGCTGCAAGAGAGATCGCGCACCGGGCGGGCTTCTCCGAGTCCAGCGCCAAGCTGGTCACTTCTCGGGCCGGAATTGCTCGGGAGGCTCCGTGAGCAGCGGCGGCCAATGGAGACCCGGCGCAGGTCTCGCATGCCGAAATTGAAAGGCCTCTTGCTCAGTGATGGTCGGTAGGCTAGCGTGCAGATGGTCTGAAGCCAGCAGGGGATGAACGCCACCGTGGGATCGAAAAGCCATGCACCGACACTGAGCGGAACCTCCGACACAAACCGGCTCCTGAGCGAGGTGTCCGCTGCCGTCGAGAGCTTCTACGCCGATGCGGTCGATCCGGTCGCCGAACGCTTCGCCTTCTCGCGGCGCCAGAGCGAAGGCGAGATCAAGGGGCCGCCGCTGGCACTGATGCTCGGCAACCACTCCTCAGGCAAATCCTCGTTCATCAATTACCTCCTCGGCGAAGAGGTCCAGACCACCGGGCTCGCCCCCACGGACGACGGCTTCACGATTCTTGCCTACGGCGACAAACCATCGGATCGCGACGGGCCCGGCCTGGTCAACAACCCCTCGCAGCCCTACATGGGTCTGCAGCATTTCGGCGACGAGCTGGTAACTCATCTGCGCATGAAGCTGCGTCCGATCGACCTGCTGCAACGCGTCATTCTTGTCGACAGCCCGGGCATGATTGACGAGGCGAAGGCGGAGCATGGCCGTGGCTTCGATTTCCCCGGCGTGGTGCGCTGGTTTGCTGAACGCGCCGACGTGGTCCTGATTTTTTTCGATCCCGACAAGCCGGGCACCACCGGCGAAACGCTTCAGGTATTCAATGAAAGCCTGCGCGGTATCGACCACAAGCTGCTCATCGTCATGAACAAGATGGATCAGTTCCGCACCCTGCCGGATCTTGCGCGCGCTTACGGCGCCTTGTGCTGGAACCTCGCCAAGGTCATCCCGCGCAAGGATCTGCCGATGATCTTCAACACCTGCGTGCCGGTACCCGATCCCGCACCACCCACGCTGCCCATGGAGGACTTCGAGGCTGCAAGAGAGCGCCTTGTCGCGGAAATCCATCGCGCTCCGGTGCGGCGTGTCGACAATATGCTGACACAGCTGCAGACCTTTGCCGAGCGCCTGCGCCTGCATGCCCGGGTGATCGACGCAGCGGCGCAGAGCCTGCGCGCCTACCGCCGCCGGCTGCGCCTCTGGCTGCTCGGCGTGGTCGCGATACTCGGTGGCGCCGGCACCTACGCCTATCTGTCGATCGGCCTGCCGGAGGTGGCAAGCATGCTGCTCGGTGGCGCAGTGGTCTTCGGCGCTGCCGGCCTCTACGCCATCGCCGCGCTCGTACGCCGCGAGGAGCGCAGCAGCCTGAGCGGGTTATCGAACGTCTTCGAAAAACTTTTCTACTCGGAATTTCTACTGCGCGAGCGCAGCAACGACCTGCATGCGCTGTGGGAGGTGATCTCGGAACGCACGCGTAAGACCGCAGAACAGGTCGGACTGCTCGCTTTCCCCAGGCTCCGTCCCCGGGAGCTGGAGCGGCTGGACGAGCTACTCGAGACCCGGATTCCAGCGCTGCGCAGCGAATTGCACGACCGGCTGGCTGGCTCCGCGGGTGCCGAGGCGGA
>CAYFVJ010000265.1:0-2805 GCA_964346555.1 uncultured Alteromonadaceae bacterium | reverse complement strand
GGGTCACGGCGTCAGCCGCAGCGTGATGGCGAACTGGATGATCCGCCTGGAAGACATCCTGCGGCCCCACGATGGGCCGTGAACCGGAGCGGATCGTCGAAGCGCAGCGCCTGTCGGAGCAGTGATTTCCGTCGCCGCAGGGGCAGACGGGTCAGGTCGTGGCCGTCAAGGTGGAGTATGTCGAACAGATAGAGATACACCACAACGTTGCTGGCGCGCGTCCGCCTTGTCGCCGTTCATTCTTCAAGCCGTTGTTTTTGCCTCTCGCTACCAAGCGCATAGACTGGATGAGTGATATTCCGGGCAGTGAGGGAGATTGATGCAAGATATTGCCGTGGTCGGCTTCGACAGTTTTTCCAAAAATTCCTTGCCAGGCGTATCGGCTAGAAAGCAGACGTGCGCTTCGCGCCCGCGTTAACCAGGCAGGAAACGGTGAGCCGAGGCACCGATCACCCTTTTGAAGAGCGTCTGGCGCGCGGCGTCACACCGCATTGGTGTCTTCACAGCAGAGATTGTCGAATTTGACTGAGGAGGACCTTTGCACTATCGCGACGACTTTCCACACGCGGTAAAGGAACTGCGGCATATCGAAATACCGCTATCGGATGGTACACGGCTGGCAGCGAGAATCTGGCTGCCGATCGATGCTGCCGACACGCCGGTGCGCCAACCGCGGGAGGCAGATGCCGGCATAGTGTTTGAACAGCCGGAGGCGGCGGCGCCTCACGCCGTGGAACAGCGCGGCACGGAGAATCACAACTGGCACGTTGTGTATGATCTGGCGGCGGATCGTCACACGCTCATCGTGACTGATGACAACGGGCTGCAGTATCTAGCTGACGCAGACCTCCTGCTAAGCGATGCCACCGAGGAGCGCTATTCCTCGGTTTCCGACGATTATCAATCCATCGAGGCCGAGACGCACACCCGGCGGATGTTGCAGCGCGGGGAGTGGCAATGTGTAACGAAAACGCGGATTCGTGTCACGGCCGACGCGGCGTATTTTTACCTCGTTGCCGAGCTCGACGCCTGGGAGGGCGCAACACGCATATTCAGCCGTAACTGGGATGAGCGCATCAGAAGACACTGCGTTTGATCCTGTCGCTCACAGGATATGTTGCCGCTAATGATGCGATAACCAACACACGTTGCGCTCATAAGGCCTCCCGGGATATCCACTTGTGCGTTGGAAGGCATCGACGATGTGCTGGTGTGCCTGAAGTGGTTTGTTACGACCCTGGATGATGACGTCGAGTTGGGTCCTCCTCGGTCCGGTAGCGTGCGAGGCGGTTGTACAGGGTCCGCACGCTGATGCCGAGGGTGACAGCGGCCCGCTTACGATCTCCCGCCTCTGCCGCAAGCGTCGCCAGTATGAGGCGCTTTTCCGCTTCCGCAAGCGTAATGCCGGGCGCGAGTTCCAGCCCGCGATCCAGCTGCGCCTGTTTCGGCTGAAGCGCCGGCAGATGCGCCGGGGTCACAACGCTGCGACAAAGGCGACAGGCACCCTCAATGACATGTCGGAGTTCCCGCACATTGCCAGGCCAGTGGTACTGCCCGAGCAGCTGCTCGGCATCCTTGCCGAGGCGTACATCGCGGCCACTACGCTTGGCGAAATCAGCCATGAAGCGTTTCGCCAGCGCAGTCACGTCATCGCCGCGCTCGCGCAGTGGTGGAACGGGAACTTCGAATTGCCGGATACGATAGAAGAGGTCCTCGCGCAGCTGGCCCGCGGCTACCGCCTTGCCAGGATCCCGGTTGGTGGCAGTCAGCAGGCGTGCCTGCCAGGGGTGTTCCTGCTCACCACCCACGCGACGGAAACAGCCCGTTTCCAGCACGCGCAAGAGCTTCACCTGGGTATCTTCCGGCATTTCCGTCACCTCATCCAGCAGAAGGGTGCCCGCGCCTGCCTGCTCGAAAAGGCCGTGGTGGCGGTGCTCGGCACCGGAAAAGCTGCCGCGCTCGTGACCGAAGAGTTCGCTCTCGACCAGTTCGGAGGGAATGGCGCCGCAGTTGATGGCGCGGAAAGGGTGCTCACTTCTGTTTGAGAAGGCGTGGAGGGAGCGCGCGACGAGTTCCTTGCCGGTCCCGCTCTCGCCATGAATGCAGACGGCTGCATCCATCGCCGCTGCCTTGCGCAGGAGTCGAAACAGCTCGCGCATGGATGGCGAGCTGCCAAGAAGCAGGCCGAACTGGTCGAGAGCCACCGGCTCGTGCTCGGTGGATTCAGTCTTTAAAGGCTGTTCGCCCTGTATGTCGCGCAGCAATGCCTCAAGAAAATCCGCCGGTATAGGCCGTCGCAAAAAAATGGCGTCACCCGATCCGACCCATTGTGACCAGGCTCCCTGTTCGCCGCCCTCACCAAGAAGGAGCACCTGGCCCCCCTCGACATGGAAAGAACCAAGAAGTCTGGCAGCTGCAGTCGAGTCCGCGGCGCAGGCCGCGTCGATAATAAGCAGGGTGGGCGCAAGACCGGTGTCTGCCGCTGCGTCCGGCGCGATGACCTGTGGCCGGAATCCACATTTACTGATCGCCTCGACGATCGCCGGGTCCCTGCGGCGCGTGACGTAACAGGCGAGCTGATCTGGTGTCTGTATTTTGTCCATGCCGCATTCTACCGCTTTTCGACTGCAACAGGCACATTCTGCAGTGGCTGACTGCATTTTTTGCAGTTTCCGCCCGGCAGGCATGACCGGCTTGCATCGGTTCAGGCCTTTGAGAGCCCCATGCTGAAAGCGTCTGGAGGGTAATGCCGTTTCCCGGCACGCAAGATGCGTCTTCAACGGTGGGTGCAGGATAAGAAGGTTC
>CAYFVJ010000264.1:0-2816 GCA_964346555.1 uncultured Alteromonadaceae bacterium | reverse complement strand
CAGTGGTGGACCTGGGCACAGCGCAGGCGCACCAGCTCGCCGGTGAGCGGATCTATGCTGTCGGCGAGCACCGCAGCGGCGGCGAAGTCCGCAATGACATTAGCGACCAGTTCGCCGGGGTCGCTCGAACCGTCGGTAGTCGGGCTCTTGGCGGTCATCTCCAGCGCGGTGCCATGTTCAGGCAGTACCACTGGTGCCACCAGTTCCAGCCGTAGGGCCATGTCGACGAGGTAGAGGGCATGCACCAGGGTGCCTGCCGCTTCGTCACCCAGTGCGTCAGTGAGCACCGCCATCTGCGCCTCGCTGATACCATTTACGTCTACAGCAAATTGTTCTGCGAGCAGCAACGCCAGGCGTTCTACCTTGCCGCAGTCAGCGGGGGGCTGCCACAAGCGTCGCTGCTGAGTCGCTTGCAGCTGCTCCCGGCACAACATGAGGAGTCGTTCATCGACGAGCGGTAGCACTGTAGCTGATGCCCGCAGAAAAGCTTCAGCGCTTGCGGGTTGGAGCGCAGCAAGTGCCGGAGGAATAGCCGTCATTTAGGTCTCCTTTCTTTGATGTCTGCCAAAAGAGAACAGCTGTGCTGAAATGCCGCAATCAAGCCCGCTGGGTGCCAGCAGGCCACGCCTAAGTGTCGCTGACCTGCTCGTGCACAATACCGTAAACGCGGCGTACAAAAAGCCATTGGCCGTCGCGTTTTTCCAGTACGTCATCATAGCGCCCCGTGCCGCGGACGATCTTTTTTGTTTCGGGGTGTTGATAAACTTCATGTGTGTAAGAGGTAGCGCTTGCGCGATCCCCATCAATCTCTATCGCGCCAGGCTCCATGAAATAGACCATCGGCTTGGTCATATCATCGAGTCCGTAGACCTTCAGCGCTTCGACCCAGGCGCTGACGATCGCTTCCTTACCGTCGAAACCACCCAGATCGGGATACTCCAAAAGCTCCCAGAAAGCGTCCTCGGCCCATATCGACCCCCATATCTCGGGATCTTTTGTCATAACGCCATGGGCGTGGGTGTTCATCAATTCCCGGATTGCAAGTCGATCTTCGAGTGGTCCAGTAAAGGCCATGTTTGTGTCTCCTTTTTATGGAGTTGTTCAGTGTTTCCCGGAAGATGAGCACCTGTTGCTCCTGATCCGAGTGACAGGTAACTTCAATGAGCAATGCCGTGCACCACAGGTCAAAATAGCACAACTCAGAACCACCTGGATGCAGCTCTCAGAATTACCCGGACGCAGCGTGACGCGGAAGAACACGAGATTGTCGGGCAGAGAGCTGATCGTGATGTCGGGAAAGGTTTCCGCGTGTGGACTGTGGATAGTCTCCTTATCGCCCATGATACTCGGGTGCTCCGGTGATCCGGTTGCCCCTGTGCGGAAAGGAACTGTGCAAGGCGTGTATTTATACATTTTCCGCCTAGGTACTCTTTTTATATCACGAATGTTATGCCTGGAAATTAACAACTGATACGATTAAAAACAAGCGCGCTGGTGTTTTTGTATGCGACCCTGGGTTTCATCGATGCCAACGATCAGCATAAACCGAAAAGGAGCAAGGCAATGGCAATGGATGAACAGCTGCTGGACCGACTGCGGATCCGCGAGCTTCTCGAGAATTACTGCGATGCAGTCAACCAGCGCGATGGTAATGCCTGGGGTAAGACCTGGGCCACCGAGGCGGTTTGGGAGCTGCCGCATCTCGATATCGACATACGCGGTCGCGAGGCGATTGTGACTGCCTGGGAGGACGCCATGAAGCTGTTCCCTTTCGTCAACATGATGGCGCAGCCGGGGCCGATTGAGTTCAGCGGCGAGCGGGCGACGATGCGCAGCTACACGATGGAGGTGGCGGTCACGCAGGAGGGCAAGGAAATCCGGCCCTGCGGTGAATACGACGATGAGTGTGTAAAAGAAAACGGAAAGTGGGTATTTTCGCGTCGAAAGTTCCGCATTCTGCACGGCGAATGAGGCGGATACCTGGTTTCTCTGCGCCTCGACGCCCTCGTCAACGCTGTCAGTGTCCCGTGCCCTCAGACTCCCGGCAGGCCGGCAGTAGCGCCGCCGTCGATCACCATTTCCGAGCCGTTGACGTAACGCGTGGCGTCGGAGGCAAGGTAGAGGAGCAGGGACACGATCTCCTCGCACTGGGCCATGCGCCCCGAAGGCGATACGCCCTCCAGCATTTGCCGCGCCGCTGCCGGATCGGGTGCGCTGTCGATCGCTTTCTTGATCAGCGCGGTTTCCACGACGCCGGGGTGGATCGTGTTGCAGCGTATCCCGTTCTTCTTCCGCGCGCAGTAAACCGCAATGGATTTTGCCAGCAGGCGCAAAGCACCCTTGGTCGTCGAATAGGTGACATCATCGGCAAGCGCCAGCAGGCCGTTGATCGAGCTGTTGACGATGATTGAACCGCCAGCACCGTCAGGATTGTCTTTCATCAAGGCTATCGCCGCCTTGCAGGTGAGCATGCTGCCCGTCAGATTGATGTCGATGATGCGCTGCCAGGCCTCAAGCGATACGGTTTCGATATCGCTGTCACCGGCGTTGGTGCCAGCGTTGGCGAAGGCGATATCCAGGCGACCGTAGGTGCTTAGGATCGTCGACTTGACCTCTTCCCAGCCCGCCGCATCCTGCACCTGATGCTTGACGAATACAGCCCCGGTCGCCTCTGAAATCCGGCGCGCGGCGTCCTCGTTACTGCCGGTGAAGACGACCCGGGCGCCCTCGTTCACCAGTCCCTGGACCGCGGCTTCGCCGATGCCGCTGGTGCCGCCTGTGATCAGCGCTACCTTGCCTGACAGCTGGTTGCTCAT
>CAYFVJ010000263.1:0-2834 GCA_964346555.1 uncultured Alteromonadaceae bacterium | reverse complement strand
GGCAGCCACACAAGTCCGGCACCGATCGCCGGGATCAGCGACAGCACGGTCATGACCACGCCCCACAGCAGCGGTGCCGGCAGGCCCAGGACCCAGAAGATCAGGCCACCGAGCATGCCCTGAACCATGGCGACAAGCAGATTGCCCTTGACCGTGGCGCGCGCCACCTCGGCGAACTTCTTGAACAGCAGGCGCTCGCGTTCATCGCCCAGTGGCAGCGCCTCTATCAGCATCTCCAGCAGGAGGTGCCCGTCGCGCAGAAGGAAAAACGCGACATAGAGCATCAGCGCGAGCTGCAGTAGAAATCCGAAAGCGCCCTGGCCGAACGCCAGCGCGTTGCGCGCGAGGAACTGGCTGCCACCAACTGCCGCTTTCGTGGCATTCTCGCGCAGGGTATTCATATCGATATCAAAGCGGCCAAGAATCTCCTGCAGCGCGGGGAATGCCGTGCGAACCTGCTCGATATACTTGCCGGGCTCCAGCTGCCCCGTCTCAATCTGCTCATACACAGCAAGCGCCTGCTGCAGAAACGAAGCGAGGAATAGCAGCACGGGAATAATCACCAGCACCATGCACGCCAGTAAGGTCACCAGCGCTGTGATGTTGGGACGCTGCCCCCAGCGACGCTCCAGCCACGCCTGCACCGGGTGGAACAGAACAGCGATGATGCAGGCCCAGAGCAAAGGTATCCAGAACGGGATAAGCATGTACCCGAATGCCACACTGACAGCAATCAGCGAGACCAGGAACGTGGACTGCTCGAGCCTTTCGCTCATTGGGGAACCGCAATGCGTGGCGACAAGACGATCACTTTACTGTTGACACCACACGCTGGCAATCGACGCTGAGAGCGCCCCGACCGAGAGAAAGCGGATAAAACCGCTAGGAGCCTAAGTCCGACAGGCTCCTAAGAATTCTCTCAGGTCTGGCACAAATGCCGCAAAATCGGGGCTTGCCCTCGTGCGTTCCTACAACTACCTTATACAGCGGCCTTGCATGTACTTCCTGTACTGGCAGGGTTGAACAGCTCTCTCGCGAAGCGCTTGGCGTGGCGGCGTGACCGCAAGTGCAATAACAATAGCAAAATACGGGGCAAGACGAGGAGGATCGCGTGACGGGGAACAGCGACCGCTGGGGACATTTATCCAGCGAGCAGGATGAGGCGTCGCAGCGCCAGCATGCAATAGAACATCCCGGTAATTACCACGGCGACATCGCAGCCAGTGAACTGCACTGGTACGACGGCGATGGCTGGGTCAATCGCGATCCCGCGGGCGGCTGGAAACGACTGGTCGGCGCGGCCGCTGCTCCAGACGATGACTGGCGACCCTGGCAGCAAAGCCTCGACGATAGCGACGCGCCTTTCTATCGATGGTTTGTCGGCGCGCAGACAAACGCCTGCTTCAACGAGGTCGACCGGCACGTGTTGGCAGAGCGCGGAACCCACACGGCGATCATCTTTGAAGGCGATCGCTGGGATCCATCGCGCAATGACGGCAAAGGCGGTCCGGTTCACGAAGAGCACATCAGCTATCGTCGTCTGCTGCGTGAAACGGTAATCCGCGCCGAAGTGCTGGCCGGGCTGGGTCTTGTGCGCGGCGATCGGATCGCGCTCAACCTGCCCAATATTCTCGAGCAGATCTACTACACCGAGGCCGCCAAGCGACTGGGTATTATCTACACGCCGGTTTTTGGCGGTTTTTCCGCCAAAACCCTGTCCGATCGGATTTTCGACGCCGGCGCGAAAGTAGTCATCACGGCGGATGGCGGCTACCGCAATGCCGAGGTGATTCCCTACAAGGAAACCTTCACCGACCCGGCGCTCGACAACTTTATACCGCGCACCGCCGCTCTGGCGTGCTTCGAGTCAGTCATCGCCGATTACGATCTCGGCGATGTACTGACGCGGGTCGTCGCGGCTGTGCGCGCCGGTGTCGCGGGTGAAATCACCCTCGAGCGCAGCGACCTCATGCGCGAGCTGGGTGCCGCTCTCGCCGCCGAGGAATCGCTGCCGGCAGAGCGCTCTGCGGAGCTGCGTACCGCCGTCGCGCGGGAACTTGCAGGGGTCGAGCACACCGTCGAACGCGTTATCGTGGTGCGTTACACGGGCCAGGAGATCGTCGTGCAGCCCCGGGACAGCTGGTCCGACGACCTGGTTGCGGCGGCGCGCGAGAAAGTGCTCGCCGCGGCCGCCGAAGCGGGCTTCCCGGCAGGCAGCCTGGAAGAACTCGAGGCGCTCGCGGATACCGACTACTGGAGTGCGCTGAATGCCCGCCATGCCGCCGAGCCGGTGCCGGCAGACTGGCCACTGTTCATCATCTATACCTCGGGCTCGACCGGCAAGCCCAAGGGCGTGGTGCACACCCACGGCGGCTGGCTGTCGGGCATTGCGCACACCATGCGCATGGTCTTCGATGGCGACGCAAACGACCGCCTGTACGTGATCGGCGACCCGGGCTGGATTACCGGCCAGTCCTACCTGATCGCGGCGCCGCTGGCACTCGGCATGACCACGGTGATTGCCGAGGGATCGCCGCTGTTCCCGCACGCGGGGCGCTTCGCCTCCATTATCGAGCGCCACGGCGTCACTCTGTTCAAGGCGGGGTCCACCTTCCTCAAGGCGGTCATGACCGACCCCGCCAGCGTCGAGGACATGGCCGTTTACGACATGCGCGGCGTCAAGGTTGCGACGTTCTGTGCCGAGCCCGTATCGCCGGCAGTGCAGCAGTTCGGCATGCAGCGCATCTGCCCGCACTACATCAATTCCTACTGGGCCACAGAGCACGGAGGCATGGTGTTTTCCTGCCCCTGGGGCGATTTCAAGGATCTCCAGC
>CAYFVJ010000262.1:0-2887 GCA_964346555.1 uncultured Alteromonadaceae bacterium | reverse complement strand
CCAGCCGCCGGAGCTCGCCGCGATCCGGCGCCGTCGTGCCCGCTATCAGGCTCAGGAGCGTAGATTTGCCGGCGCCACTCGGCCCGCAAAGGGCGACCCATTCACCAGTTTTGAATGCCAATTCGGGGATCGCGATGATCTCTCTGCCATCCCTGACCACTGCGGCGTCGACAAGCTCACATACCGGCCTGGGGCTTTCGTGCTGCGGGACTGCAGCGCGCAGACGGGCGAACTCATCAACGCGTTCCATACGCTCGAACGTTGCCAGCGCCCCACCGCCGACAACGGACGCCAGACTGCTGACGGGGAGACGCGATCGGCCGAGACGTAGCCGCGCCGCCGCGTGGCGTCGCTGCCATTCGTCTCGCGTTACAAACGCATGCGCGATACTCTGGTCAAGACTCTCGACAATCGCGCTGGGCACACCGAGTTTCAGGAACAGCTTGCGCAGCGAACGCCAATCGAGACGCGTGCCCAGCCAGATAATCCACAACACACCACAGGTCACACGCGCCAACAACAAAAGCAAGCCCGCGTACTCGCGTGCGAGCAGGCTGCCGGCGAACACACTGCCACCAGCCAGCAGGGCGAGCCACAGCGTCACTTTGGGCACACGATGCAGGCCCCCCCCTATCAGTAGAACGGCGGCGATTGCGGAAGCTGCCAAAGGCAGGGTGACTGAATCTGCAGCACTGTTGAGCAGTAGAACGAACACCGTCAGGCAAAGCGCGAAACCTGCACTCGCGTCGTCGCCTGTTTCCGGGAACAGGGCGCGCTCAGGATTTGTCGACATGGCGCGGCGCGCGGAGGCGCTCCCAGCTGCGGCCGGCAATGAAACCGCAGGAAAACAAAACCAGTATGGACGCAGCAAGACCGACTTCACCATCGCTCAGGTCAATAAGGCCCGGCCGTGGGAGCTGACCCGCGGTGGCCGCTGTGGCGCTGAACACTGAGTCATCGATAGGCGCGTAACCGCAGCCAGCCAGCAGACCGATAAGTGGCAGCAGCAGAAAAAGTGATAAGGCTGTCGGTACAGGTACCGAAGACTGCATCCACGCGGGCAGATAGGATGGCCGACGCATGGCAAGCATTCTTATCAGCGCCAGTCCGATTGCACCCTCGAGCACGGCCAGCGGCACCTGAACCGGCGCGAACGCTGCGACCACCGTGCTGAACGTCGTGTAGGGTGCCACGCTGTCGGACAGCGCCAGAGCCAGGACCACTGCATCAGTGACATAAACCGAAATGTCACCGATGAAACACGCGATCGCCACAGCGAGAAAGTAATGTAATCCGCAGGCGTGGGTTAGTCTCGCTATCGCAATGGCGGCCAATGGACCGACGACACCGAGGCTTAGCGTGTTTACGCCAAGGGTGGTGAGGCCACCATGTGCAAAGAAAATCGCCTGCAGTGTGAGGACGAGAAACGTTGCGGCGACAACGCGCCTGACGCCAAGGAGTAGCGCAAGCAGCGGCGTGAGGCAGATGTGGCTGGTCGCGCCGATGACGGGCACCGGGAGTGGCAGCAATGTGGCGGCAAATAGCAAACTGGTGGCGCCGGCGAACAGTGTCCGCGACTCGTCAAGCTCGCGGCCCCGGGAAATCTCGCCGCGCAGGCCCCAGACGACGATGGGAGCGGCAACTGCAGTCCATAAAGCCGCCTGAGCCAGGGGCAGCGTGCCTTCAGCCAGATGCATTTCTGTAGGTCCTCACGGCGCGGGTGTCATTATCTTGGGTGGGTTGCTAGTTCACTGCAAGTGGTATGTTACACTAAAACATATTGAGCCACGCAACAAGGTTCCCTTGATATTGACGCAAGCGACATTGATGCAAGCCCCAGCTGTAGCCAGGACTGATGCAGGAGCGATGCAACATTGGAGAAATCGATGCCAGCGAAGTTGGCTAACAGTATAAACACAAAGTCAGAGTGGATGGAGGCTGCCGAGCAACGTTGCACTGAGCGTGGACAGAAACTGACGCCAAAACGCTACAGGCTCCTGGAAACGCTACTGTGTCGTGGGGTTCCGGTATCGGCCTACGACCTACTGGAGGCTTTCCGCAAGGATCACGCGGAAACAATCCCGATCATGACTGTCTATCGCATGCTGGACGTGTTTATCGAGGCTGGCCTGGTGCACAAGCTGCGGTCTACTAACACCTTTGTCGCCTGCGCGCACCTTACCAATACGACCTCGCCGCATGCTTCGCGGTTTCTGATCTGTGACTGCTGCGGCAAGGTGCAGGAGCTAAAGATTCCCGATGCCGAGGTCGAATCGCTTGAGAAGAAAGCCCAGTGCATCGGTTTCCAATTAACGCAGCAGCAACTGGAGCTGCATGGCCTTTGCGATGACTGTCAGGGTGAGTGTGCAGATGGCGTAAGTCCATAATCGGCAAAGAATTGCACGAGCGTTTCACGACCCAAGCCCCAGGAAATCAGCACGATCCGCGTTCTGCGATCATCGTCCGGCCAGCGCTCCAGGACTTCCGGCGGATGGAATATGTGTTGCACGCCGTGCAGTACCAGCGGTTTGTCAAAGCCGGTTGCGTTGACGATGCCTTTTACCCGCAGGAGCTTTTCACCGTGCTGAGCAAGCAGGGACTCCATACAGCGATCCAGGGCACCGGCGTCAATGGCTTCTTCGAAAACAAAGTGGCTTGCCTGGATCGAACCGTGCCGATTGACGTCGTGCACGTGGTTGCCGTGATGCGTATGCCCAGACGCGTGTTCGTCGCTGTGATGATGTGACTCGACTTCCTGTTCGCTGTGCGGTTCGTCGCGCTGGGATTCCTCCGCAAGCCAGGTGGCAACATCGGGGGAGTGCGATTCCAATACCCAGGGGCCACCGCCAAAGAAATGCGCTGAAGACGCCACTCCGTGTTTGATCAA
>CAYFVJ010000261.1:0-2901 GCA_964346555.1 uncultured Alteromonadaceae bacterium | reverse complement strand
CTACCGCTCGATGCGTTTCATCGCCGTCATATACCCGCGCAGCGTCTTGCCAACGATCTCCACCGGATGCGAGCGTATCGCTGCGTTTACCTCGATCAGTTCGCGGTTGTCCACTGTGTTGTCGCCGCCGATTCCGGAGCCGATGACATCGGTCTCGATATCCTGCATGAAATCAGCCAGCAGGGGGCGGCAGGCGTGGTCGAACAGGTAGCAGCCGTACTCCGCTGTATCAGAGATAACCACGTTCATTTCGTACAGTTTTTTGCGCGCGATGGTATTGGCAATCAGCGGCGTCTCGTGCAGTGACTCGTAGTAGGCAGACTCTGCAATGATGCCCGCGGATACCATGACTTCGAAGGCCAGCTCTACGCCTGCCTTGACCATCGCGACCATCAGGATGCCGTGGTCGTAGAACGCCTGCTCCGGGATCTCCCGATCGCTGGTGGTCGACTTCTCGAAGGCGGTCTCTGCCGTGGCTGCCCGCCACTTCAGCAGGTTGGCGTCGTCGTTGGCCCAGTCCTCCATCATGGTTCTGGAGAAGTGACCGGTCATGATGTCGTCCTGGTGTTTCTCGTACAGAGGACGCATGATCGTCTTGAGCTCTTCCGCCAGGTAGAAGGCGCGGATTTTCGCCGGGTTGCTCAGTCGGTCCATCATGTTGGTGATGCCGCCGTGCTTGAGACCCTCGGTAATTGTTTCCCAGCCATACTGGATCAGGCGCGAGGCGTAGCCCTCGTCGATGCCCTTTGCGATCATCTTGTCGAAGCAGAGCAGGGAACCGGTCTGCAGCATGCCGCAGAGAATCGTCTGCTCACCCATGAGGTCGGACTTGACCTCGGCAATGAATGATGACTCGAGTACGCCGGCGCGATGGCCGCCGGTACCGGCGGCGTAGGCCTTGGCAATCTCCAGGCCGTCGCCGTTCGGGTCGTTCTCGCGGTGAACGGCAATCAGCGTCGGCACGCCAAAGCCGCGCTTGTATTCTTCCCGGACCTCGGTACCCGGACACTTGGGTGCGACCATGATCACCGTGATGTCATCGCGGATCTGCATACCTTCCTCGACGATGTTGAAACCGTGCGAGTACGCCAGGCAGGCGCCATGCTTCATCAGGGGCATGATTTCGGCGACAACAGCGCTGTGCTGTTTATCGGGGGTAAGGTTCAGCACAAGATCCGCGTCGGGGATCATTTCCCGGTAGTTGCCGACCGTGAAGCCATTGCCGGTGGCATTCTTCCACGATGGGCGTTGTTCGTTGATCGCCGAGTCGCGCAGCGTGTACGTCACGTCCAGGCCGCTGTCGCGCAGATTGAGACCCTGGTTCAGGCCCTGGGCGCCGCAGCCGACAATGACAAGCTTTTTGCCGCGCAGGCGTTCAACGCCGTCCGCGAATTCCGATTGGTACATGAAGCGGCATTTGCCGAGCTGCTCCAGCTGTAGGCGCAGCGGCAGCGTATTGAAGTAGTTCTGGCCCATGGAGGTCTCCTCTGTTCATATGATTACATCATAGAGCAGGTTTATATTTGCGTAAAACGCTATATGCCCAATCCTGTTTTGAGTTAAGTGCGAAAGAAGTGATGGATACCCGTTCACTCTCTGTATTTCTCTCTGTGTGCAGCACGCTAAACCTCAGCCGAACGGCGGAGCTTCAGTACCTTAGCGTATCGGCGGTGAGTCGTTGCCTGCGGCGGCCGGAGGAGTCTGTCGGTCGACCGTGTGCTTGAAGGGCGCGACGATATCGCTGTCACAGGGCGCGCGCAAAGACTCACTCAGCGCTTGTCTTTTCTTACCCCGACCGTCTCGGCAATGTGTCTTTGCATACCCGCGGCAGGCGGCGCTACCCAGAGTGCAATTCATCCGGAAACCGCCGACATGGACGGGCGCGTCTGGTCGCAAGTGCCTTTTATTGTCCCCGAGCGGGGTGTTACACGCGATATGATAGATGTCTGGTTTGCCAGCGTCGGTGTGGCCAGCCCTCATCTCTATGCACAGGTCGCGGGTCATGAAGCGATCGTAGCAATGGTCGCTCTCGGCCTTGGCATCGGCTTCGCTCCGGATGTGGTTGTTCGCACCAGCGGGTTTGAGCACGGCGTCGAGTTGGTGCCACTGGATCAGCCGTTGCCCAATCTGCGCATCGGTCTCTGTGCGCAGCGGCGTCGGCTGAAAAACCCCCTGGTGGATGCGTTGTGGCAGGTTGCGGCGCGGACTTATGGCGTGTCTGTTTGATACGATGCCCGAAAGCGTTTTTGGGTAATGTGCCATGAGTGAGCGCGAAGACACGGGCGATAATAATTTGAGAAAGGAAAGCTCGCCGACGATGTCGACGACGCCACATCCCGCTGAAACAGAGGCGAGCGACGCTGCGCGTGTGGCTGCCAGCCTCGACCTGCTGGTTGACGACCACGAGGAGGAAGTGTCAGAGGGGGGGCGGACGGTCAAGCGGCGGGGCGTCTACCTCCTGCCTAATCTGTTTACGACCGGTGCCTTGTTCGCGGGTTTCTACGCCGTAGTGGCCGCCATGCGCGGTGATTTCGAGAGCGCGCCTATCGCGATTTTTTTCGCTCTCGTTTTCGATGGCCTGGATGGGCGTATTGCCCGCTTGACCAATACAAGCAGTAAATTCGGGGCGGAGTACGACAGCCTTTCGGATATGGTGTCATTTGGCGTCGCGCCGGCGCTGGTTATGTTCAGCTGGGCATTGGGCGATCTTGGCAAGTTCGGCTGGAGCGCTACATTTATCTACGTGGCCTGTGCGGCACTACGTCTCGCGCGATTCAATACTCAGGTGGACACGTCGGACGGGCACTATTTTACCGGCCTTGCAAGTCCGGCTGCGGCCTGCATCATTGCGAGTGTGGTCTGGGTGTGTCACGACGTCGGCTGGGTGGGCACGGCACTACC
>CAYFVJ010000260.1:0-2910 GCA_964346555.1 uncultured Alteromonadaceae bacterium | reverse complement strand
CCGGGGATGAGCCTCGACTGGTCGGGTCGGTCTTTCCAGGGCCTGCCGGAATTACGCGAGAATATTCTTCGCCGTAGCGGCTGTGCCGGCGCCTGTGACGCAGAGGATATCCTGGTGACTGCGGGCACGGCCGAGGCAAACTTTCTCGCGATTGCACAGCAGGTGGAAGCCGGCGATGAATTGATTGTCGATGTGCCTGGCTGGCCCCAGCCCCAGGTCTTGGCAGAGGGCATCGGGGCATCACTGAAACAGCTGCCGCGGGATGAATCGAGAGGGTGGGCGGTCGATGTGGAGCAGTTGCGGGAGCTGGTGACTGCGCGTACGCGCATGATTTTTATCTGCAACCCGAACAACCCGACCGGTCACCTGATGGGGAAAGCAGAACTGCTGGAAGTGGTCGCGATCGCTGACCGAGTCGGCGCCTACGTTCTCACCGACGAAGTCTACCGCGGGCTGGAGTGGGGTGAGGAGTCTACACCCTCCGCGGCGGCTCTTTACGAGAGAGGCATCAGCACCGGCAGTGTATCCAAGGTCCTGGGGCTGCAGGGGCTGCGTACCGGCTGGCTGATCTGCCGCGACCGCGCCGTTATCCGGGATGCGGTCGTGCTGCGCGAAGACACCAGCGAGATCATGAACGTCATGGGGGAGGCCATCGCCAGCATCGCTCTATCCGACGACTGGTACGGGCCGGCGATAGCTCGCGCACGCGAAGCCGGTCGGCGCAACCTGGATAGACTGGAAGACTTTATCAGCGACTGTGCGCTGCTGAGCTGGCAGCGGCCCGCAGCCGGCTTGATCGGTTTTGCCCGCCTGCACTCGACGCTGGACGCGGATGCCTTTTCCGAACGCCTGCTCGGGGCTCCTTATCGCACTTTCGTGATGCCGGGTTCCGCCTACGACCATCCCGGCCATCTGCGCCTTGGTGGTGGCGGTGGCACCGCGGGACTTGACCAGGGCCTGGAGAGGCTGGGCAAATTTGTTCACGATCATCCCGGAATCGGGCTGCCATGACGCGCTGGGTCGAACTGCGCTCGGATACGTTTACCCTGCCCGACGCAGATATGCGTCGCGCCATCCATGAGGCAGAAGTGGGCAACTCGGCTTACGCTGAAGACCCGTCCGTACGTCGTCTCGAGGAAGAGATAGCAGACTGGTTCGGTGTCGAGGCGGGGCTGTTTCTGCCCTCCGCGACCATGGCCGGTCAGGTGGCGTTCAAGCTGCACACGCGTCCGGGTGACGTGGTGCTGATCGAAGAATTCGGGCACGGCTACTACTTCGAGAGCGGGGCGATGGGGCTGATCAGTGGCGTCGTGCCGCGGCTGTTGAAAGGCGAGCGGGGGGTGCTGTCAGCTGCACAGATCGCGGGAGGTCTGGAACACCTGGAGCTGGCACACGGACGCGCTGCGCTGGCAGTAATCGAGAATACCGCCAACTTCGGTGGTGGTACCCTGTATACCCCGCAGGAACTGGCGTCGATTTTCGAGCTGTGTAAGACGCAGGCGCTGCCTCTGCATGTCGACGGCGCCCGTATCTGGAATGCAGTGGTGGCTACCGGTGCGGCGCCGGGCTCTCTGGCACCGCCGCCGGGGAATACTCTGTCAGTGTGTTTTTCCAAAGGGCTGGGGGCACCCATGGGCGCGCTGTTGCTCGGTGACAGGGATGATCTGGCGCAGGCCCGGCGCCTGCAGATGATGCTGGGTGGCACGATGCGCCAGGTCGGGTTCATGGCTGCCGCCGCGCTGCACGGCTTCAGGTATAACCTGCCCAGGCTGGCCGAAGATCATGCAAATGCCCGGTTGATAGCGGATTTGATCTCGGCAAGCCCCGGGGTCGCCCTGGAGCCGACTCACGTGCAGACCAATATTCTGTACTTCGACGTAGTCGAGGGCGCAGATCGCGCCACCCGCCTGGTGCATGAGCTGGAGGAGGCGGGAATCGGGGCCTGGAACCTGGGCTCGCTGGTGCGCCTGGTCACCAGTCTCAGTGTCACCCGGGAAGACTGCGAGTACGCGGCGGAGCAGATTCTGCGAAGACTGGGCTGAGAGGAGCTTGCATGCGGACAGACAGTGAAGGCCGCCATCTGTGGCGGGTCAACAGTTTTACGGACGTGGCTTTTCGCGGCAACCCGGCCGGCGTGGTACCCGATGCCGAGGGTCTGTCGGAGATCACCATGCAGGCCATTGCCGCCGAATTGAACGATGTCTCAGAGACCGTGTTCATTACCGCCGATCCCGAGGGCGAGGCGGATATTCGCTTGCGATATTTTACCTCGACAATGGAAGTGGATCTGTGCGGCCACGCGACTATCGGGGCCCTGTTCGTTCTGCACTGGATGGGCCGACTGACCGGACGGGATGAGGTGCGGACCGTGCGGGCTCGAACGGCGGTCGGCGTGCTTGAGCTTGAGCTGGAGTACAGCGGGGAGCAGCTCGCGTGGGCGACGATGGAGCAACTGGCACCGGAAACCCATGCCGCTCCGGGTGCGGATCGGGCCGCAGAAGTACTGGGGCTGTCACCTGATGCGCTGCATCCGGGCATGCCGATCGGTTGCTGCAGCACCGGAATCTGGGCCTGTTTTGTGCCACTGAGGGATGCCGAGGCGCTGTCGCAGGTCGACATACGCCCCGCGCTCATCCAGTCCCTCTGGCCGGATAACCCGGAGCTGACGGGAGTCTATCCCTTTGCATTTCTCTCGCCGCTGGAGACCACCGGCCGCTTTTTTTCCCCGCCGAAATACGGCATTTTCGAGGATCCGGTAACCGGCACGGCCTGTGGCGCGCTGGGCGGCTTTCTGGCGGCTCACGAGCGTCTCGGGGTTGCGCAGGAGCTCCTGGCTCACCAGGGCGTCGACATGGGACGCGCCGGCAGAGTCCGGGTGCGTCACAGTGACAGCGGCAGGATGAAAATCAG
>CAYFVJ010000259.1:0-2920 GCA_964346555.1 uncultured Alteromonadaceae bacterium | reverse complement strand
GCCTGGTGCTGGTCTCCAACGAAGTCGGCCTGGGGCTGGTGCCGGAGACGGCGCTCGGTCGGGCCTTCCGCGATGCCCAGGGACGTCTCAATCAGCACATGGCAACCATCTGCGACCGCGTCGAGTTTCTCGCTGCAGGACTGCCGCTGACCCTCAAACCCTGAATGCCGCGGCCAGGCGCGCGAGCACCGCATCACTGCTGGGCCGATCTTCAGGGTTGCCCCGCTGCCGCCTGGCTGGTGCCGGAAGTGAGTGTCAGCCGGCTTGTTGCATCCTCTGCGGCTGCAGCGGGGAACAGCGGGATGCGCTTTGGCTTGCCCGCATGCCAGTCCGGAATCAGATTGTCGTAGTGATCGTGAAACAGTCGCGCCGCGACGCCGCCCGGGAGCGCGGCCAGCAAGTGATCCTCCGCGAGGTCCGCCACCATGTTGAAGGAGGCGAAGAAGGCGACGTCGTAGGGTTTGTTGAAAGCGTAGCGGGCGCGCTTGACGGTCTCGCCGCTGCCTGCCATGGGGTAACGGCCGCCGCTGAGGAAATCGCTGCCAAAGCCCGACTGGCGCAGCGGGCTGACAAAGCGCAGCTGGTGCCTTTCTCCCCAGGTCGCTGCAGAAAGGTCCACTGCGTCCGCGGCCTCGGCGACCAGATCCCCAAGCGTTTCCACCGTGTCGCCGGTATCGACCTTGTCGAACCAGGGTGATGTGCCGTCGATGACCATGGCATCGAAGCGCTCCTGCCACGTATACCAGGTGCCGAGCAGTTCCCGCGTCAGTGGTTCTCCCAGTTCATCGCGGAAGGTTGCCAGGGCCAGAGAGCGATACAGATCCTGGTAGTACCCCGGTGCGCGTTCATCCGCCCGGTCCTCGTGACTCCAGGCGGCGAGCTCGTCGGCCAGCTCGTCGTGGCCGCTGTCGCGCAACAAGGGCACCAGCACCGGGACGAGCCGCGCGGCCTGCAGGTTGTGCACGTCGCGCATGTAGCGCCAGTGGTCGCTCGGTGTGCTGCCGTCGTTATCAGTCAGCAGCGCACTGATCCGGCGATAGCGATAGGACGGCGCGAAATAGGTGGAGTAGCTATACGGGTAGGCCGTGGGCCGGGTGTCGTGATTGGCGGTACCGGACCAGCCCCGGAGCGGATTGAATTCCCCGGGCATTTCGTCCTTGGGAATCCAGCCACGCCAGTAGGGACCGCTGTCGGTCACCGCTACCGGCAGCGCGCCCGCCCCGCGTGTCCGGATCGGTATACGCCCGCTGGATCGGCGGCCGAAATTGCCCTCCACGTCGGCGAAAACAACGTTGAACAGGTGGATATCCATCTGCTGAATCGCACCATCGACTTCGCTGGCCGAGCGGGCAAAGAGCAGTTGATCAAAGCCCACTTCCGGGCCGTAAGCTTCCGACGCGGCCCAGCGAAGGGTCACGATGCGATCGCCCAGGTCGACGAAGCCATGGTCGGAGATCACCGGGCCGCGGCGGGTCGAACGCACGGTCAGCGACTGTTCCCGAAAGCCGCCCTCGGCGTCCTCGTCCTTGATGCGCAGCGTTTCCGTTCGCAGCTCGAAGGGTATCGCTCTGCCATTCTCCAGGTAATGATCAGCAGAGTCCGGTGCCGCCGTTTCGATAAACAGGTCCTGCACATCGCCGTAGGCATTGGTAACCCCGAAAGCGACCCGGTCTGTCCGCCCGATCAGCAGGCCCGGCAGCGCCGGCAGCGCGACGCCCGCGGCCTGAAAGTCCGGCGTGCTCATGCTCACTGGATACAAGGGGCCGGGCAGAAGCCGGGCATCGAGGTGCGGGTCGTTCACCACGATGGCTTCGCCACTGGCCGATCGGTCCGGCCCTACCACCCAGTTGTTGGACCCCAGGTGCAGCAGCGCCTGCTCCGCGCGCAGGCTTGCAGCCAGGACCGGCGTCGCGCGCCGCTCGGCAGCAGCGCCGCTGGGCCCGGTCGCTGCGGCAGACGGCCGGGACGGCAGGCGCACGGGCAGCGCCTTGGGTTCGCGGTCGGGATTTACGTTCATCGGTAGCACCTGCGCCGCACGCTCAGGGCCGACGGTATCCAACAGTGCCTGGGCTACGGCCTCCGCGCCCAGGTTGACGGAATGCGATAGAGAAATGAACTGCAGAAAAACGCCGATGTCTTCCAGGGTCCACGGTTCGGGCGCGTGACCGAGCACGGTCAGTTCCAGCGGGTGCTCATCCGCGCGCGTCGCGATGTAGGCGTTAACGCCTGCGAGGTAGTCGCCAAAAAACTGCCGCACGTCCGGCGACCAGGCCGCAGCCATGCGCCGGCCGTTGACCGGCAGCCCGAACACGCGCATGCGCCGATCCGACTCGACGCCTTGCTCTCCCAGGAGCTCGGCCAGTCGCCCCCAGGCCAGCATGCGAAAGAACTCCATCTGGAACAGTCGGTCCTGCGTCGCCACAAAGCCCTGGGCGCGGAGCATGTCGCGCCGGTTCTGCGCGTCGATATGTGCTATACCGTGCGCGTCCCGGGTCACTACGACTGGTGAGTCGAGGACGGGAAGGGCGATGGCGCCATCGACCTGGTAGTCATTGGCCCGGCTCAGCCACCAGGCGCCGGCGAGAAGCGAGGCGAGCAACACAACGGCCGCCAGGGAAAGAATCGATTTCATATAGGGCCTGTGCCTGAAGGTTATTATTGAACACGATGACGGAAGGTAGCACGAGCCCGGCCTTTAACGCAGTCTAGGCTGAAGTTACCCGCGCAGCTCGATAAAAAAACTATAGATCAATTACGTGAAACAATATCGTCATCCATGATTGAGCGGGTGAGGAGCATGTCCTGAGTCCAGTCGTGCGTTCCGTCTGGACGCTCGTCGCCACCCGGCTTCAGGCCGACCGCCGCGAATGCTCCAAACAAGTAGACAACAGTGATGCGCCCCTCGCACCAGTTTGAACCC
>CAYFVJ010000258.1:0-2925 GCA_964346555.1 uncultured Alteromonadaceae bacterium | reverse complement strand
TCTGGTCTGGATGATGCCGAGCGCGAAAGGCTCCGAGTTTCTGGTCACCGCCAGCGTGATCTACGTGCTGGTTCTGGGCGAGTTCACTCATGTCATTGTGGGTGCTACCGAGATGTTTACTCTGGTGTTTATCGGAGAACTCCAGATGCCAGGGGCACTGTGGAGTTTTCTTGTGCCCGCCCTCCTGGGCAATATCCTGGGTGGTGCGGCCCTATTCTCCATGCTCGCATATGCCCAGATCCGCGATGAGATGCGCACTGGGGCCCACAAATAGACGGTGTAGCCCGGCAGACTATCATCTCCCTTGAGCAGGCACTGGTATCGCTGTTGCGATAGTAACCATAGCGAGGCTCTCCGCTTTGCGGTCGAGCCGGATGAGGAGGGCGGCGACAGGGAGGAACTCTGAGCGCAGAGGCGGGCGCAAACGCTACTTCACCTTGATTCGATTCATGACCTCATCGACATCCTCCTGCCCGCTGGCGATGACCTCGGCGCGATGTCGCTGCGCCCGGGTTTCGACGAACCCACTGAGTATTACCCGGCCGGCATTGAACTCCACGTCGATCGCCGCGCCGGCCGGGTCGGGCGCCTCGAGAAACGTCGCCTTGACGCGCACGGCCTCGGTGGCGCACTGCGCCGCGTCCAGACCGGCCAGCTCGATCAGAACGGCATCCAGCTTGCCCCAGTGCATCAACATCAGCAGACCGCCACTTACGTGCGGCGGTCGCGCGCCAATATCGATACCCAGCTGTCCGCACCCTGTAATGCAAGGGGGCGCAGGAGTGTGCCACCCACTTCGAAGCGGGTGTCGACAATCTCGCCGCTGACCTGAAGCGCGAAGGGTCTCTGCGGATCCCGCGCGCGCGGCGGTGAGCGCTGTCCACGCGTCGCCAATGACCTTGGCCTCTATGGCCCGTTCCTGGAACTCGCCTGTCAGCGCGATCCTGGGCGGCGCCGGCGCAGCGGTCGTCGTGAGCGAGGCCATCAGATCCGTCTGTGCGGCTTCGTCGGTGTAGGTCATGGTTGCCTGCTCGATCTGCACCTGTGCGATCAGTTTCTCGAGGTCGGGGGCGGGTTGGCGCGCCACTGGCGACAGGCTTACTGCAAACTCACCGGCCAAGATGTCGGTTGCAGCCTGATCCGCGCCCAGCAATGCCAGATCCAGCGTCTTGAGCTTTGCATTCAAGGCCAGCCCAAGGTTCTCGCTGTTGCTGGTCAGGTCAGCATTCGCGACAACCCTGCCCCCGCTACCTCGAATTCCAGCGCCTGCATTGCCAGCGCCTGGTCCTGCAGATTCAGCTCGGCCTCCATGTTGCGGATGCGGTATGGATCCCATAGCAGATTGTCGATGCTAAGCCCGATGCTGGCGGCAAGTGTCGGGAGAGGGGGAATTCTCTCCGCCAGACTGTCGCCGGCTTCGGTATTTTCTGGCAGCGCCGCGAGCAGGGTGGCGGCATCGAACTCCGGCGCATGCAGCGATCCGCTCACTGCCGTGGACTGGCCGCCAGTGTCAAGCTCGAGTTCGCCGTTCACTCGGGTGCCGGCCAGCAGGGTCTCGATCTCGGTGAAGCGCCACCGCGAGGCCTCGTAGTTCAGCCGCGAGCTTATCTACAGGGTCTGCAGGTGGACCGCCGGTTGACCTGCCCAGCGCGACCATTCGGCCAGGTCCTGCAATTCAAGCGCCAAGTTAACCTGCGCCGGCACGAGTTGCGGTGCCCCGGCCAGATCGAAGCCCGCATTCAGCCCGCCTCCTTCGGTATGCATGGAAAGCTCACCGCTGAACCCGCTAACGCTGCCCGTCAGCCGGCGCAGGGAGTCCGCGTGTGCTTCAGGGTCGAAGGACTTTTCCCGAAAAGTCAGCGACGCCCTCAGCGCCGCCCATAGCGATGGTCTGACGCTGATTCGCTCGATCTCCAGCATGCCCGGGGCTGCAGCCCAGTCGGGGTTCTCCAGCGTCAAGGCACTGGCTGTCGCTCCCGAACGCGGAAGCAAACTCAGGGACAGGTCGCCATCAATGGACAGTGAACGCCCGGTCGCGGCCGCGAAGCGATTCTCGATGGGCGCTCTCAGAAAATTCCATGAGACGAGTTCGATCGCGACGGCTACCAGCGCCAGCAGTGCCATGGCGCCCCGCGGCACCCATAGGAGAACCCTGGAGACCAGCCTTCGCATGCGTAGAATGCTCCTCCTTGGCCGGGGATCATGCGGGCTCTCGCATGAGGCCGGTGTGTTCTATTGCAGCTGGCGCACCAACTTTCTTTCCCGTTGCGCGCGAATTCGGCGTCAATTTGTTTACCTCGTTGCCAGCATGGACTGGTACTCGCGGCGGGTTCTCTCCTGGCGAGTCTCGAACACAATGGACACGAGTTTTTGCGTTGATGCCCTGGAGATTGATGAAAAGGCGCAAACCCAATTTGAACATTGTCGCGCGACACGCTACAATTGATTTAATGCAGGCAAGGACGCGCGAATGACAAAAGCAGCAGGCACAAAGGGCTAAAGCTGTTTTTCGAGCAAGGAACTACGAAGGGCATCCGCATTGATCATGTTGATCGCCTTCGAGACCGCCTGACTGTGCTGGACGCTGCCACCTGCCTTGACGATATTGCCGCCGGCAACTGGGGACTGCACCCGCTGACCGGGAGGCTGAAAGGTCAGCACGCCATCAAGGTGTCGGGCAATTGGCGACTGTTCTTCGAGTTTAGAGACGGCAATGTGTACCTGCTGGACTATGACGATTACCACTGACAGGAGAAAACACCATGTCCATGTATAACCCCTCGCATCCGGGGCGGATCATCCGGCAAAGGCTGATCGAAGATGAGAACGGCCACAAAATCGACAGTGTAGCTGTGGTCGCAGAACGGCTTGGCTGTCACCGAAACACCCTGAACCGTGTAATCAATGGAAGTGCCTCCGTAACAC
>CAYFVJ010000257.1:0-2963 GCA_964346555.1 uncultured Alteromonadaceae bacterium | reverse complement strand
GGGAGGTGTCTCGCCTGCCATCAGAGCAACACGCCAAAGCTCATGAACTGGCAGTTTTCTCCGCACAGCAGGGCCGATGTGCAGTGCCGGAGCTGCCACGGCATCCATTCGGAGAAGACCGCGCAAGTATCGGCGCACATGTTCAAGGCCGACGGCGACTCGACATTGTGCATAAGCTGCCACAAAGACGTGGCGGCGCGGTTTAACATGCCTTCCCATCACCCCGTCATCGAGGGTGCGCTGTCCTGCACCAGTTGTCACGACCCGCATGCAGGTCAGCAAACCAGCCTGCTCGGGAACAACGAGCATTGCACCCGCTGCCATCAGAATGTAGCGGGCCCAAAGGTGTTCGAGCATGCACCCGTGGTTGAGGATTGCCGTATCTGCCATAACCCGCACGGCTCACCGAATCGCCGGCTGTTGCAACTGGCAGAGCCAATGCTGTGCCTGCAGTGCCACTCCATAGCGGCGAGCCGACATGCCACGCAGAGCGGCGGCTCGGTGCAGTTGACCGGTGCCCAGATGCGTTCCTGCACCAGCTGTCACCACGCAGTCCACGGCAGCCATAGTGACCCCTTGCTGAAACGGTGAGTACCCATGTCAATGCGGCTGGCGAAGAGTTTCATCCTGACCTCGATCCTGTTTCTAGCCCCAGCGCTGCAGGCAGCGGAGGATGAAGACTCCGGGCGTCAGACCACCACGACGATCACGCCGCGTCTGTTCCTTTTCGACTTTTCGGGCGGAGACACCGAAACCCATTACCTGGAACGCTACGATTACCGGGAAAGCTTTTCCGGCGACACGCGCAGCGGTGCCTATGCCGATGTCAACCTTGACATCCTTGTCGAAGAGGCAGGACGTGATCGGTTCAGTCTCGAACGGCGCGGTTTTGGCCGGCATAACCATCGCGGATCCGCACAATACGACACCGACCTCCTGAAACTCGACGCCGGGTACAGGCATTATCGCTCTGCCACTGGAGGCATCGATTTTCTGCTCAGTCCGGGCCAGGTCAGCGGGGGGGTTGTCAACACATTTTCACCTCGCGACGGTACCGGTCCCTTCCGGAAATTCACGGACGACTCCGACCGAACCACTTTCGACATCGATCGAACGAGCTTCCGTCTTGGTAGCCGTATCAAACCCGAGGTGCTACGCAACATCGCAACGCTCTCGCTGGATTACGAGGGCTATCGTCGCGAGGGTGATAAATTCGCGCCTGTTCTACTGGACGGGTTCAACGCCGGGCGCGGCTCCGGTTGGGGCCCGCAGCGCTGGCGTGGCATCGGCCTCGATGTGGACGAGGAGATGGATCGGATAACACTGGAACTGGCCGCGACACCGGATCCGTCCCTCAATATGGCCTACGAGGCCTCATTCGAACGGTTCGATAATCACGCTCCGGAATTGCAACTCGAACGAGATATCATCCCGGATGGCCTCCCCTCCGCTGCCACCACCGAAGATCGTATCGCGTCACTGTTCTATGTACCCGATACCACCCGGATCAACCACGCGTTCAGGATCAACCGGAACTTTAACCGTCGTCTGCTAGTAGCGGCCGGGTATGGTGCATCCTGGCTCGAGCAGGAGTCCTTCAGCCAGCTGGAGGTCGCGGCCGGACACGACAGAGGCCGGATCAAGACCCGCAACGCCTACCTGAATGCCAGGGCGCCGGTGATGAAGAGCCTTTCGGTGAACGCACACGTGAAGTATTCAGGACGCGACAATGAATCCACTTTCCCCGATGGACTGTTGCGCCTCACCGACCAACCCACGCTCGTTGCGCCCCGGGTCGACAATCTTGAAACGCTGAAATACGGCGTCGAGGCGAACTGGCGGGCGCGAGCACTGAACTCCAGTATCGCGCTGGGCTGGCGCGGAGAGGACCGTGACAGGGACCTGACATTCGGTACGTCGGGCCGCAGCATTCTGCCGGGACAGACCCTGTACAGCGAGGATTCCCGATCCGATGAGCTATTTGTCCGGCTGACCGCCCGGCCTGCGCCGGGCTGGAACCTGCGTCTGGCACCCTCCTATCTCGTGGCCGACAAGACCGGGCTGCCCACCGAGCCCGAGGAGGCGTTCACACTGGAAAGCAGATTGAGCTATGCCGCCCCAGGCGGCTGGCTTGTCAGTGGCTTCTATGATTTCACTCGCGAAAAGAACGGTACCAACTCATTCACCGATGGCAATGACGGGTCAAGTCAGCGGCACACCAGTGAAGACAGGCTGCATTCGGCCGGTCTCAGCCTCAATTTCATGCCGCGCGAATATCTCTCCACCCACATGACCTTATTCTGGACACAGAATGATTTTAGTAGTGATCTCTTTACCAGCACCACCAGCCGCTGGCAGCCGGAGGTGGAGTTTGCGCTCCTGGAAGAGTCGAATTACGACATCGATTCCTACTATCTCGATCTGGGCGCCGAGTGGGATATCAGCCACAAGACCGATCTGAGTCTGGGGTATAGTTTTTCCCGCTCAGAGGGTGAGATTGCAAGCGGTACGCTGCTTTCGTCGCTGCAATCGGCGACCGGTCGTCTTGACTCGGTGATCGACAACAGTCGGCACGTTTTTTCTCTCGGCATGGATTATGCGTTCAACCGCCGCGCCCTGCTGCAGTTGAATTACGCCTACAATTATTATGACGACGACGCCTTCAATGAGTTAAGCGGCGGGCTCAATGTACTCGCCGTCGGCGTAGCCATGAATTTCTGAAGCCGTGGAAAGATCGGGAACCCGACCGATGGCCTTACCACTGGTTTTGCGGGGAGGAAGTCCACTTACCCCCGGATATTACGCGACATAACTCGTCGAGACGGGGCGGTAGCGACCGTCTTCGATGAGCCCTTCGGCGACCGAGCCACTGGTTTTGTCAACTATGCCGAACTGACTGGCTAGTGTAGTGCGTCGCCCTATTAGGGGCTTATAGCGAGTGCCTCAGGGGGTCAGGTGCAAGG
>CAYFVJ010000256.1:0-2985 GCA_964346555.1 uncultured Alteromonadaceae bacterium | reverse complement strand
GCATTTCTTGCCTCTGATGAGGCCTCCTACATCACAGCACAAAACCTCAGTGTCGACGGCGGCATGGATTGGTGCTGGTGAGCATAGTCCAGCCGGTAGCGCCTGTCCGTCGTCATCGGCCCTGTCACCAAGCGCATGAGACGAGACCACGAATAAGCGGTCGTAGACTCTGCCGCGTCACCGGAGACGGCGGCCACGCCTCTGCATGGCCAGTAACAGAAGCCCGGGCAGTCGACCACAGATGCAGAGGGCCCGGCTGGCGGTGAAGCAGCGACAGCGTGGGTGACGCAGATCCATCTCGATCAAGGAGCTCGTGGAGGGAGCCGGACACGCTTTGATCTTAATCAAAAAATAATGATAAGCATTTGCGTTTAAGTATCACCAACGCTATTATTTCTCCAAATTCACCCGGCGGCGCGACTCTATGGTGAAGTGAAATACCGGCGGGGACGCCGCCGCCATCAAAGATCGGTCTTGGATGCAGCGCAGTCCGCGACTTTTCATGTTCGACATCGACGCCATCCCTTTGCCCCTTACATCTCCGGAGCAGGCATTGCCACGTCTCCGCACTGAGGCAGTCTGACACTTGAACAGGACTCTCGCCATGAAGATGCATCACCTCGCGTGTATCGCCGCAGTAGGCACGCTGGCAATCGCCGGCCGGGCGCTGGCGCAGCCCGAAGCCAGCGCAAAAACACCTGTAATGAAACCGAGAAACATCGAGGAAGTTGTCGTTACCGCTACCCGGAGCGAGCGCGACGCAATCGATGTGCCGGGCAGTGTGCAAGTAATTAATAGTAGGCAGATCGAGGATCTCGGTGCGGTGACGATGAACGACATTATCGTCAGCGCCGTGGGCATGGTACCAACCAACAGTTCGGGCCGGGTGGCTTCCTGGTCCCTGCGCGGCACGGGCGCCGGCCGCACATTGGTCCTGATTGACGGTCGCAGGCTTGCCTCTGGATTCCGCGACATTATTGATGCCCAGCGCATGCTCCTGCCGCTGATCGATCGTATCGAAATTGTCCGGGGCCCAACGTCTGCGCTGTACGGCTCGGACGCTATTGGCGGTGTTGTCAACATTATCACCCGCAAGCCGGACAGCAGCGAAGTCGAGGTTAAAGCACGCTATGACCTGGGCGATGCTGACCGCGCCAATGCAGACCTGGTCGCGTCCCTTGACCGCGGAAAATTTGGTGCCATTTTCAGTGCCAGTGCTGCTCACCAGGAGGAGTTGGATACCGATCTTGTGCCAGGATTTTCTGAGGTCGATAACACCGATCTTCGCGGCGCGTTTGCGCAGGCGCGTTATCAATTCAACGACAACCACCAGGTGCTCCTGGGGAGTAGCCTCTCGACATTTGATCGTATCGGTAATCGACCAGTGCAGGGAGCAGTACGCGAGCGGACTGCGGAAGATGAGCGCAACGAGGTATTTTTTCGCTACGAGGGCGAGCACAGCCGGGACGTATCCTGGCTTGCCCAAGCTAACTGGAGCCGCTTCGATTCCAGCATCGCCTTCGATCCGCGGGCCGCGAACATTGATACTGGTGACCAACAGACACTCATGCAGGTTGAGGGCCAGATCGACTGGTCTATCAAGCGCCTTGGAGCCCTGACGGTAGGTGCAGATTACCGGGAAGAAGAAATCAGGGATGATGACCTGCCCGTCACGGGAGACACCGACAACCTGGGCGCGTTTGTCCAGCTCGACAGCATGCTTGCGCGCCGTACCAATCTGGTCCTTGGTTTGCGAGCAGACAAGCACTCGGAATTCGGTGACAACATCGCACCGCGGGCCGCCCTGGTGCAATGGATAGGCGAAGATACCCGCCTTCGAGCGGCTTACGGTCAGGGTTTCAAAGCGCCTACGCTGTCCGAGCTTAACGTGACGCAGTTTCGGCGTCGTGGCCGGGAAATCCTGTTACCGAACCCGGACTTGAAACCAGAGTCATCTCAGAGCTTCGAGCTTGGGATAGAAGGCAGTCTCGGCGCCACGCGCTATACGCTTACCGGGTTCTACAATGATATTGAGGATCGCATCAGTCAGTCCTTTCTGCGCAGGGAGGGCGGCAGCGGTCCCGGCGGGACCATCTTTCTGACGTTTGACAATCTGGTGGCGTTCACCAGCCAGGGTGCCGAGCTGGAGGTCCGACAGCCGTTACCGAAAGGGTTTTTTGCAGAAGCGAACGTGACCTTTCTGGAAACAGAGCTGGACGATCCCGAAGCCAGCCTTGCCGCCGAACCGCGCTGGCGTGGCTTCGCCAAGCTTGGCTGGGTCTCACCAAACGGCCGTTTTCGCGCAGCGATTCGAGGCTTTTACACGGATAGCGAATTGCGCGGTTCCGGTATCGATGTCGCCAGCAGCACGCTTATCGGCTTGCATGCTGAGTACCGCGCTTCTAAAGAATGGGTAGTTCAGGCAGGTGTGAGAAACCTGAGCGATGAGGGTGATGAGACTAATTTGATCGTTCCGCGTCAGATCTACGCGGGCCTGAAAGCACGGTTCTAGACCACATTCGGTCCGGTGCCCAGCAGCAGAACGCCGGGCGTTGAGCAGAAAAGGGCGTTCCCGAGCTGCACGTGCTTTCAGCGCCGCGGGGGCGTTAGGCAGAGGGGCGCCGCCAGACCTGGACGCTTCACGTCGACCGCCGAAGCGAATGTTATAGCGGCGCAAGCTCCGGTAGAATCGCGCTCGAGTCCTGAACAGGCCAGGAGGGATCAGCCGATGAAATTCCAATATCTGACCACGGCGTCGCTGGCACTGCTGCTGGCTGGTGCGTCGCTGGCTCAAACGCAGCCTTCTGATACCGCACAGCATGGCCCGGACCGGCAGAACGTCGACCAGCACCACCGCGAAGGCCACGGGAGCAGCCACGCGGCTGAAATGAACGCGGTGTGGACGGCACCCAAACTGGATGTAGCGCGCTGGGAAAAGCAGTTCGAGGACCCGGCTCGCGACGTCATCGCCAACCGCGGCGCCAT
>CAYFVJ010000255.1:0-3038 GCA_964346555.1 uncultured Alteromonadaceae bacterium | reverse complement strand
CAGCGGTATTGGCGAGGCGCCGTCGCAGTACGCCCTGGATTTCTGAACTTGCCGGGAACGTGGCCGAACACCGCCAAGCGAATGAACCTGTCAATACTGCCTTGAAGGAGTACTGATATCCCGATCGAAACCGGTCCCCGGCAGTTGGGTCAAGCGGGCGGCTGAATGTGCTGGGAGACCGCTGAGCGCTGCTGATTATTCACCAGCAGGCCTTCGTCCCGCGCCTGCAGTCCTGAGCGACGGCGTCAGACGGCTTTGGCATCGCCGGATTGAATCGGGGCAGGTGCGGTGTGCTGTCCGGCATGCGTGCTTCGTGTCATTGCGAACAAGCGCTCTGGCAGTGCGCTGCGCATAGCCCGTGCTATGCTCTGAGAATCTGTTTTTCCAAGCGAGGCCCGAGATGGAAAATAGTGAACGCAATCTGCAGCTCGGTGAGCGCCTGATGGCCTGTCTGGAAGCCTGTGACGTGGATGCGACTCGTGCTCTTTACAAGCCTGATGCCCGCATCTGGCACAACTTCGACCAGCGCTGCCAGCCGCTGGAAGACAATCTGAAGTCGCTGCAGTGGATGCATCGCAAGCTGCACAACCTACGCTATGACATCAAGCGGCGCGAACCGATTCCGGATGGTTTCTATCAGGAACACGTGCTCCGGGGCACGCTGGCAAACGGGGATGAATTCGAGATGCCGGCCTGTGCAATCATCAAGGTCGAAGAGGGGCGCATCGCCTCCCTGGACGAATACCTCGATACCGCGCACACGCGCCCACTTTCAAAATAGCGGGCCTTCCGCACATAAACCAATAAAACCCGGAGAAAATCCATGATGAAGCTGATGACACGCTGGCTCGTTCCACTGCCGCTGGCCTTGAGTGTACTTGTCACTCTGCCGGTGCGTGCCGCCGATCCTGAAAGCGTGACTATGGACATGGTAGAGGCCTGGAACGACGTGGATCTCGATCGGGTAGTCGACCTGTTCACCCCGGACGGCATGTTGCACAGCATGATGACCGACCCGATTGTCGGTCGCGAAAGCCTGCGCGCTCACCTGCAGCCATTGTTCGACGGCATCGAGGAGCTCAACCTGAATCTGAAGCGGGTGGTGGTCGACGGCGACACAGTCTTCATCGAGCGCGTCGACGAATTTGTTTTCAACGGCAGGCGCGGCGAGGTTCCGGTGGTCGGTGTGCTGGTGATTCGCGACGACGCGGTGGCCGAGTGGCGCGAGTACTACGATCGCGCCCAGCTGTATCGCGAGATGGGTATACCCATCCCTGAGCGCAGCGCCGCCGCGGCATCGGCCGACAGCGACTGATAGACTTTAGCGGCGACCGCGCTTGGGCGGCCAGGGGAAAAAGCTGCTGGTGCGCTCGATATAGTCTGTGTAGCCCGGGCGTGAACGCTTCAGGCGCCGCTCGAGCAAGGCGGCGCCGCTCCACTTGATCAGGATGAATGTCAGGAAGATCGGCGACACGATAGCCCAGCGCCCGGTCGCCGTTTCGGCCGCAATCAGGTACAGCCCCCACCAGACGCAGGCATCCCCGAAATAGTTCGGGTGGCGTGTGTAGCGCCAGAGACCGCGGTCCATGACCGTGCCCGCGTTTGCCGGGTCGGCCTTGAAGCGCGCCAGCTGCCAGTCCCCCACGGTTTCGAAGACAATGCCGATAACTGCAAGTGCCGCGCCCGCCAGCGCCAGCAGTCCCAGGGTGCCCGGCGCGCTGTCCATCTGGCCGAGCTGTACGGGGAGTGTCACCAGCCAGAGCAGGGGCCCCTGGGTGAGAAACACCATGCGCAGGCTGTACAGGTGCGGGTTGCCCGGTGCCTTCTTCAGAAGGGCGACATAACGCCGGTCGGCGCCCTCGCGCCGCCAGCGCAGGAACAGGTGGAGGCCGAGGCGCAGGCCCCAGACCGCCGTCAGCAGCACCAGCAGCTGCTGGCGTTCGGCAACGCCGTCGACCAGGGCGTAGGTGGTGGCTGCAACCAGCACCATCCCCAGCGCCCAGAAGCTGTCGATGAAGGAAACATCGCGCAGAGGAATACTGATCATCCACAGCGCGACCATGAGCGTCATGACCATCAGCAGGTTGGTGCCGAGAACGATGAGCAGGAACTCCATGGGCAGGGTGTCTCCGTTAACGGCCGGTTGAGAGGTCGGTGGCGTGTACCGTGGCGGCCATGCGTTTCTCCAGCGTCGCCGGATCGCGGTGCAGGGCGGCGCGCATAGTCAGTGCGAACACGTCGGTATCCATCTCGCGGATGTTCTTCTCGATCGCGGCGAGCCCGGCTTTGGCGATATCCTCCGGCTTTTCCTTCTTGCCGGCAACGTGGCTGGCCATGCGTGTATCCACCGACCCCACGATCAGGCAGCCGACGTGGGTCCCTTGCTGCGCGAGTTCGGCGCGCAGGATTGTAGTCAGGGCGTGCGCCGCGAACTTCGACGGGCTGTAACCACCCATGTTCGGCACGGCCAGAATGGCGCCGACAGACAGTACATTGATGATCGATCCACCGCCGTTTTTCGCCAGGATCGGTGCGAAGGCGCGGGACATTGCCAGCGGTCCGAAATAGTTCACGTCCATCTCACTGCGCACTGCCTGCATGCTGTCCGCGCCGATCAGCAGCTCATTGTGGAAAACACCGGCATTGTTGATGACAATCGAGACGTCGTCGCATTTTCCGGCTGCGGCCTGTACCGAGGATTCATCGGTGACGTCCAGGGCGATGGCCACTGCGCGATTCGGGAATTCCCGCTGCAGATGATCCGCATTCTCTATCTTGCGCGCACCCACGTAGACCTTGCTGGCGCCGGCGGCGAGCAGTTCGCGCACGAAGGCTTCGCCGATGCCGCGATTGCCGCCGGTGACGATAGCGACGCTGTTATTTATCTGCATGTGTCTCTCCTGTGATCAGTCATCGCTGGCAATGACCAAGTGCCTGGTGACGGGCAAGGCGCGGCGTGTAGTGCGGTGCGGCCGGGAACGTGAGCAGGCCGGGAGCTGCTGACACGACATGCGGTATCGCCTGGGTCACCATGCCGG
>CAYFVJ010000254.1:0-3081 GCA_964346555.1 uncultured Alteromonadaceae bacterium | reverse complement strand
AGCCACGAAGAAATTCAAGGGCGGTTGCACCACAGAGGGCACAGAGGTCACAGAGAAAGTGAAGGAATGCGGGTGCGGATGCCGGAATTGATCGCGCCCTGTGTTATTTCAGGTTCGCCGACACCTCTTCATGCTTTAGTTCGGTGCATAATGCTTATACGCTTGACGCGTGCGCATCTCTGAAAGTCTTTCGGCTTTCTCCGTGACCTCTGTGTGCTCCGTGGTAAATTCGTCCTTGAAGTTGAAGTTCTTCGTGGCTTCGTGTGCATCGTGGTGAAGACAGCAGTTCAGGCGCGCGCGCGGGCGGGCTGGTTGAAGTAGGCCGCCTTCCAGCTCTCGTAGTCGGCGACCAGTCGCTCGACGGCCTCCGCGTCAAACGGGCGCAGCCCACTCAGCACCAAGTGTTTGCTGCCATCGGCGACCACCGACTGATCAACGACGAGCTCGTAGTCCAGCCGGATATCGCCACGCTTGCCATTGACGCTCATCACCGCATCCTTCAGGCGCGGCTCCGGCATGCGCACACTGGCCGCCAGCGGCTCGGGCAGACTGAACCCCATACGCTCGTACATCACCAGCGGACGCCTCGGATTCACCATCACGCCGTGCTCTTCCATCAACGGAACCAGCACGTGCGGGAAGTTCTGCCCGGAGAAGGAGACATAGCTGCGGATCAGGGGCTCGATCGCGTTCGGCTCGTCGATCACCCGCCCGGAGCGCTCGACCTCGATCACGCTCTTGCCGCTGTCGTCGGTGATCGCAAAGGTAGCGCCCGGATTCTCGGGAAATACCAGGGGCACATCGCCCCCCACCATCCCGGTAAAACGGAAGTGCATGTTCGAACTGGCACCGTAGGTATCCAGCACCAGCGCGAACAGCAGATCGCCGGGCACGCAGAAGCGCCGACTATCGGCGTCGTGCAGCGGGTTGAAGTCCCCCGCCAGCGTCTTGGCGAAACGGCTGCCCTGCTCCGGGGTCACGACCAACTGACCGTCGCGATGGCGGCAGAAATCCTGCAGAAAGCTCTTGTCCGTCACGCGGTCTCCCCAAACTTGTCGTCCAGCATCATCTTTACACTATAGCCCGAAATGCCCGGCGATCGCCCGGAGGAATCGGTCGCCGTAACGCTCCAGTTTGTGCTCCCCTACCCCCGAGATTGCCGCCATCTCGTCCCGGCTGCGTGGTGCCGCGGCCACCATTTCGAGGAGCGTCGCATCGCTGAAGATGACATAGGGCGGCACGCCCTGTTCGCGTGCCAAGTCGGTGCGCAGGCCGCGCAGGGCCTCCCACAGGCCCCGGTCTTCGGTATCCAGGGCCGCAACGCTGCGAGCGGTCTCGCGCCGCCCGGCGCGCGGGCTCGGCGCAGGCCGGGCGGCCTCCGAACGCAGGTGAAGCCGCTCCTCGCCGCGCAGCACCGGCCGGCAGGCGGGATCGAGTTGCAGCCCACCGTACCCCTGCGCATCCAGACGCAACAGTCCGCGGGCCAGCAGCTGACGCACCACACCGCGCCACTGTGCCTTGTCCAGTTCCGTACCGATCCCGAAGGTGCTCAGCCGATCGTGTCCCAGGCGTGTCAGGCGCTCGCTACCGGAAGCACGCAGGACGTCAATTACATGACCGGCGCCGAAGCGTTCGCCGGTGCGATAAATACAGGACAGCAGCTTCTGTACAGGGACCGAGGCATCCCAGGTCGCCGGCGGCTGCATGCAGTTGTCACAGCTCCCACAGGGTTCCGGCAGAGTCTCGTCGAAATAGGCCAGCAGGGCCTGGCGCCGACAACTCGTGATCTCGCAGAATCCCAGCATCGCCTCGAGTTTCTGCTGCTCGACCCGCTGCCGGTCTGCGCCAGCCTGCGAGTCCGCGAGCATCTGCCGCAGCGTCACCACATCCTGCAGGCCATAGACCATCCAGGCATCGGCGGGCAGCCCGTCGCGTCCGGCTCGGCCGGTCTCCTGGTAATACCCCTCCAGACTCTTGGGCAGGTTCAGATGCGCGACAAAACGCACATTGGGCTTGTCGATGCCCATGCCGAAGGCAATCGTGGCAACAATCACCACGCCCTCATCGCGCAGAAAGCGAGCCTGGTGGGCGCTCCGCGTCGCGGCTGACAACCCGGCGTGATAAGGGAGCGCCGTGATGCCCTGTTCCGCCAACCAGGCAGCCACTGTATCCACCTTCTTGCGCGACAGACAGTATACGATCCCCGCCTCGCCCGGGTGTTCCTCGCGGATAAAGCGGAGCAATCGCTCACGCGGCTGACCGCCTCGGCCGCCGTCAGCCTGGGCAATTCGATAGCGGATGTTGGGGCGATCGAAGGAACTGACGAAGGCCCGGGCGGCGGTCAGATGAAGCCGCTCGCGGATCTCCCGGCGCGTCGGCCCGTCGGCCGTTGCGGTCAACGCCATCCGCGGGACCTCCGGAAAATTCTCCGCCAGGGCCGCCAGCTGGCCGTATTCGGGGCGGAAGTCATGCCCCCACTGCGAGACACAATGGGCCTCGTCGATGGCAAACAGTGCGAGCTCGACACCCCCCAGACGCTCTAGCATCCCGGGGGCAAAGAGACGCTCCGGCGACAGGTACAACAGGTCCAGATCGCCGGCGTGCAGTGCCGCCAGCACCGCCTGAGCCTGTTCGGCGCTCTGCCCGGAGTCGAGGCTGGCCGCTGCCACCCCATTCTGGCGCAAAGCGGCCACCTGATCCTGCATCAGCGCAATCAGGGGCGAGATCACGATGCCGCAGCCCGGCCGCGCCAGTGCCGGAATCTGGTAACAAAGAGACTTGCCACCCCCGGTCGGCATCAGGACCACCGCGTCACCGCCCGCTGTCACGTGTTCGACGACGGCCTGCTGCTGGCCGCGAAAATCGCTGTAACCGAAGGTCTCGCGCAGTATCTCCAGCGGAGCCGCCGCCGGAGCGCTTCCCTGCGCATCGCCGGCTGCTAGACCCGAGGGTTTCAATGGCTGTTCTCCGAAGACACAGATAAAAATGGAGGGTGCCGAATGGCCGGCGGTCCTGCAAGCGGATTTCTAGCAGCCTGTCGGACTTGGGACTGATCTGCTGCGCGCGTGGGAGAGCGGCCCC
>CAYFVJ010000253.1:0-3091 GCA_964346555.1 uncultured Alteromonadaceae bacterium | reverse complement strand
CCCTGGATCGTCGCCATGGACGATCACGAGGTGGACAACAACTGGGCCGACCGGATGCCCCAGGATCCCTGGGCGCAGACCGACACGGAATTTCGCGTGCGCCGCCAGGCGGCGTTCCGTGCCTACTACGAGCACATGCCCCTGCGCGAGCCGCCGCAGATCCGCGGGCTGGATTCCAGCATCTCACTCTACGGCGCCTATCGCTTCGGCCCCGCCCTGGTACACCTGCTGGATACCCGCCAGTACCGATCCGACCAGGTACCCGTAGACCGCGTCTCCGCGGAAGCCGCCGCCGCGATGCTGGAAGACCGCAACCGCGGCATGCTGGGCGATGAGCAAGAGCGCTGGCTGCTGGATTCCCTGACGCGCAGCGATGCCCACTTCAATGTGCTCGCCCAGCAGACCTGGTTCGCGCCGTTCAATTATAGCGACGACCCGGCACGCCCGGACTTCAATATGGATCAGTGGGACGGCTATCCACGCCAGCGCCAGCGTTTGATAGATGCGATGGCGGAGGTGGACAACCCGGTGGTCTTGAGCGGTGACTGGCACTGCGCGAACGCTTCGACCATTCATCGCGACCCGATGGATGCCACGTCGCCCCGCGTTGGCTGGGAGTTCGCCTCGACCTCTATCGCCTCGCATTGCCCCTGGGCCGACAGGGTGCATACGGCGCAGGCCTACAATCCCCACGTCAGCTACACCAACGGCGACCAGCGCGGCTACCTGCGCTGCAGCGTGGCGCAGGATGACTGGCGCACGGAGTACCGCGTGGTCGAGGATCCCTACCGGGCGGACTCGGCGGTAAGCACGGCCCATACCGTCAGCACGCGCGACAGCTGATGGCAGTGGACTCGCAGAACCAGCAGCCTCCGCGACCTCATGCCTGTGCTCTAGCCCGTGCCAGAGCAAGGACAGCGCTGCTGTTACTGCTGGTCGTGGCTGCAACCCCGGCACAGGCGCAGGTCCACCCGCGCGATGCGCCCGTGGACCTCATCCTGCAGATCACTGTGGACATGCTCAAGGGCGAAATGCCCTTCCGTCAGTACCCGCACCTGGACGGTGGCATCCGCTACCTGATGGATAATGGCGTCGCCTACCGCAACGCCCACTTACAGCACTCGACAACCTTCACCGCGGTGGGACACGCGGTGATTGCCACCGGTGCCGCCGCTGCACAGCACGGTCTCGCCGGTAACGACTGGGCGGATCGCCGCACCGGCGAGCGCATCTACTGCGTCGCCGACCCGGATGCCCAGCCACTGATCGAGGCCACAAGCCTCGGCACCTCACCGCGCAACCTCACGGCCTCCACCTTTGGCGACGAGATCGTGCTGTCCTCCGGCGAAAAATCGCGGGTATTCAGCGTCAGTGTGAAGGATCGCGGCGCAATCATCCCCGGTGGCCGCCTGGGCAAGGCGTTCTGGTACGACAGTAACTCGGGGCGATTCTTCACCAGCGACTGGTATTACGATGTGCTCCCCGAGTGGGTAATACGATTCAATGACTCACCGCGCCCAGAGCGCTATCAAGGCAGGGAATGGACACTGGAGGACGCGCCAAACACCTATATCTTCGCACACCAGGACGAGCGGCAAGAAGAGCGCGGTTACGCCAATCTCGGCACCCGCTTTCCGCATCGCTACGATCCTCCCATCTACACGCAATACTTTGGCGGCCTGCGTTTCTCGCCCGCCGGCGATGAACTGACCCTGGATTTTGCCCTGGCACTCATCGACAACGAGTCCGTGGGCCAGCGCGGGCACACGGACGTCTTGGCGGTAAGCTTTTCTGCGCTCGATTACGTCGGCCACGCCTTCGGCACCTTCAGCCTGGAGTACGAGGACCAGGTCCGCCAGGTGGACCGCATCATCGGCGAAATGCTGGACGTCATCGATAAACGCATCGGCCTGGAGCGGACGCTGGTGGTGCTGACCAGCGATCACGGCGCTGACGATATACCCGAGTACCAGTCACGCCGAGGTCTTGACGCGGGACGGCACTATCCGCTGGCGTTTATGCGCCGGGCCAACGCCGCGCTTAAGGCCCGTTTTGGCATCGACGACGACCTGCTCATGGCGTTCTGGAACCCGAGCCTATACCTGAAGCCCGGCAACCTGGAGAAACACGGCCTGGACTTCCCCGAGGTCGAGCGCGCGCTGGGGACCATCCTGCGCCAAGAGAATGGCTTCGCCTACGCCGTGACCCGCACCGACCTGGAGGCCGGCAACCTGCCCGACACGCCGCTGATGCACAAGCTGCAGCGGGCATTCCATCCACAGCGCTCCGGCAACGTACTCGTCATCCAGGACCCGTTCTGGTACCTCTACCCGGACGCCGAGGCGTTCGCGGCCATGCACGGATCGCCCTACGCTTACGATACCCACGTGCCGATTATCGCGGCGGGACCGGGGATTCCCCGCGGGGTCATTGTCGACCGGCCCGTCGCAGTGAGCAGCATTGCACCGACACTGACCACCTACGTGGGTGCGCGCTCGCCCTCGGGGGCGGATCATCCACCGCTGATCGAACTGCTATCCGGAAAAAGCCCGGCGCCGGAAACCGAGTGAAGGCCAGCGTCAGGATTGATCGTAGTAACCACCGATAACAAAGACATAGCCGGAAAACGCGCTCAGCGCTGCAATTGCAGGAACAGTGCGAGGCATGGCGGTATACGTTGCAGGGTTTGGTGTATTCTGTTTGTTTTTATGGCAACATGATGCGTTCTAGCTTGCCTCTGCTGCAATCTGCCTCATTATCAACGCCATTAACGCCGGATTATTAACGCCATTGACGCCGGGTAGTTTTCCTCAACGAGTTTAGTAAAGCAGTGCATGACCCAGGCGCTGTCATGATCCACAGACGCGCTTCATCACCCGAAGCAGCGAGGGCCTTCAGGCCGGGCTGCAGAACCCCCCGGATTTGTACTTTTCAAAAATCATAGCATACTACGCGCTTTTACTATGTGCCCAGCGGCTAGCAACTTACAGACCCCTGATCCGGATCCGGAAAAACTTGGCCAATCGGCTTTTTGGCTGGTCAGCAACGTGGAGAGAGCATGTCGATAAAAAAAGTCATTTCTGGCCAAGAC
>CAYFVJ010000252.1:0-3115 GCA_964346555.1 uncultured Alteromonadaceae bacterium | reverse complement strand
CGCTGCAGTCAGAGAAAATGGTGGGCTCGAAAAAAAAACCGCCCGCGGCCTCCGCTGGTGCCAGCGCCCGACCGCCATAGCTCAGCGTGGCACCTTCGGCCACACCGGCGGAGATGTAATCCTGCACCCGCACCCGGTGCTCGGCGGAAATCAGGGCGCCGAAATTGGTGTCCGGGTGCATCGGATCGCCTGCGCGGATGTTGTTGCGCGTGCGCTCGAGTAGGCGCGCCATGAAAGCGGCGTGGATCGACGCATGCACGAATACCCGGGTGCCGTTGGTGCAAATCTCACCCTGGGTGTAGAAATTGGCCAGCATCGCTGCGGAAACGGCATTTTCCAGATCGGCATCGTCAAAAATGATCAGGGGTGATTTGCCGCCCAGTTCCATGGTGACATCCTTGAGCGTGGTGGCGGCAGCGCCCATTACTGCGCGGCCGGTCGCTACCTCGCCGGTGAAGGACACCTTGGCGATGTCCGGATGGCCGGTCAGCCATTGGCCGACGGCTGCGGCGCCCTGCACCACGTTGAATACACCGGCCGGGACGCCGGCCTCGATGAAGATTTCCGCCAGCTTGACCGCACCCAGCGGGGTTTCCTCGGACGGCTTGAAGATCATCGCGTTGCCGCAAGCCAGTGCCGGGCCCGACTTCCAGCAGGCGATCTGCAGTGGATAATTCCAGGCACCGATACCGGCGCAAATGCCAAGCGGCTCCCGGCGCGTGTAGTAGAAATCAGCGCCCAGGTCCTGCTGAACCCCCTCGAGGGACGGCGCTAGACCCGCAAAGAACTCAATCACCTCGGCACCCGTAACCACGTCTACCGCCTCTGCCTCCTGCAGGGGCTTACCCGTATCGCGTACTTCCACCGCAGCCAGCGCGCTGTTGCGCTCGTGCAACAGCGCCACGGCGCGCAGCAGGATGCGGCTGCGCGCCGTGGCCGTCATCGCCGACCAGGCGGCAAAACCTGCCCGGGAACTGTCGATCGCCGCCTGCTGCACAGAGGCATCGGCGACCTCTACGGCGTAGATGGTTTCACCGGTGCCCGGATTGACTACCGGAAATTGCTCACCGGTACTGTTTGGAAGAAAACGTCCGTGCACGAAATTTTGCACTATAGGCAGTGGAGCAGACATATACGGAATGTTGGATTCCTACGTGAGTGAAGAATGACAAACAGCTATCTATCTGTTTTGTCGAAAATTTAGCTGAACACCATGATAGCCCAATTAAGAGAAACCCTCACGCCATGTTGCGTGAAGCGGGGTTGTGTGCCGCAGCTCGCCGAGACACATCTCATCGATTCCGGATGCTGCGCTTCAGGGCGTGCATTGTTTCGACAGCGCTTGAATTAAGCGCTGCGATTAAAGGTTGCACGCTCCCAGCCGATATATTGATGCGTCCAGCAGATCCCGTGGCCGATCATGATTACCTCAAGCCAGATCGATATCGCCGGTATTGCAGAACAGGCGACATCCCCGGTCGACAGGCGCCGTACCGATGTGCGTATTGAAAGCGCGCCGCAGGACCTCTCTACCGCGAGAACGGACAACAGCCGTAACCGGGAAGTGGTTCTGTCCCGGGAGGCCCAATTGCGTTATCAAGCTGCGGAGAAGCTCGCTTTTGCCAGCACCGGTCGGGTGGGCGATTCCGGCGGCAGTGAGCGGTTAATGGCGGGAGCGATGGTTGCCGAACGCGCCTCTGATGTGCTCCTCGATGGTCAGTCTGCGTTGCGAGTGGGGCAGGCGGCCCTGGGGTCCAGTCCCGGTAGCGGCTTCGATACGGGTGGTTCTGCCCGGCTGCAAGCCAGCCGCTATACATTCGTATCCCAGAGTGAGTCGAGACAGGTGGCGGCGTCCGGAAGCCTGGAACTGGCCGATGGGAGAAAGGTCGATTTCAGCCTTGCGCTCAGTCAGAGGCAGTCGCGCCAGTACGAGTTCAGCGAGAGTGTTCGCATAGAAGAACGGCCGATGACGGATCCACTCGTAATCAACTTCGGCACCACGTCGGCACGTCTTAACGATACGCTTTTCGAGTTCGACCTGAATGCGGACGGTGACGATGATCAGCTGCCGTCACTTGGCGGCGGTAGCGGTTACCTGGTTCTGGACCGGAACGTTAAGGGAGAGGTGGATGATGGTAGCGAGCTTTTCGGGCCAGCGTCAGGCTCCGGTTTCAGCGAACTGTCGCGGTTTGACTCTGACGGTAATCGATGGGTTGATGCGGCTGATCCGGTATTTGAGCAACTGGGCGTCATGGTACAGAAACCAGACGGAAGCCCGGAGCTCCGAACTCTGGGCGACGTAGGCGTGAAGGCGCTTTACACCGGCAGCATAAAGGACCAGTTCACTTTAGTGAGTGCCCAGGGAGTGCCCCTCGGTGAGATCAAGGCGACGGGGCTCTACCTGTCCGAGGGTGGCGAAGTCCGGACCATTGAAGAATTGAATCTGGCGGACCTAAAGCGTGATAGGGTGCCGCCTGAATCAGAAGTGTTGGCCAGAATGGGAGGCGGGACGCAGATGGCGCCGGAGTTCGAAGCCGGGGATGTGCCGGCGCAGGACGCCCGTGATCAGCGTATCGAGAGCATCCGGCAGGCGCTCGACAAGCTGATTATCATCCGCGAGCGGCAGGAGGCGTTTATCGAGCAGAGCAGGGACGGCGAAGGTAGCGAACGCAAGACCGTACTGGACTCATTCCTCGAATTTGCCTATCAACTAAGGCTTGATCTACTGAAGCGCCACGACCGCAATCAGGAAGTGTTGAAGGCCTATCGCGATACAGGCCAGCTCGCCAGATCATCCCTGATGGGGTGAATGATGTGGTACATCGCTGAGAATGACCACTGCGTCGAAATCGGACATCACTACGGCGAAGTAAACTGGTTTGGGTCCTCCCCAATCATCGTGGTCAATGATCAGTCACCATCATTGGAGGAGATACAACAGTGTGAGCTGCCGCTATGATCGCGATCAGCCCGCGCTATCGCTGCTTCCTTGCCGGACTCCAACCGGGTAAAACCAGGCGGAGCAGGAAAGATCGGGGACTCAGCGTCACGGCAGGCCAGCGGCCGACGCGAAGCCGCAACCTCGAATCGATCATGCCCGCCGTTCGCTGCACGG
>CAYFVJ010000251.1:0-3176 GCA_964346555.1 uncultured Alteromonadaceae bacterium | reverse complement strand
TCGAGAAACACCATGCGCGGGCGCGTGACTTTGCCGGTTCGCTGAGCCGGGTCAGAATTACCCAGGATGGCCGCAGTCTCGAATTCGAGCTGAGTGCCGATGGCGAGAACCTGCTGGAGGCGGGCATCAATCAGGGCATGGATCTGCCGTATTCCTGCCGGGGTGGCGTGTGCTCAACCTGCAAGGCGCGCCTGGTCGAGGGACAGGTGGACATGGATATCACCCACGGACTGGAGCCGGAAGAGCTGCAAGCAGGATATATCCTTACCTGCCAGGCACATCCTCTATCCGACACGGTGGTAGTGGATTTTGACGCCAATTGATTTCGGGAGGTCAGGTCCCTCCTGGACCTGACCACCAGCCCGACCGCTCAGAGTCACTTGCAACCGCCTGCGGCGAGGCAGCAGTCGTTTAGAACGCGGGAATGTCCGTCTGGGTGCGACCGAGGATCAGCGCGTGTATGTCGTGGGTACCTTCATAGGTGTTCACTACCTCCAGATTCATCAGGTGGCGCATGACCGGATATTCATCCGAGATACCGTTGCCGCCCAGCATGTCGCGCGCCTTGCGTGCCACGTCCAGCGCCTTGCCGCAGGAATTGCGCTTGATCAGTGAGATCAGTTCCGGCGCGATCTGCCCGGCGTCCATGAGCTGACCGGCACGGTGGCAGCCCTGCAGGCCGAGGCCAATCTCCGTCTGCATATCCGCGAGCTTGAGCTGGATCAGCTGGTTGGATGCCAGTGGCCGCCCGAACTGGCTGCGCTCCATCGTGTAATCGCGGGCCGCAAACCAGCAGGATTCGGCGGCACCCAGGGCGCCCCACGCGATCCCGTAGCGTGCGTTGTTAAGGCAGCCGAAGGGGCCCTTGAGTCCGTGCACGTTGGGCAGCAGCTGCTCTTCGGCGACAAACACGTCCTGCATGACAATTTCGCCGGTGACCGAGGCACGCAGTGCAAGCTTGCCTTCAATTTTCGGTGCCGACAGACCCTCCATGCCCTTTTCCAGGATGAAGCCGCGAATTTTGTCGTCGTCGGTCTTGGCCCAGATGATGAAGACATCGGCGATCGGGCTGTTGCTGATCCACATCTTCGCACCACTGATGCGATAGCCACCGTCGACGGATTTGGCGCGGGTCGCCATAGAGCCGGGGTCGGAGCCATGGTCCGGTTCGGTTAGCCCGAAACAGCCGATCCACTCGCCGTTGGCGAGCCGCGGCAGGTACTTCTCGCGCTGTTCTTCGGAGCCGTAAGCATAGATCGGGTACATGACCAGCGACGACTGCACGCTCATCATTGATCGATAGCCGGAATCGACGCGCTCCACTTCCCGCGCGATCAGGCCATAGCTGGTGTAATCGACGCCGGGACAGCCGTAGCCTTCGATGGTGCTGCCGAGGAGCCCGAGTTCGCCCATTTCGCGAAAAATCGCCGGATCAGTTGTCTCGTCGCGGAACGCCTGCTGCACGCGTTCTGCCAGTGAGGATGCCGCATACTTGCGTGCGCTGTCGCGAACCATGCGCTGCTCATCACTGAGCTCGAGCTCGAGAAGGAAGGGGTCCTGCCAATCCAGGGCCCGCCAGGAAGTCTTGCCAGTCATAGGGTTGTACCTCAGTGGTGCAGGTCAGGAGTGTCGGCAAAATCAGATGCCCGGTACACACTTTAAGTATAAAACGATTTGCCGCCAACAGGAAGTATGCTGTCGCGTCTGCCCTTCATTTGGATGGAAAAACCGCGATTGCGTTGCGCGCCACAGCCTGCGTGGAGCCATTGCTGCAATTGTGCCGACTCAGCGCCGACACCCGGTAATTGCCGCCGGCTCAACGCCGGTACTCGATGATCTGTTCCGATACACTGAGCGCGTCGACGTCATCGCGGCTGAAAGGCACAGGTTTGTAGCGCCATTCCGTGAACAGAGGCATCTGGTCACGTGTGTGCGGCGACGCGCCCTGCGATGTCCGATTTCCGCTCTGGCCGGGCGGTATGACATCGTAGGCGCGAAATCCGCCGTCTCGGGCGATGAACAGCGTGTTTTCCGTACCGCGATTCATGTAGGCCGGCGCGGTCACCTCGATCTTTGCGAGAGTCTGCGGCACGCCGCGAAAATTGTAGGGACTCCAGCGCATCCGCGGGACTGGAAGCGACCACTCGGCGGCACGCGGTCCTTGCTTTTCCACAAGACGCTCGACTCCCCTGGCAAAAGTTTCGCGCAGAACCTGCGAGGGAGGCGTGCCGTTAAAAAAATCGTGGGCGGGTGGCGTGCCTGATTTCAGCTGGTCCAGATTGCGGATCATTATCCTGACGCCCGGCGCGGTATTCATGGAGGCACCCGGGCTGCTGACCGGATTGTTGGTGGCTGCATAAAGGTGGAAAAATTCCGCTCCGATATCGTCCAGGAAAACACGGCGCAACAGAATGCGCAGCCAGGTCTCCGCCAGTGCCGCTGCCGCGGGATAGTTGCCACTGTCGTCAGGGCGCCACTCCCGGTTCCATTCCTCAAGGAGGTCAAGAGCCTCGCGTACCTTCTCGGGAATCGGCTCATCCTGCCAGGCCGCAAACAGATAAGGTGCAAGGAAGGGCAGGTTGACGTCCCGGTAAGCGACCTGTTCGTTGATATGCCACAGCGCTCGCGGGTCCAGGCGCGGCTGTTTCTCTATTTCCTGCATGAGCAATTTCGCGCGATCTGCGCGGCCCCATGTGGAAGACCACAGGTCGGATGCTGGCCAGCCGGGACCAGGCCGGTTGTTCCAGTTTGCAAGATAGGCCTGCGGCGGATTGCGCGCACTGGGGTTTTCGCTGTACGGACGCCGACCCAGCCAGTCCATGGTGCCACTACCCGGAGCCGGCAGACGCGGGTCGTGCGATTCGTTTCGCCGCGGGTAATACCCGCCGTGCGTGAAGCCCAGGTTGCCCGATGTGTCCATGTAATAAAAGTTGATATTGCCCGCAAACGACGCCAGGCGTGTCTGGAAGTCATCCAGGTTCGTGTCCCTGGCAAGGTTGATCCAGGCCATGAGGCTCTGCAGCTCGGCGCCCTCCCAGGCTCTCGAGCGGCTGTAGGCGATATTGTTTTCCGCGTCCAGCGCCTGGACCATGCCGTGCACCGAGCGTCGGGCTGTCACGCTGACGCTTTCACGGCCGCGCACCTCGATCTCTTCCGTCCAGGTATCGAAGGTCTTC
>CAYFVJ010000250.1:0-3215 GCA_964346555.1 uncultured Alteromonadaceae bacterium | reverse complement strand
CGATGTCCGACCTGAAGCAACGGGTATCCGCGGATACCGACGCGGCGCGCAGTCTTGCAGACTGGTGTGCCAGGACCATGAACTCCGCGCCGACCGCATTTGACGGTGAGCGTGAGATAGCCCGCCGGCTCGGCGCGCACGTCGAAGACGACGGTCGCGCCACGTTCGGCTTCTGGACACCTGAATTGCTGGACAACAGAGTGCCCGATGGTGACATCTTCCTCGAAGTCCTGGCCCCCGAGGAGCCACTCGATCTGACCCGCGCGCACCAGCATCTGCAGTTTGCGCGCGCCTACCTGCCGGTGGCCCGCTTTGAAGCGCACACTTTCGCGACAATCAATGGCATGGTCGCAGGCACACGCAGGCAGGTTGGCGACTTCTATGCGCTCATCTGGCGCGACGCACATGGCGACTGGCATCGAATTCTCGATCCACTGGCAGCGTCGCTGCCCTTCGGCGCATTTGCCCCTGCGGAGTTGTACGACACCAACGCCATGCAGGCCGCTCGCTGCGACCTCGCCTACTACAAGGCGCTGCAGGCATATGAGGTGCATAAGTTCCCACCACCCACGAACATCCTGCAGATCCACGTGCCGACAGCCACGGCTGGCGGCACGCTGGCGAACCTGACGCGCCAGTTCGAGCGTCTGGCGGAGCGATTTGCGGCCGACCTGCCGCTCGAACCGAGTGATCAGCTGTATCTGGGCTACGACGCCGTGCAGCTGTTGCCGGTGGAGCCCACCACGGTGTACGAGACGGGTCCGGCCTTCTGGGAGGAAACGTGCCACCAGAATGATCATATTTCGGTAACGCTGACGCGGCCCGACACGACCAACTGGGGCTACGATATCGTGATATCGGGTATGGCGGCGGTGAATCCCGTACTGCTGGAAAGTGGTCGTCCGGACGAGCTGGTGGATCTTGTCGCCGTGCTGCACAACTTTCCGAAAAAGCACAAGATGCTGATCCTTGACATGGTGTTCGGTCACGCTGACAACCAGGGTCTGGGGGCCTTGAACGCACACTTTTTTGCCGGGCCGAACATGTATGGGCAGAACCTCGACTACCGGAATCCGGCAGTGCGGGCGATCCTGCTCGAAATGCAGCGGCGCAAGGTGAATTTCGGCGCCGACGGCGTACGTGTCGACGGTGCGCAGGACTTCAAATGGTACGATGCCGCGACGCAGACCATACGCCACGACGACGACTACCTCGACCTGATGTCCAGCGTCGAGCAGGAAGTCGCCGGCATCCGGTATCGGCCGTGGTTTGTTTTCGAGGACGGGCGCCCGTGGCCGCAGGAGGACTGGGAACTGTCATCGACATATCGCGCTGTCATCGAGAACCAGCGCGACGATCCCGACGTGTTTCAGTGGGGGCCGTTGACCTTCGCCCACAATACGCCCTTTCTCTACAGCTTCTGGCTGTCAAAATACTGGCGTATCCGGGAAATCATGGAAGACGGCTCCAACTGGATCTCCGGTACGGCCAACCACGACACGCTGCGACGAGGCACGCAGGTCAGCCCGAAGTTGAATGTCAACACGCGGCTCGGCGAGACGCGTATGGATATTCTCGACAAGGCCTACGACAATCCGGCCGTATCCATGCTGACTTACGCCGCTTTCCCCGGCGTGCCGATGGATTTCCTGAATGCGACCAGCCGCGCGAGCTGGGGATTCATTCGCAACCAGGATGACAGGTACGGCGTGAAAGTCGTGGCTGAAGAAGCCATCAGCCTGAAGTGGCAGGTCGATGAATACGCCTATTCGGTGCCGCAGAATTTCCGCCGGCTCAAGGAAATCGGCTTCGAAACGCGCGATGATCTGTTGCGCTTCTTCGAGTTCCTGCCGGCGCTGGTCGAAGTCACGGAATACGACCTGAACGTAATTACGGGACTGCTGAATTCGGTTGAGCCGAAGCTCGCCGGACCTGTGCACTATACTGCTGCCGAGCTGAAGCACATCGCGCGTGCCTGGATGGACGACATGCACGAGTACTGCAATGTCTCCAATTCCATCATCGGACTTGACTGGCGCCAGACAGACTTCATGTTCAAGCTGCGTAAATTCCGGCGGGCGAACCCGTGGCTTCGACACAATCTGGGAACGGACGATCACTTTGATTACCTGCGACCTATCGAGGGACGCGCTGTGTTCGCCTGTCTGCGCCACGCGCCTGACGGGCGACAGGTTTTCTCGGTAGCGCATATGGAAGGCGGCGAAACTGCCGAGTTCGATCCGCTCACTCTCCCCATACCCGGTCTGGAGGGGCCCGGCTGGTCGCTGAGGCTTCGGTCTCCGTCTATCGATGAGGATTACAACGGGGGGCGTATCACACTGCGCGACAGCATGGCGCTGCTGTATGAACGCGATCCGACATAGTGTCAGGCGTATGGAGCCTGCAAAGCGAGGCTGGCGATGGAAGGGCACCCGGTAAACTATTCCAGAACAACAATCACTGAATTGATGATCCCCTCTTACGCCAACTTTGGCGGCAAGATTCATGGCGGCACGCTACTCTCTCTGATGGACAAAGTGGCCTACGCATGCGCCAGCAAACACGCGGGCGCCTATTGCGTGACGGTGGCGGTCGGCGCCGTCAACTTCCTGCAGCCGGTGGAGGTAGGTGAGTTGGTTTCCATGCTCGCTTCTGTCAACTACGTCGGCCGCACTTCCGTCGTTGTCGGCATAAAGGTCATTGCGGAGAACGTGCAGACAGGCGTCGTCAAACATACCAACACCTCGTATTTCACGCTGGTGGCGAAATCCGCCAGCGGCGAGCTGGTGCCCGTCCCGCCCCTGGTGCTGGAGACAGCAGAAGACGTGCGACGCTTCCACTCCGCCTGTCTGCGACAACGCTTGCGCAAGGAACTGTTCGTCACCATGGATCGGCACCGCGAAGAATTTATCCTGAACGAACGCGTGCGCGATGACCTGATTGACGAGCGCTGCATGATTCGCGTTGACGACCCCGGCTGATAGATGCCTGCGCGTCTGCAACACACAGTTACGCAGCGGTGAATCGAAAACATTCCGCGGATTACCTCTGCTGCCTGGGCCAGACGCGTAATAATACCGATCACAAGCTTTTCAAATCTGCCGGGAAATAATTTCTTGATTTCACCTCACGACTCGACGCGGCTGACGCCGGATGCCGATCAACTCTGGTTCGTTCCCCTGGGTGGCTGCGGCGAAATCGGCATGAACATGAAC
>CAYFVJ010000249.1:0-3239 GCA_964346555.1 uncultured Alteromonadaceae bacterium | reverse complement strand
GATGACCTGGTCGATGTAGAGACCAGTAAAATCGTCAACTGCGAGAATCCGCCGCAGCTTGCCGCTGGTGTGTGCACTCACGCAGTTGACGATCTTGCTGGTCTCTACATCGACCAGGTCATCACCCTCGGAGATACTGTCTCCAACCGCGACGTGCCACTCCCCGATCATGCCCTCGGTCATCTCCATACCCCACTTGGGCATGCTGACACTGCTGATGCTCGCCATAATCTATGCCCCCAGCACGTCACGGATTGCCTGCTCAATGCGCGCCTCACTGGGAATGTAGGCATCCTCCAGCGCCGGGGCGAATGGCACAGGTGTGTGTGGTGCAGTGACTTTATGGATGGGTGCCTTCAGCGCGTGGAAGGCCCGCTCGGCGGCAATACTGGAGATGTCCGCGGCGAGGCTGCAGCGCTCGTGCGCCTCGTCGACCAGTACCAGGCGGCCGCTGAGTTCGACGCTTTCCAGAATGGCTTCCGCGTCGAGCGGCGACAAGGTGCGGGGGTCAATGACGTCGAGGTGGATGCCTTCGTTCTTCAGCTTGTCCGCAACTGCGTTGGCCTTTGGCACCATCGCAGAAATAGCGACTACGGTGGCGTCGGAACCCTCCCGGGTAAACGCGGCCTCGCCGAAGGGAATGGTGTAGGATTCCTCGGGTACATGGCAGGCAGTCTCGTAGAGCAGCTTGTGCTCCAGAAAAATCACCGGGTCGTCATCCCGGATCGCAGTGAGCATCAGCCCCTTGGCGTCGTAAGCGTTGCTCGGCATGATCACTTTTAGACCGGGCATGTGCACGACGACGGGGTGCAGCATGTTCGAGTGCTGGCCCGCCGCCCGCATGCCTGCACCGACCGTGGCGCGAACCACCATCGGCGTCTTGGCATTGCCGCCGAACATGTAGCGGAACTTGGCAGCCTGGTTGAATATCTGGTCGAAACATACGCCGATGAAATCGAAGAACATGAGCTCCGCAACTGGCCGCAGTCCGGAGTTCGCAGCGCCAGCTGCGGCGCCGATAATGGCGGACTCGGAAATCGGTGTGTCGATGACGCGTTCGCGACCGAAGCGAGGCATGAGTCCCTTGGTGACACCGAAGACGCCACCGTACGCGTCGTCCATGCCCTCACAGCCGGCACCACCGGAAACCTCTTCACCGAGTACAACGACGCGCGCATCGCGCTCCATTTCCTGTACGAGTGCCTCGTTGATGGCTTCCCGGACGGTCTTCTTTCGAGAGGTGGATTGCTCCATGGGTCGCTCCTGAACTTGCTCGTTATTCATTATGAAGGTGCTCTCAATACGAGCAGTAGACATCGGTGGTCAGCTCGGAGACATCTGGCTCCGGCGCGGCAAGACCTGCCTCCACCGCGCGCTCGATAAGCGCCTTCGCATCGGCATCGATACGGTCAAGTTCGCTGCTTTCAACCCAGCCCTCGGCGCACACGCGCTCGCGGAAGCGCACCAGACAATCCTTCTCTTTGCGAAGCTGATCAATCTCGCCTTTACCGCGGTAAAGTTGCGGGTCGCCGATAAAGTGGCCGTCAAAGCGCACCGTTTCGGCCTCGATGACCGCCGGACCACCACCGTCCCGGATGCGCTGGAGCATGGAACCGGTAAGCTCGTGCACGGCGAAGAAATCCGTGCCGTCGACTTTCTCCGCCGGCAGGCCGAAACCCGCCGCGCGCCCCGCAATGTCGTGACTGCCCACGGCGTAGTCGACGCCGGTGCCCTCACCGTAGCCGTTATTCTCGAATATAAACAGGTGGGGAAGCTGCAGGACCACCGCGAGGTTGAGTGCTTCCATTACCGTGCCCTGGTTGGATGAGCCATCACCGTTGAAGGATACAGCGACATTGCCGGTTTTCAGCGTCTTGGCACTCAGGGCAGCGCCGTTGCACAGCGGTGGTCCACCGCCGACGATGGCATTGGCGCCGAGCATACCCTTGCTGAAGTCGGCTATGTGCATGGAACCGCCTTTTCCCTTGCACAGGCCGGTGGCTTTGCCCATGATCTCCTGCATCATCCGGCTTACGTCGCAGCCTTTGGCGATGGAGTGGCCGTGCCCTCGGTGTGTACTGCCGATCAAGTCGTTGTCGGACAGGTGCATGCACAGTCCCACTGCGACGGCTTCCTGGCCATCTGATGTATGCACAAAGCCCGGGATGTTGCCTTTTTCGAACTCGACGATTGCCCGCTCTTCGAAAAGTCGGATGGTTTTCATGGTGGTGTAGGCGCGGGTTAGAAACTCGGCACTATACGACATTATTATCTCCCGAAGGTGTCATTTATATCTGAGAGCATCAAGCATAGATTTGCACTCGAAAAAAAGCAAGCCGGATTGTTTGATACAATCACAGACGCTATGTTGTAGTATTATTCATCTTTGAGCACGCCGGTAGCCGATTTCCCGATTGCGGTAGAGTTATCGGTGGGTAGCGGTGGCCACAGTTGACGAAGGGGCGACGCAATGGCAACGCTGGCAGAGAACAAGGCGCGTGGGAGTCAGTCGGCCCGCAAGGGATCGGGTTGGCAGGCTGAAAAGAGCGCGATTACGCGACGAACCATTCTGGATGCCGCTGTCGAGTGCCTTGTGGACGAAGGTTACACACGCACCACGACTGCGCTGATCGCCTCGCGCGCCGGGGTGTCGCGGGGTGCGATGATGCATCACTTCCCGTCGCGCCTGGCTGTATTGAGCGCGGTAGTGCATCACCTGCATCAGAGACGCCTGAGCGAGTACAAGGCATTGATGAAGGATATCGACGTCGAAGGTGAAACCCTGACGCGCGCCGCCATCAAAAAGTCCGTGGAAGCGGCGTGGAAGTACGTCAACCTGGCGTCTTTTGTCGCCTACCAGGAATTGCTTGCCGCCTCGCGGACCGACCCCGAGTTGAGCGAAATACTCCAGCAGGTCGAGAAGGACTTCGAGAGGCACTTCCTGCGCACGGTTAAAGTCGTCTTCCCGCACTGGGAGAAACTCAACGTGCTGGAGCCGGCACATGATATGGTCCAGTTCCTGATGCAGGGTATGGCATTGAGTCATATGGCGTCACGCAAACAGCAGCGGGCAAAAATGATCATTGACCTGGTCACTGATCAACTGGAGACCCTGTATAGCAACGCCAGCGAGCAGGCCTCGCGCACGGGCAGGCGCGCCTGAGCCCGGTTAACCTGTAAGTCCGCCCCCGCCCGCGAGCGCCAGGCGGGTGACCGTGAGCGGGGCGTCCGCGGCGCCG
>CAYFVJ010000248.1:0-3253 GCA_964346555.1 uncultured Alteromonadaceae bacterium | reverse complement strand
AACTGTCGCCTTCTCTGATGTCGGGGACAAGGTCCGTGAGGAATGCCGACAACTCGCTCAGCTCGCCTCGCGTCGACAGTGTCACGGCTTTGGGCTGCCCCGTGGTGCCTCCCGTAAAGCCCAGGCGTAGGGGAGCATCCATGTCGCGGTCGACTGCGCAGACCTGGCGGTCGCCAGCATCGATCATGTCGCCCAGGCGACCCCGGTCAATGACGAACTCCACATGACCATCCAGTTGTGCGTGGGTGTCGTGGATGACTGCCCGACTTCCGCTCTCGCCCAGCTTGAAGCGGTGGTCATCTATGGTTTCGCGTGTGTTGAGGCCCACGCGTACCAGACCACACTTGGCCAGAGCGTAGTAGGCCGTCAGACAATCAATACTGTTGGGCAGCATGACGCCCACGCGATCCCCCGGCTCGAGACCCAGGGCAATAAGGGCGTTGCCCAGACGGTCGGTGGCGGCGTCGAACTCCCAGAAACTGATACACCTGCCGCCTTCACTCAGGCAGGGCGCATCACCGAATTGCCTGGCCGCGCGGCTGATCAGGCTACTGATTTGCATGATTGCTATCCTTTATTTTTCGTTGTTCTTCTGCCGCAGTGCTTCAACGTCGTCGCGTCGCAGTCCCGCTCCCTTATCGGCCAGGTTTCGCGAGTGTTTCTGGTGCAGTTTGTAAAGTTCATTAGCCTCAGGGGTGTCGTAGCGGTACTTGACGGTGGTTTCGCAGAAGAGCCGGTTCTCCGTCTTATGCAGCTCGGGCTTGAACTCGCGGACACGCGCGTTGTACTCCTCAATGCTCAGGGTGCCCTCGGTGGTGCGGTAGGCATCCTTTTTGTCATCGAGATAGGTAATGCCCGGTTCGACGCCGCCAACGGTAGGCGCATAGTCGCCATCGAGAAGGATCGAGTAGGGGATGGGCGAATAAATCCGCGTGGGCTGATCGGAGTGCGCCATCAACATATAGCTGTTGATCTGGTGGCTGGGCCCGGTGCCGAGACAGATTTCGCCCAGCGCGTCCCGACTATATTCGTCGTTGAGCAGCGGACGGAAGCGCTCGGCGCGCTGGTCGATCTTGATCCAGTCCTCGGGATCGTAGCAGCCGGCGATATGCGCCATGTCCTTGAAGATCGCGTAGTAGGTCAGGGCGCCAGCATCCAGCATCTGGTCGCGCGACCAGCCTGCCATCTTCTGCCACAGGCGGCTCATCGCTTCCTTGACCTTGGCGTTGAGATCGAGGAATGTCTGGGTCAGTTCTTCCTGACTGTCCATGCCAACCGGCCGGAAGCCGTCGGTCAGTGGGCCCGAGGCGTACAGACCGACGCCAACGATGTTTTCGTCCTTGAATTCCGGGTCAGACTCGAAGCTGCCCCAGTCGTCCATGATGTTGAAGTTGACACCCTTCGTGGCCATGGTCACGCTCAGGTTGTTGTAGGGGACGGCCTCGGCAACGTCATCCAGCCAGGGAAAGTCGTATTCGGCGATGTCATTGAAGTCGCGGACGATCATCTGGCGGTCATCGCCCAGGTTATAGGGGCCATGATTGTGCAGGCTGATGCGGCTCTCGCAGGCGATCAGAAAGGCGTACTGGGAGGCAGAGGCCACAAAGGCCTGGGCAGCCTGGTGTAGTGGGTCGCCGGCTGCGCAATCATACAGATCCGCATGAAAGACCTGTAGTTGTGCTTCCGAGTGGATCTGGCCGCGGTGACCGCCTTCCGCTGCTGTCACGTGTCCGGCATTGCGGCGGAAGGCAAGCTCGAAACGCTTCCAGAAATCCAGAATGTAGGCGACGTCCTCGGCGGCGTCCTGCGGCCGCAGGACGCCCATGTTGATCATCCACTCGCGCCCGAGCAGGTAAAAACACGGCAGGCCCCACATGGCAATGGCGTTGGCTTTGGCACCCATGTGCCTGGCGCGATCGCCCACTTCCTCCGCGCTCATGTGATCCTCGATCTTGCGCAGCAAAGCTGGGTAACGGTAAAAGGCGTTGAGGTAGGACATCAGCATGTAGGCTGGCACCGGGAACAGCTTGGACTCCTGAACGGTGCGGGTCACGCACAGCCAATAGGTTTCATCGCCATTCACCTGCAGCAGATTGTTGCTTTCGAGTAATTGTGCGTAGTCGAGTTTCATGGTGTTCAGTCCTTTATTGCTGTTATGGCAGATATAATGCGCCTCGCCACTACTGCGGCATCGAGGTCTGCCGAGTTCAGTCTCGCTTGACCATGCGCCAGACGTTTGCGGTCACTTCACGCTTGGTCTGGCCCTGATAGTCCTCGGCGGTCTTGGCACGGGCAGTGGATTCAATGGTGACAGTGTCGCCCTCCATGATGCCGTTCACCTTGGCATTCATCAGGCATGGAATACCGTACTCTCTCGTCAGAATCCCGAGGTGTGAGCGAACCGTACCGCCGGCGCAGATCACGCCCTTGAACTGCTCTAGAATCGGCGCCGTCAAGGTGCCGCCGGAGTCGTCAATAACGGCAATTGTGTTTTCCGGTACTCCCGCATTAAGCCATTTCAGCACGCGATCGGTGGAGCGAATGTAGCGCGCGATGCCGGTGGTATCGGCGTTGTAGCGAACGACGTTGTCGCCGACCCCCCGTAGCTCGCGGCCTTCCGCATCCGGCTCGGCGACGGGCGCATCGGGGTGTTCAAAGCAGAACGTTGCCAGATCGGCATCGCTGGTGCCTTCAGCCGGCTTGTAGGCGTCCGGTCGTTCTTTTTGGGAAATGCCTGCCGACCAGTCGTAGCGGTGCCCGGCATCGACCAGTGCCCTGTCCACGGCCTTGAAGTCTTCTGTGGAAATCAGTGAGTGAGCATCGCCAAAAACAAAATCCCTCCAGTCAGCGCCGGATTCCTCGAGACGCTGGCGTACGATTTCCTGCAGCGTGCCGTGAAAGGCGGCAACGAGGGAAGAGGGCGATTCGTCGCCGAACTTGTCGGTATCTATAGGTAATCTCGTCATGGTGTTCCCCTTATTGGGATTATTGTCCGCGTGAATTTGCATGATTGCGCTAAGCGACCAGCCTGCCAGACTTTTTATTTAGTCTACATAGCGCCATTGAGTTGTACAACATTGTACTACAATAAACTCCATTATTTTTGTGGTCAGGGTCGAGGCCAGGCCACAGGAAGGTGACACCCGGGAAACCTACCATCAAGTCATTTGCGCACACGACCTCCACTCCGCCAGTATCGCACATGACGTCATGAAAGTGACGCACCGTCGCAACAGGACTTTATTGACCAGCT
>CAYFVJ010000247.1:1540-3263 GCA_964346555.1 uncultured Alteromonadaceae bacterium | reverse complement strand
TGCCGCCGGCGGCAACGAGCAAGGCATACAAACCCTCTGCCAGACGCATCCGGCTGATCAGGCGGGCCAGCCCGAGACCGCCGAGCACGCCGACAGCGCCACCTATACCGAACTGCGTGAGCAGCATGAGTGCAATCGTCGCCGGGTCGGCCGACTGCTCGGCCACGGTGATGAACTGCAGGCAAAGCAGGACCAGGAAAATCGCCATCGGATCGTTGGCACCGGACTCGATCTCCAGTATCGAGCGGACGCGCTCGTTGAGGGCGATACCGCTCTGACGCAGCAGCCCGAACACCGCCGCGGCATCGGTGGAAGCGACAATCGCCCCGAGAAGCAGACCGAGGCGCCAGTCAAGTTCCAGTAACAGCATGGCTGCTGCTGCAACGCAGGCGGCAGTGAACAGCACGCCGACCGTGGCAAGAACGCCGGCCGGTAACAGGGCGGTACGGAATGTTTCCAGCTTGGTGCGCAGGCCGCCATCCAGCAGGATGATTGCCAGGGCCAGGTTGCTGGCGAGAAATGCTGTTTCAAAGCTTCTGAATTCAATACCGCCCACGCCCCCGGCAAGCATGCCGACCAGCAGGAACAGCAGCAGCAGGGGAAAGCCGAGGCGATCCGACAGCGATTTCGCCAGGATGCCCGCCAGCAGCATGAGGCCGCCGAGCAGCAGTACGGTATTTGGCTCGGTCAGCATTGCGGATTCGCGCTGGCGCGGCACAAGGCCAGGGTATGCTGGCTTTGACCCATGAGCATGCCGCGCGGGGCGTAGATGCGCTCACTGAAGACGCATTCTTCAGGTCCCAGGAGGACGACGCTGGATGCGCGCGTGCCGTACTCGTCGCCGGTAATGAAGCAGGCACTCAGCGCCCGCTGTGTGGCGTCAGACATGCCCGGGACCCGGCGTGGCTCGGGTGTTGTCGAGGGCGTGGGATCTGAGAGCAGGGAAAACAGTGAATCCACGAGATCGCCATCCTCTGTTTGCGCGCCGCTGAGCGCAGCCTGCATCGCCCGGGTTCCACGCCAGACCTTGAAGCGACTCTCATCGAGGCCGGCATTTGCCAGGCCATAGATGCCGGGTCGGAGCGTTTCTGGCAGGCTGCGGTTTGAGCTGTATGTCAGCGCGCGACCATCCCACATCAGCAGATTGAAGCCACGGTAGTGCTGCGGCGAAATCGTCTCCGCAAACACAGTTGCGGATGTCTCGCTGTCCAGAAACTGCCTGACCAGGTCGCCGCGCGACAGCCAGTGACCTTCCGCGTGTATTTCACTGACGTTGGTGATGGCCGCGAAACATCCGGATCTGTTCACGCCAAGCCAGGTGCCGCCAGCCTCCAGATCGCGACCGGCGAGCATGCCGACCGGTGCCTGCCAGAAATGCGAGCTCGCGCTGGGCCGCGCGTGGAACTCGTCACGGTTGGCCGCCACGACCAGCGGCAACCGCGGATGGACGCGGTGAGCGATAAGAATCAGGCACATGAGTAACGTGTTGATTTGTGGGTTCTGGACATGCGTGCTCGAAGGACCGTATGAACAACCGCCATAATAGCAAGCGGGCGCTGTTTGCATCTATCGGCGACGGCTGGCTTACTGAGCGGCTTCGCGGTCTGCTCCCGATATGGTTCTCCACATGCATCGACTTTCCTGGAACCGATTGATAGCCGCTTTGTCGGCAGTTTTGCTGAATGCATGCCAGACCGTCCCCGACGCTCCATCTGTAGATGCG
>CAYFVJ010000247.1:0-1440 GCA_964346555.1 uncultured Alteromonadaceae bacterium | reverse complement strand
TCCATCTGTAGATGCGCTTGCGAATGTCGAGAAAAACTGCGAACGATTGTTTCTACAGGTCGACCGCGCGCTAATGGACAAGGGTGGCTCGCGCTCTTTTCCGCATAGGATCCAGGGTTTTTCCTACCTGCGCAGCACTCGCATGCTTGCCAGTTTTCGCGACGAGTTGAGCAGTGCGCGGCAGGTGGATGCCTGGCTTGATCACCTCTCCGGGGAGGATCGGCGCGCGCGGCGCTCCGAGTTGGAAAAACTGCCTGAACAGGCGCGCGATCAACTGCTACAGAAGACGAGGCAGGTGCTCGGCGCGCGGGTGGTCGCGGGCAATGACCTTAACGCTGGGCTCGATGCCTGTCGCGAGGTGCTGCTTGCGCGCGATCGCGATGACGAGGAACGTCTGCGCAGCCTGCGAAGCGTGGTGACACCGGATGACGAGTACAGTCTGCTGCGGCGGGCACTCGGGCTGTATCCAGTGACGGCATTGGCGATCAAATCGGGCATTGCGCGCTGGCACGCAGAGGTGAGGGAGACTTTTTCCACGCCAACTGAACAGCTGGCGGTAAGCGGCGAACTCCGTCGCTATGCCCCCGCCGGCGCGGCGCGCTCCGGCCAATTTCCAGTATATGAGCGTGACGCTCTGGGCATACCGCAGCCCGGTGCAGCGCAGACGCAGGCACTGTTTCGCCGGCACGCGCCGGTCTGGGTGATCGATACCGCCGGCGCTGCGGATCTGCCGGGAAGGCCGGTCTGGCAGCGCGGCGTGTCTGCTCCCGCTGTCGACAGCAGTGAGCCGGTGGTTTATCGCTACACCAGCATGACGCGTTTTCGCGGGCGCCCCAGACTGCAGCTGAATTACCTGATCTGGTTTGACGCCCGGCCACCTGCCGGGCCGCTGGATATGCTGGCGGGGCGCCTCGACGGAGTGATCTGGCGGGTCACGCTGGATGACGCGGGACAACCACTGGTTTACGACAGCGTGCATCCCTGCGGCTGCTACCACCTTCTGTTTCCCGTTGGCGATGTCCGTTTGCGCGATTCAGCCAGGCAGCTTCCTGAACCGCCGCTGGTACCCGTCGCACTGAAATTGCCAGCGCCGGGAACCCGGGTCCATCTGCGCCTCAGCGCGGGCGCCCACTATCTGCAGCGTGTCACCTATCGGCGAGCGGATCCGCGATTGAGCAAGTACCAGCTGGCAGAGCGCGACGCGCTCTACGCGATCCCGACAGACAAGGACGGGCGACGCAGCCTGTTCCAGGCGGATGGGCTGGTTGCCGGCACCCAGCGACCGGAGCGCTGGTTCCTATGGCCCACCGGCGTCCGCTCTCCGGGGGCCATGCGTGAGCGCGGCCGTCGCGCAACGGCCTTTGTCGGGCGGCGCCACTTCGATGACGGAAACGAATGCTCCCAGAAGTATTGATAGACGAATGAAGAGCGCCAGTCCGG
>CAYFVJ010000246.1:0-3270 GCA_964346555.1 uncultured Alteromonadaceae bacterium | reverse complement strand
AAGCTGATTGCATCCAGCTTAAATTCCTTCGAATACTTCTTTCTCGTGTTCATGTTGTACCACCTCCAGTACAGGATATTATCCTTACCTAGGTTGGTCACTTCCATTGAACCACTTCACCCTTGGTCGCAGCAGCTGGCGATTAATTTGGGTGGGCTTAATACTCTAGCGTGCGCAGAGATTCCCGATTGCTGACCGCCGTGCGAGCCTTTGCCATCACGCCGCGCCACAGTTCAGGCTGCCATCGCCCGATTGTCCGCCAGTTCCCTCACTGCGCCAGCAGCATGTCGAGTTGTTGCAGCGTATCGGCATCCAGGCTGCCCGCCTCGCGGCGTAAGCTAAGCCAGCTGAACAAGTAGTCATAAACCGCGCTCCAGTAATCGCGCTGTGCGCGGGTGCGGTTGTGCAGTGCTTCAAGTACCGCAGCGGAGGTGGCGCTACCCAGGCTGCGCGCCTTGCGCATGGCCTTATATGATGTGTTGGCCGACTTGACGCTCTGGCTACTGGCATCCACCCGGCGTTGCGCCGCCCGCGTGTTGAGCCAGGCACTGCGCACGCGCTTGAGAACTTCGCGGCGAACAGCCGTCTCTTCCTCTTTAGCAACATAGAAGTTCGACCACGCTTCACGCATGCGTCCACGCGTCGCGCCGCCCCGAAACAGCGGAATATTCACCTCGAGACCGATGTACTCGACTTCTCTAGGCGGAGACTGCAGGTTGTCAAAACCGACGTCGGCGTCCTGATAGCTGAGCACGAGGTCTGCCGTTGGCAGGTGTCCGCCGCGCTGCTCTTCAACGCTCATGCGCGCCGCAGCAATGGCGTCCTGCTTGCTGAGCAACAGCGCGTTATTGGCAATGGCGCGCGCCTCCCAGGTTTTGATGTCACCAGAATGCGATGGCAGATCCGCGGACTCCCCGACATCTGCAAGTGTCGCCACCGCGGTACCGGTAAGTGCGGTGATCTCCTCGCGCGCCAGCGCCGCCTCATTCTCTGCACCGATGAGCTCTGTGCGCACGGTGTCGACCCGGGCCCGGGTTTCCAGCAAATCGGTAATGCGCGCCAGCTTGCGCTCGTACAGCGCGTCAACTTCCTCCAGCTGTTCTTCCACCAGGGTCTTTTCGGCCTGCAGAAGCGCCACGTTGCGATCCGCGAGCAGCACATTGAAGTAGCGCTCCGCCACATCCAGAGACAGTTTTCCCAGCGCCTCGAGCAATTCATTTTCCCGCTGATCGACAACGCGATTGGCGCGCCGGTTGGCGGAAATGCTCTGCCAGTTGAACAACATCTGCCGCAGCTGGATGCTGAGCCGCTCGCCGGGGAAATCCTGTGTCGTGTTCTGGGCGTCCTCGAATGACACCTGGTTCTCCGTCCATTGCCCGCTGGCGGTTACCTGGGGCCACAGCGCGCCGCGGGCAATCTGGCTGCCGGCCTCCCCGCCCTCGACGCGCAAGCGCGCAATGTTGATGTTGGGGTCATTTTCCAGGGCGAGACCGTACACATCGAGCAGTGTATCCGCCGCGTGCGTGGCAGCGGGCAGCTGCAGCGCTAGAAAAACCAGCGCTGGCCCAAGCGATATTAAGCGCATCAGTCCTCGTTCAGCGATCGTGCCAGCATGTTGCTGGCGGGTGTTACCAGGTATTGCAGTAGTGTGCGTTCGCCGGTCTTTATCAGGACTTCAGCCGGCATGCCCGGCAGCAGTTGGCCGCCCTTGAGGCGTTCGCTGAGCCCCGCTTTATCGATGGCGACATCGGCGGCGTAATACGGGGTACCGGATTGCTCTTCGATCAACCTGTCAGCGGAGATTTTCACCAGCGTTCCCGTTACCGTATACGTGTTCTTGAATGCGCTGAAACGGATTTCCGCCTGTGTGCCGACTTCCACGCGGTCGATGTCTGCAGGCGATACTTTAGCGTCGACGATCAGTTCATCGTTCTGCGGGACGATTTCCAGGGGTGTGTCTCCGGGCTTTATGACGCCGCCGATGGTGTGAGTGTTCATACCGAAGGCCAGGCCCGCGACGGGCGCCCGCAGTACCGCGCGGCGCGTGCGGTCTTCGAGTGCGGTGCGTCGCTGCATCAGATCAAACAGCTTGGCTTGCACCTTGGATGCCTCGTCGGCAACCTCTTTAACAAAGGTGCGATTGAGCTGCAGGATTTCCAGTTGCGCCTCGCCGATGCGTACGCGTGAAGACGCAATCGAGGATTCGTGATTGGCGATTTCGCCAAGGACCGTGGAACGCGTACGCTGCAGCTCCCGCAGACGCTGCTTATCAACAAAGCCCTCTTCCAGCATATCCTCAAGGTCTACGATCTCCTCTTCGAGGAGTTTGGCAACTGTGCGCTTACCTTTAAGCTGTGCCTGCAGGCCTTCAATCTGCGCCTCAAGCTGTTCAATCTGCAGCTCGAACACATTGATCTTGCCGAGTCGCTCGTCACGCCGGGCATCGAAAATACTGCGCTCGTTCAGCTTGGCTTCGCGAGCCCGTTCATCGTCGACCTCGAGCTCGAGTGAAAACGTAATGGAATCCACACCTGCCCTCTCGGCTGCGAGCCGATCGGACAGAGCCCGCGCGGCGTAATACTGCCCCATCACGATGCCCAGCTCTGCACGTGACTGGGTTGCATCCAGCTCCAGCAGAGGCTGTCCTTCCTCGACGCGCTCACCTTCCTGCACGTGGATTTCTGCCACGATGCCGCCCTCGAGATGCTGCACCGCCTTGCGATGGCCCTGTACGGCAACCACCCCCGGCGCCAGCGCCGCGCTGTCCAGCGGTGCTACCATCGCCCACAGGCCGAATACACCGAAAACCAGCAAAACAACGATCGTGCCGATGCGACGCGGACTGGCGTCGGAGGTCTCTGCCACCGGCAGACTGGACGTGGCGGCGGTGGTAGTGCTGGGTAGCTGTTCCTGTTTTGCTTCCTCGCTCATGAGCTTATACCTTTCCCGTGCTCGGTGGCGGCGCGCCCGCCCCGGGACGATGCGCCGCACTCGCCAGCTTCAGGCCCTCGCTCTGACTCTTGATGCGGGTCAGCACCGCATCCCGGGGACCGAAGTCGGCTACGCGACCCTCGCGCATCAACAACAGTTTGTCTACCTCACTGAGGACCGCCGTTCGGTGGCTGATGATCAGCAGTGTGCAACGTCGTTCCTTGAGTTTACGCAGCGCCTGCTGCAGTGCCTCATTGCCCTGGTCGTCGAGATTGGAATTGGGCTCATCGAGAATGACGATGGCGGGCTCACCATACAGTGCACGTGCCAGGCCAATAC
>CAYFVJ010000245.1:0-3289 GCA_964346555.1 uncultured Alteromonadaceae bacterium | reverse complement strand
TCGAGCAACACCCGCGCCAGGCAGACATCATGGCACCCGGCGTGCTCTTCCAGGACCCGGTACAGGTGGCCACGATCATGGTGTCCATGCTGTTCGGAACGCTTGGACTGCCGCATATCCTCATGCGTCTGTTCACGGTGCCGGACATGGTCGAGGCGAAGAAATCCGCTTTCTATGCCTCGTTGTTCATGGGTTATTTCTACCTGACGCTGGTAGTCATCGGCTTTGGCGCGGTCGCCTATGTCTGGGGCAATCCGGCGTTTTACAGTGGCGACGGCGAACTGCTGGGCGGCAACAACATGGCCGCAATCCACCTGTCCACCGCCGTGGGCGGCGACGTGCTCACCGGCTTCATGTCTGCGGTGACCTTTGCCACCATCCTCGCCGTGGTGGCGGGGCTCACGGTGGCCGGCGCCGCCGCGATTTCCCACGACCTGTATGCCGAGGTGCTGTGCCGCGGGCGGCCCAGCGCGCGAATGGAGCTGCGCCTGACGCGGCTGACTACCCTCGCGATCGCACTCATTGCAGTGGCCCTGGGTATTCTGTTTCAAAAGGAGAATGTAGCATTTATCGCCACTATGCCGATGGTGGTGGCGGCCTCGGTCAACTTCCCTATTCTGCTCCTTTGCCTTTACTGGCCCGGACTGACAACCCGCGGCGCCGTGTACGGAGCGCTGGTCGGGCTGGTATCGTCGGTCGCATTGATCATCATCGGCCCGCAGGTCTGGGTGTCCGTGCTGGGGTTTGATCGTCCGCTGTTCCCCTATGACTATCCGGCCCTGTTCACCTTGCCGCTCGCTCTTGCCATCATGTGGTTGTTGTCGGTCAGCGACCGTTCAGCGCGGGGACATACAGACCGGGCAAACTATCACTCGCTGCTCTTGCGATCGGAGTACGGCGAAGGGCCTGGCCCGGAAACCACGGATGCAGGTCTCGTGCGATGACGTCTAACGTCCCGATATATCCGGATGAGTCGCACAGTGTAAGCCAGGACAGCGTGGAACAGTTCAGCGCCCGTGTCAGCGAAGTATTCTGCCCAATGGAATGCAGTCCACGGGCGCGTGACGCCACGACGTTTCAAGGGTCACTGGTGGCGCGGCAGGTCGGCCAGGTGGGGGTTGCGGCGGTCAGGAGCTCGCCGCTCGATGTCTACCGCAGGCGCAGTCATATCGGGCAGGTTGCAGACGCCGCCTACCTGGTCAAGGTGCAGGTGGAGGGGCAGAGCGTCGTGTGCCAGCGACGGCGGGAGGCGCACCTTCAGCCGGGAGATTTCACGCTGTGCTCCAGCGCGGAGCCCTATGAACTGCACTTTGCGAACGCGTACTCGCAGGTGGTGCTGGCGCTGCCACAGCAGCTTCTGCAGAACGTCGTGCACAGTCCGGAGCAGCACATCGGCACGCGCATGGCTTCGGGTGAAGGCTCCAACGGCGTGTTCACCGCTTTTGTCATGTCCATTGCCCAGCGCCTCGACAGCATGGAGGCTTCCCTGGCGCAGCGACTGGAGGCGAACGTACTTGATCTGCTGGCGACCACGCTTACCTACGCGAACTCGACAGCCCGGTCTCAACAACTGGAAGAGCACGGCGTAAGGGTCGAGTACCTGCAGCGCATTAGGCGTTTTATCCACCGGCACCTGCATGACGAGCACCTGGGACCGGAAGTGATTGCCGCGGCGCACGGCATCTCCACGCGCTACCTGCACAGGCTGTTTGAAGAGGAGCAGGTCTCGGTGTCGCGCTATATTCAGCAGCAGCGCCTGCAGGCCTGTCGCGCCGCGCTGGCCGATCCCGCGTGTGGTGACGAGTCTGTCAGCGGGATCGCCTTTCGCAACGGCTTCAAGGATTCCTCGCACTTCAGTCGCGTGTTCAAGGCAGAGTTCGGCGTGACCCCCCTGCAGTACCGGCGCCGCGCTATACGCTGAGCTCCCTTCTGCGCTCTCAGGCAAGACGCAGGTTCACGCAAAAACAACACACACTAGAGAGTTTTTTGCTAGTCTCCGGCCCTGCTTGCAATAAATTGTTCCATGCAAAATAACTGTCATCGACACAGGGGGTTAATCATGTCACTCAGCAAAAAACCAATAGTCACGGCGCTGGCCTTTGCACTCGCAGGATCATTTCCGGCCACTGTGGCGAACGCGCAATCCGCGCTGGAGGAAGTTACGGTCACGGCGCAGAAACGCGAACAGAACCTGCAGGATGTGGGTATTTCCGTCACCGCCTTCGGCGGGCGTCAGCTGGAACAGATGGGCATGACCAGCTCGGTGGATATCACTCAGCAGGTTCCTTCAATGCAGCTACAGACGTTCACGCCGGCGTTCACAATCATCAATTTGCGGGGTATTTCGCAGAATAACTTCCAGGACAATCTCGAGGCGCCGGTGGCGGTTTATGTGGATGGTGCCTACATACCGAGCATGAACGCGATCAACGGCCAGTTGTTCGACGTCGACCGTGTCGAGGTCCTGCGCGGCCCGCAGGGCACGCTGTTCGGTCGTAACGCCACCGGTGGGCTGGTGCACTACCTGACGCGTGGTGCCACGGATGCGGAACTAAACGGCTACGCCAAGGCGCAGGTGGGCGAATTTGATATGCGCGCTTTCGAGGGGGCAGTGGGCGGTGCCCTCGGCGACGGCATCCGGGGCCGGCTGGCCGCGCGCTGGGAAGAGAACGACGGTTACGTGGAATCTGTAGTCCCGGGTATTCGCGACGCCCACGGTGCCGATGGCTACACGGTGCGCGGCTCGATGCAGTTCGACCTGAGCGATGACGCCATGCTGGATCTGCGCCTGGCGCGATCCGAGGACGATGACGTGCCATCAGGTACCTATTCGATCAACTTCGCGGACGCCGATCCGGAGACCGGTCTCGGCGTCCCCGCACCGGGGCGTCTCACGGACGAGCTCGAGCATGCATCGACGATCGAGGGCAGCTTCAGCCGCGAATCCACCAATGCGACCGCCAGGCTGACCTGGAATCCCGGCGATACCATGGAATTCGTATCCATCACTAACTACCTGGACCTCGACAAGGATTACCTCGAAGACGCCGGCGGTGGCCTGTTCTTCTTTCCCTACGAAAACAACAGCGACTTCGAGTCCTTCTCCCAGGAGCTGCGGCTTTCCGGCGGCGCGAATCCGTTTCGCTGGCAGGTAGGTGCCTACTATCTCGATATGACCACGGACAACAACCAGAATGTGCGCGGTGCAGCGATTCTGGAGGGCGCGGGTGCCGTGTCCGATTCGGCCGCCCAGTTCACCGATGTGACCGTCGATGCGACCAATTGGTCG
>CAYFVJ010000244.1:0-3372 GCA_964346555.1 uncultured Alteromonadaceae bacterium | reverse complement strand
AAAAAACGACAAGCAACCTTGACAGTTTCGCGACAGCGCACTAAGCTTTTAAAAGCAGCGACGGTTCTTTGCCGTGATGTTCGGGTAGAGAGTCTTGTGGTTGTCCGCATGGCGATGTCCTCCGGCTTCCTGCTGCTAAACAAGGTACCACTCGGATTAATCAGCGATAGATCGCTGTTTTGTGGAGATAAATATGGCAAACGATATCAACGATCCCGATCGTGTATGGCCGACCGGCCTGACGATCAAAGAATCCGAAGAGTTGCACAAGCACGTTATTGATGGTGCGCGTGTGTTCTTCGCTATCGCGGTAGTTGCGCACATTCTCGCGGCGGTACTGACGCCGTGGCTGGGCTAAGGAGAAGACGTTATGAACCAAGGAAGAATCTGGTGTGTTGTAAGCCCGACAGTCGGGTTGCCGCTGTTCCTGGGCTCGGTTGTCGTGATTTCGCTGATCGTGCATCACGAAGTCCTGAGCAACGTGTCTTACTTCGCGGGCTTCTGGGCTGGTGGCGGCTAGAGCATCGGCTCAACACCGCGTAACGCGCGGACCAACGGTGGTTGACCCAGGGTCGGCCGCCGCCTTGTTTTTTGTCGGGAGATACAGGCTCCCTGACGCTTTTCTGGAGGTTCACGTCGATGAGACCTTTGGCACGAATTTTTGAAAGTGGTGATCAGGCCAGGGATGCGGCCGAAAAACTCAAAGCTGCTGGCTTTGATGAAGAGAGCACCTTTGTCATGGCGCCGCCGGCAGCTTCCGGGGCAGCCAGCAGTACGGGGGAAGACGAGTCAGCAGAGGGCGATGTAGCAGTTCCGCCTCCATCCGTGGCTCCCGTAGAGCCGTCCAGTGTGAGTGCCGAGGAGCTGGTGCAAAAGGTCCGACCGGCAGGCGACCTGGAAATCACTCGCGCATGGGCTTGCGTCCGCGCTCTCGAACGGGGCAAGTCTCTGGTGGTGGTCGGTGCATACTATGGCAATGGTTTGCGCGCCCATACCATCATGGATAGCAGTGGCGCACTCCCTGAGGAGTTGCTCGACGCGCCGAAGCCGGATAATCCATCGCCTTTCTCCGATTTTATAGGTATCCCGTGCCTGGAGAACCGGTACAGTTTTCTGTCCGGCGATAACCCGCTGAAGGATCCGCACTGGACCCTGTTTCCGGTCAAGTTGAAGGACAAACTGACTTTCAATACCAAGCTTATCGACAATCCCGCATGGCTGTCCTCCAAGCTTGGTATGAAGACTCTGACCGAGAACAAATCCAGACGCACAAGCTTCGGGTTCAAACTGCTGACCAATCAGCAGGACTGAGGATATTTCTGCGCACACGGAGTTCAGACGTACGCGGTAACGATGAATCGATTCGGGCGTAAAGTTATGCGGGCATGGGCGGAGGCAGGTGTTCGCTACATGCCCTTCGCCGAACTGGCGACGCCCGATCTCCCTCTGGGCAAGCTGCTGCGCCTGTCTCTGTTTCAGGTATCCGTGGGCATGGCCCTGGTGTTGCTTGTCGGCACACTCAATCGGGTCATGATCGTCGAGCTGGATGTACCTGCCTCCCTGGTCGGCATCATGCTGGCGCTGCCGCTGGCCTTTGCCCCGTTCCGCGCCCTTGTCGGTCACCGCTCCGACACACACCGCTGTGAGCTGGGATGGCGGCGCGTTCCGTTCATGTGGAATGGTACGCTGGCACAGTTCGGCGGTCTTACCATCATGCCGTTCGCGATTCTGGTCCTCGCCGGAGAGGGTGAAGCGGCGACGGCTCCGGTCTGGGTCGGCTATATTTCGGCGGGACTTGCATTTTTGCTGGTGGGCGTTGGCGTGCACGTCACGCAGACCGCCGGCCTGGCGTTGGCGACTGACCTGACGCCGCCCGAGTCGCAGGCCAGGGTGGTGGGCCTCATGTATGTCATGCAGTTGCTTGGGATGATCGCGACGGCGCTCCTGTTCGGTGCCGCGCTTGCTGACTTCTCGCCAGGACGGCTGATACAGGTGATTCAGGGGGCGGCCGTGGCGACTGTTGCCCTGAATCTCGTTTCGCTGTGGAAGCAGGAAAGCCGGCGCCCGCCGCGAGGCGCCGCCTGGACGGAGACGGATCCGACTTTTGCTGAATCCTGGGCCAGGTTTTGTGAGGGTGGCAGTGCCGTTCTGCGCCTTGCCGTGGTCGGACTGGGTACTATGGCGTTCAATATGGCGGATGTGCTGCTTGAGCCCTTTGGCGGTGAGGTGCTCGCGCTGAGCGTGAGCTACACAACGAAACTGACGGCACTGTTTGCCATCGGCGGCCTCACCGGCTTTGGCTTCGCCGTCTGGATAATGCAGCGCGGCGTTGCGGCCTACCGGGTGGCGCAGAGCGGTGTGATGCTGGGGCTGCCCGCCTTTCTGCTGGTCATCCTGTCCGTTCCGAGCGGTCAATTGCCGTTTTTCCTGGTCGGCAATTTCCTGATCGGCTTCGGTGGCGCTCTGTTCGCGCACGGAACACTGACGGCGACCATGAATCGGGCCCCGGCCTCGCAGGTGGGACTGGCGCTGGGCTCCTGGGGAGCCGTGCAGGCCACAGCCGCCGGACTCGCCCTGGCTTTCAGCGGCGTGATCCGCGACCTGGCGACCGTCGCACTCGAAGGTGTCAATGTGCCCTGGGGCTTCGCCGGGGTCGCAGCCGGCTACGGCGTAGTCTATGTGATCGAGATTGCGCTGTTACTACTGACGTTTGGTGCCCTCTTGCCACTGCTGCGCACTGCGCGCAAGCGTAAAAGCCCTGAGCGGCCGCCGGGGGATAGCCCGTCGGCGGTGACGCCTGCCCGCGCAGAGGCGGGCAATACGTCAGCCTGAGGGATCGACAGTGCCGCAGCTCCCTGTGCTCGAGTACCCGGACCCCCGTCTCGCGGAAACATGCGCGCCCGTGTGTGATTTTAATCCCGGTGTCCAGGAACTCGCAGGCAATCTGCTTGACACGCTTTACGCCACAACCGGTATTGCGCTGTCGGCGCCGCAGCTGGGTGATCTTCGCCAGGTGCTCGTGATGGACCTGTCAGAGGATCACTCGGCGCCGCAGGTTTTCGTCAATCCGTCTATTCTGGCGCGGCGCAGGCCCGGACTGGTGGAAGAGAGTTGCCTGTCTGTCCCCGGGATTGTCGGCAACGTCGTACGTCATACGCAGATACAGGTCCGCGCCAGCGATGTGCATGGCGAGATCTTCGAGCGTGACCTGGAGGGCATGTACGCGGTCGCCCTGCAGCACGAGATGGACCACCTGGTCGGCAAGCTGTTTGTGGAGCGTCTGTCCTGGTTCCGGCGCCTGCGCCTGCGGCTCGCCGGCAAAACAGGACACCCGGCATCGCGAGGTCTTACCCGTTAAAAGAGTGGTGCTGA
>CAYFVJ010000243.1:0-3395 GCA_964346555.1 uncultured Alteromonadaceae bacterium | reverse complement strand
CCGCTACCGTGGTGCTGGATCAATCCAGCGTCGGGCGCCTGTCGCGAATGGACGCCATGCAGCAGCAGGCGATGGCGCAGAACACCCGCCAGCGCGCGGAGCAGGAACTGCGACGCATTGAAGGCGCACTGCGTCGCTGCGACGACGGCAGTTACGGCGACTGCCTGGGCTGCGACGAGCCGATCAACCCCCGCCGCCTGGAGCTCGACCCGGCGGCCACCCTGTGCATCGACTGCGCCGGCAAGCGGTGCCAATAACCCGTACCTGGATTCATGTCTCGTCCCAGTACCGCGACACATAAATTCGCGACATTTCAGCGAATTTATGTGTCGCAGTACTAGCGCTGTCATCGTCGCCATTTGCACGGCTCAGATAGCATTGCCCCGCATAAGCTATAAGCAAAACAATATAAAAAACCGACCCTTTATACCTGTAAACTCCCATCTTTGTAGAAGGAGCAGGGGAACTTGGCGGAAGTACTCGACAGCAAGGAACTGGACGGCAAAGCAGAAGCAATTGTAGAGCGCCTTCACGCCTACCTTGACGCCGGCAAGCGGGTGTTCACCACCAGCTCGTTCCAGACCCAGAGCCTGCCGCTGCTGCACATGATCAGCCGAGTGGGCCGGGATATCCCCGTCTATTACACCAACACGGGCTTTCTCTTTCCGGATACCATCCGCTTTGCCGAGGAACTGGCGGAGACCCTCGACCTGAATGTCATCGCCCTGCGCCCCGACGTGCCGAAGATCAAGCAGATGGATGGTGCCGGCCGCTTCCTGTACGCCTCCGACCCGGACTACTGCTGCTACCTGAACAAAGTACAGCCGCTGGAGCCGGTACTGCAGTCTCACGATGTGTGGATCAACGGCGTGCGCTCGGACCAGAGCGACGTGCGCGCCGCCATGCAGGAAGAGGAACCGGCGCGGCACGGCTGCCTGCGCTATCACCCCATGCTGGATTGGGATGCCAAGCGGGTCTACTACTACCGCAAACTGCACGACCTGCCCGAACATCCCATGGAGGCCAAAGGCTACCTCAGCATCGGCTGTGAACCCTGCACCAGCAAGGCCCTCGGCGAGGGTAACGCGCGCAACGCCCGCTGGTTCGGCATGAACAAGACCGAGTGCGGGCTGAATACCACCCTGGTTTCAGGAAGCGACTGAATGAGAATTCTCGTCACCGGCGGCGCCGGCTATATCGGCAATGAACTGGTTTACCGCCTTTCTGCAGAGCCGGGCGTCACCGAGGTCCTGGTGTATGACAACCTCTGCAAGGGCAACTACAACCTGTTCACCGGGCTGCGCAAGGTTCCGGGGAACAATGTGCGATTCATGCAGGCTGATATTCTCGATTCACGCAGCCTTGCGCGCGCCATGCAGGGCATCGATACCGTGATTCACCTCGCCGCGCGGGTGGAGGCGCCCTACGCGGATCAGAACGCCCACGATTTCGAGCAGACCAACCACTGGGGCACTGCGGAGGTCGTATACAGCGCGGAGGAAGCCGGCATCAAGCGCTTTATCTATCTAAGCAGCCAGTCTGTATACGGCCAGGGCCATATCACCAGCTCGCGCGACCCGCGCGCCCCGAACAGCTATTACAGCCTGTCGAAAATGCGCGGCGAGGAACATGTGCTGCGACTGATGGAGAAGATACCGGTGCAGCTTATCCGCTGCGCCAACGTTTACGGCTACTCAAAGAACCTGCGCGTCGAGACCATGGTCAACCAGTTCATCTTCGACGCGCACTTCAGCAATCGAGTCGCGATACACGGCGACCCGGAGCACAGCATAACGCACATCAGCGTGCATCGTGTCGTGGAAACAATGGCGCGCATGGTCCGCCGCGACATGGATTCCGATGCCTACAATCTGTCGCACCGGGTGCTGTCCACCATTGAGCTGGTCGAGGCGCTGCGGGAACTCTACCCGACGCTCGAGACCATCTACGTCGATCAGCATATACCGCTTCACGACCTGACCATGGAATGCGACGAGCGTTTGCAGGCGCTGATGCCGGGGGATACGACGATGGTCGAGGACCTGGTGAAATTCCGGGAGCTGTTTACGTTCTGAAATTTTCTTGTATTGCCTCGGGGGCCATCATATAGCGTGCAATGCCTGGCGATCAGCCACGTCGACAAACGCGCCTCCGCCGCGCTGACTCTTCGCGCAGGCGCTGCATGACACTATCATCAATATTCAGAGTCGTTTTCATATCGATATGCCCATTGCATGTATGGGTGTATGTCAAATCCCCCTCCCTGCCAGGCTGCTATCCCTGCACTTACTGTAAGCATGCTCTTCGGACGCCATTGAGACCGCGTGCATTAAGTAATACCATTACAGTAATACTTTAATCAGGAGATAGCGATGAAAGTGACGAGTAAGGGCCAGGTCACTATTCCCCAGACGGTGCGCGAGGCGATGGGTATCCGGCCATCGGTAACGGAAGTTGAATTCAAACAGGATCGCCAGGGGCGCTGGTATCTCGCCAAAATGCCTCAAAAAAATACCGGGCAAAGTCGTTTCCGAACGGCACATAACGCTGGAAAACTTCGGATGAGCACTGAGGCGCTGTTAGCGCTGACGCGAGACCGGACGTGGGAATAATCATCCTCGATACTTGCGTACTGGCGGATCTCGCTGACCCGAACAGTGACTGGTTTGAGTGGAGTGCAGCGACACTTGAGCGACTGGACAGCGAGAACGTGTTCGTTATAAACCCCGTCATCTACGCAGAGATCTCGGTTGGTTACGAGTCCATTGAGGAGGTCGAGGGACTGGTCAATGGCCTGGGTCTGGAAATCCGCCACATGGCACGGGAGGCGCTGTTTCTGGCGGGGAAAGTGTTTCTGCAGTACCGAAGAAACCAGGGTCAGAGAACCAGTGTGCTTCCAGATTTCTTTATCGGTGCTCAGGCCGCGGTGGAGAAGTATCAGCTGATGACGCGGGATAGGGGCCGGTTTTCAACCTACTTTCCGTCGGTGCCATTGATAGTGCCGATCAGTTAAATGCGGCCCGCATAATCATCCGACTTGCGAAGACAACCCACACGCAATTAGATTTACCTGAAACTCTGGGAATCGTATTCGGGAGCGTTACGCAGTGAATCGACGCCAGTTACTGCAATTGATTCTCGCATCCGGTGTCGCGCCCCTTGCCACGTCCCTGTCAGCAAAGACGCTGGCCGGACCGCGCCCCGAGTTCGTTTTCGTCCCCGGCACCTGGCTCGGCGGCTGGACCTGGGGCCCGGTGCGCGATCGCCTGTGGCGCGAGGGCCATCCGCACCTTCACCTGGATGGTTGCCTGACGGACTTTTTCCATGACTACCCGATGAACATGCTGGTGCTGGATTGACCTGCCGGTCAGTCGTATGGGTATGATGACACCCTT
>CAYFVJ010000242.1:0-3397 GCA_964346555.1 uncultured Alteromonadaceae bacterium | reverse complement strand
ACCTCGCAGATCTCGAGTGGCTGTCCGGCTCCGAGTGCGACTGCTGCGCGCGTTTTCATGTTGTCCCCATCCTCGCTAACTCACTTTACATCGCGAGAGCATATCGATGGCCGAGGCAAAAACCAAGGCGACGGGAACGTGCGACAAGCCACAACTCGCCCGCATATCCTCGCGCCACGGCGCGTGACCGCGGCAGCGTGCCGTGCCCGCCTCTGACGATTCTGGCCGCGGGCGGTTGAAGCACAAGCACAACTGACCGACACTAACGCCACTACAGATAGGTTCGCGACATTTCAGCGCGCCATCATCGGCATGGCCCTTTCCTCGCTGAGACCAGGCCGATGAAGGCACGCACCATATCCACGCCCCGCTACCGGGCCGTACGCAAACGACATCCAGGCGCTCTGAACGGCGCTGGCAGGAGGCAAACATGAAGCTCGCATCCCTCAGGCACGGACGTGACGGCAGACTACTGGTCGTCAGCCGCGATCTCACGCGCAGCTGCGCCGCGGACGATATCGCGCCCACGCTGCAATCGGCACTGGACGACTGGACGCTGCGCGAGCCGGAACTGCGGCGCCGCTACGACGCACTCGAGGCAGGTGAGGTGGAAAGTGCTGTTTTTGATCCCGCCGCCTGCGATGCCCCCCTGCCTCGCGGCTACCATTGGGCCGACGGCAGCGCCTACGTGACTCACGTCGAACTCGTGCGCAAGGCCCGCGGCGCGGAGTTGCCGCAGTCCTTCTGGGAAGATCCGCTGATCTACATGGGAGCCTCGGACGCCTACATCGGTGCCAGGGACCCGATACTGGCGCAGGACGAGGCCTGGGGCATCGATTTTGAGGCGGAAGTGGTGGTCGTGACCGACGATGTCCCCGCCGGTGTGACACCGGCCCAGGCGGCCGGGCACATCAAGCTGATCGGGCTTGTTAACGACGTCTCCCTGCGCAACCTGATTCCGGCAGAACTCGGCAAACAGTTCGGCTTCTACCAGTCCAAGCCCTGGACTTCCTTCACGCCGACCCTGGTAACACCGGATGAACTCGGCGACGCCTGGGACGGATACCGGCTGCACCTGCCGCTACACGCGGTGCTCAACGGCAAGAAGATCGGCAGCCCGAACGCGGGCCTGGACATGGTATTCAACTTCCCGACCCTGATCGCCCACTGTGCCAAAGCGCGCTCACTGGTCGCCGGCACGGTGATCGGCGGGGGCACGGTATCCAACGTCGGCAGCAAAGATGGTTCCTGTTGCCTGGCCGAAGTTCGCTGCATCGAAACGATCGAGCAGGGCGAGCCGACCACCCCGTTCATGTCCTTCGGCGACCGCATCGAGATCTATATGCGCGATGCCGACGGCAGGAGCATTTTCGGCGATATCGACCAGAAGGTGGCAGCGTACACGCCGCCCGCCTGAGCAAGGGGAGGCACTCGAATGCAGCTTTACAGCTATTTCCGTTCGTCCGCCGCCTACCGGGTCAGGATCGCCCTCAATCTCAAGGGCATTGACCACGGCGTTATCCCGGTGGACCTGGTTGCCGGAGAGCAACGCGGCGAGGACTACCGGTGGCACAACCCGCAAGGACTGGTACCGACACTGGTTTCGGGCAACATTGTGCTGACCCAGAGCACGGCCATCCTGGAATGGCTGGAAGAGCGCCATCCGGAACCCGCTCTCTACCCGCAGGATATTCTGCAGCGCGCCCGGGTGCGTGCGCTGTGCCAGCTTATTGCATGCGACATTCATCCACTGAACAATCTGCGCGTCCTGAAATATCTCAGGGAAGAACTGGAGCAGGACAAGGACGCCGTACAGCGCTGGTATGCACACTGGATCTCAGAAGGGTTCGCCGCGCTCGAGGCGCAGCTGCGCGACGGCTCCTTCGTGAACGGGGAAGCCCCGGGTATGGCAGAGGCCTATCTGATTCCCCAGGTCTACAACGCGGAACGCTTCTCTGTACCGCTGGATGACTTCCCGCACATCCGGTCACTACACGCCCGCTGCGAGGAATTGCCCGCGTTCCGGCGCGCGCACCCTGATGCGCAACCGGATGCCCCCCAGTAAACGGATGCTTGCGGCTGGCCCGATGAAGGAAATTACCGACCGCCCACAGCCCACAGCCCACCGCACTGGTCAAATCACCAAAATTTGAGCGCACAATCGCTTGAAGAGATACCGAAATAGTGATTTACTCGGTCCGTTTTTGATACACACTACGCTAGATTTTAATTTTAACTGTATCGGATAAAAAAAAGCGCAGCGTTACTATAGATCAGCGACCCCAGATAAACCCAAAATAACGCCGGGAGATCATCATGCAGCATCGTCAATTAGTCAGTGCACTCCGCTACGTACTGGTAACAGGCGCCGTGGGGCTGGCCTCATCAGCCGCCTGGACCGCCTCACTGGAAGAGGTCGTCGTCACTGCCCAGCATAGGGCACAGGATGTCCAGGACGTGCCGATATCCATCAGCGCCCTCGGGGCAGAGACGCTAAAGAAAGCCGACATCTTTGATCCCGAGGGTATATCCAACAATGTCCCCGGCATGGCCTACGCCGAATTTGCCCCCGGACAGGCAGTCATCTCCATGCGCGGTATCAGCTCCGTGGATGATGGCGCTGGCCTGGACAGCTCCACCGCCGTGTTTCTCGATGGCGTGTACGTCGGCCGCATCGCCGCGATCAACTTCGACATGTTTGACATGGAGCGTATCGAGGTTCTGCGCGGCCCGCAGGGAACGCTGTTCGGACGCAACGCCATCGGCGGCGCAATCAACGTGGTGTCGTCGAAGCCGTCAGACCAGCTGAGTGCCAAAATCGGTGCAACCGGTGGCAACGAGGGTATCTTCCGCTTTCAGAGCTACATCAGCGGTCCGCTGACCGACAGCCTCGCGGGCAAGGTGGTGATCAATCACCGCGAGCACGACGGGTTCGGCGAGAACGTCCTGCTGGGGACAGACACCATGGATCAGGACCAGACGTCGTACCGTGGACAGCTGCGCCTGTCACTGCCCCGCTCGGAATGGTTGCTGTCGGTGGACTACATGGAGGACGAGCGAATCGATATGGGCCGGACGCCCATCGCCAACGGCAACTTCGATTATCTCAGCTTGCTGGAAGAGATCGGCGGGGGCCCTTTCAGATCCGCCTCGCCCATTGACGGTTTTTCCGAGCGGGAGGCCGGTGGCATCAGCCTGCAGGGCGATATCGATATCGGTGGCGGTACGCTTACCACTATCACTGCTTTCAGGAGCACGGAGACCGACTGGGAGATGCCGTCTATCGGTGCACCCTTTCGCGGGAACTTCGACCTGGGTGATCCCGATGATCCGTCGGATGATGTTTATGGGGTCGACGTCAACGACGACATCATGGAAGACATCGAAACGTTTTCAC
>CAYFVJ010000241.1:0-3437 GCA_964346555.1 uncultured Alteromonadaceae bacterium | reverse complement strand
TTCAGCATAGCAAGTGCATTCTCGAGCGCAGCGCGCCAGTTGGGAATCATGGTAAGCGAATACGCCAGCAGTACCGCATCCGCCGGCGATGACGGCTGCCACATCGCGGCGTCCGCCTCGACAACATGCACTTGTGGCTGGTTCACGAACTTTTCTTTTGCCCGCTCCAGGAGCGCCGGACACAAGTCAACAAGGGTCACTCGCTCGAATGCGCGCAGGCGCTCGCCGAAATATTCCAGGCTCTGTCCTGTACCGCCGCCGAGCTCAACCAAATGGGCGCCACGCAGGGAGTTACCCAGTTCGGCTTGCAGATCCATGACCAGCGCCTCGCGGCCATGCAGCAGCCGTTGGCGGAACGCGTCATAGTGGGCCGCCTGAGGACGATAGAACGCGTCAAGACGTGCCCGCTGGTCGTCACCGGACGACGACTGTCCCCGCAGGAGGTGCAAGAGGACCCGCAGGTCGCTATACCACCGCTGCAGCACCGATGCCGTTTTCAAATCACTTGCGCACATCGGCAATGTGAAAGCCGGCATAGGTATGCACGCGGTCTCGCAGCTGGAGCTTCGCTGCCAGTTCTGGATAAAAACGCAGTCGTTCAGTCAACCCATTGGTTTCCGGGCCCAGCTGCGGGACATCGAGATATTGTGGACTGGCGTGAGCGCTGCGGAAAATCAACCGGGCGTCAGTACGTGCACGTGCCAATATCCACTGCCATTCCTCTGCCAGCGCTTTGGGTTCGTAGGTGCTCATCCAGTCCATGTGGTCCAGCAGCACAAACTTCGAAATTGCGGTATTACAGTTCTTGAGAAACTCTGTCACCGTACAGGTATGAAGCTCGATGCGCTCGGCAGCACCGGCCTTCAGCCGTGTGAAATTTTCTGCCTTAAGATACTCGGGGCAACATGTTTTTGTATACCGGCCAACAATATAGACAGCCCAGAAGTAATTATTCCAGATCGGCAGCTGGCGGAAAACGTAATCAATGGAGTCACGAATAAATCCGGCAACGCCACTGGCGTGTTGCCGCTGAACTTCCTTGCGCTGGGGATGCGGCACGCCGAGCATGCTCATGGTCAATTGACGCGACAGCGTCCAGTTGAGGCTCCGGGTCCAGAGAAGCGGATCGACCCGGGTGTCGTAAATCTCACGCTGATCTTCCAGCGTTCGAGTATCAAGCAGCGCCTCGATACTGTCGGCAAGGCGCGGGCGAATACGCAGGTAATTGCGAAATGCGCGCGCTACCATTCCCGACAGGCCGTGAAAATAAAAGCTACTATCAGGCTGGCAGAACCAGCCAACTCGCTTATCCCAGAATAATCGACTGAATTCGCTGAGCTGCGGGCGTAAGTCGCGAGCGTACAGGAGCTCCATATAGGGGTGGTAACCGCGACCAAAAATCGCGAAGAAGTCCTCGAAGTCCAGAACACGTATCCCGGCCAGCTTCAGTTCCAGCAGGGCGTTCTGCCGTGGATTCGCATCGATTGCGTAGATCTGTTCGGGACCGCAGAGCGCATAGTCAAGCACATTACAGCCGGCACTGGTAATCACCAGCATTCGGTCTGATGGCGTAATGGCAAGCGCCTGACGATCGACGGCAGGGTCTTCCCAGCACGTGTTGTATACCAGCGCTCGGGAACAAATGGCGTTGAATGCCATCCGATCAAAACGATCGCTGACTGTAGCGGCAGGTGTCCTCGTAGAGCTGACGATCTGCCGCTGCTTGGTTGCATCTCCCTTCACCCCCTCATAGTAAAAAGCCGAGGTGACACTGTGATGACAGCCGATGAGGGCGGCACTGCAGCGGCTCATCGTATTTCTGACGGCATCACGCCGAGCTTGTTCGCAATAAAGCGCTCTATGGGCGCGCGCGACAGTGCTCCTCGCACGGGTTTCCTCAGCATGACTACCCATCATCTCGCTGAAGCCGAAGTGCGGCACATAACGGATTTATGAACTTCTCATGAATAACCCGCCAAAGTGGTGGTGTATCTGCGACAGTCACGCGACACTTCGCCGTCGTTGAAAACGTCGCTGATTTTGTACTTAGATACTCGGGAAGGGGGATCTGGTATGCAGTTTCAAGGCTTTCCACTAGCCCTGTTGCACGTCACGTTATGGTCCGCGGTAACACCTCTGCTGGCACAGGGGCAGGAAGTGATCCGGTCACCTGCGGATGACGGCATGATTCGTGGGAGCGTGTTCGCGGATCGTAACGAAAACGGTCGACATGATGCCGGTGAACCCGGCATTGACGGCGTGCTGGTCAGCAATGGGCGCGAAGTGGTCGTCACGGACAACAACGGACGCTATGCACTTCCCTTGCGCGGCGACATGGATCTTACCGTGGTTCAGCCGTCCGGCTGGCGCGTTCCTGTGGATGAACGGCAGATTCCGCAGTTTTTCTATACCCACAAACCGGGAGGCACACCGGAGTCTTTGCGCTTCGGTGGTCTTCCCGACACCGGACCGGCCCCATCGGGTGTGAATTTTCCGCTCTACCGTCGAGCGGAGTCTGCGGATACTTTCCGCTGCGCAATTCTCGGCGACACGCAGACCTATTCCAACCATGAAGTCAGCCAGTTCCGCGACAGCGCGATGACCGATCTGGTCAATCAGACGTGGCAGAAGAACGATTGCATGCTGTACGTGGGCGATGTGGTTGGTGACGACCTGGGGCTGCTCGAGCGGATACTGGAGATCGGGGCCACAGCCGGCGTCCCCCAGTGGTTGGTGCACGGTAACCATGATTTCGACTTCGATGCGAGTGATGATGCACATTCCGCCGACAGCTGGCGACGTCTGTACGGACCCAACTATTACGCGTTCGAAATCGGCGAAGTCAGTTTCATCGTGCTGGACAATATTGTCTATCCCTGTGGGCCTGAGGAGGCGCAGGTGGAAGGCCGCGAGTTCTGCGGGGAACGCACTACCTACAACAGCCGCGTCACGGCTACGCAGATGGAGTGGCTGGACAACCTGCTGGACCGGATACCGGAGGATCGACTGATCGTGCTGGCCCATCATGCGCCGCTGGTATCTTTTGTCGACGCGAGCTCCACACAACACCAGACGGACAACGCAGCCGCTATCTACCGATTGCTGGAAGGCCGTTCTGTCGTGTCACTCTCGGGACACACCCACACCCTTGAGAATCTCGCACCGGGCGAGTACTTCGGTGGCTGGCAGGAAGCAGTCGGCGTGACCGAGCTGCCTTTTCGTCACATCATTGCCGGAGCGGTGTCCGGAAACTGGTGGCAGGGCGATTTCAGCTTGGACGGAGACGCCCATGCCTTACAGCGGCTCGGCGCGCCCAAGGGCGTGCTGACGATGGCCTTTGACGGCACTTCGTACCGGGAATCCTATGCCGGCTCGCGGATTGATCCCCAGCGCACACAGTGGCTGAGCCTGAACACACCGGATTTCCGTCACTGGTT
>CAYFVJ010000240.1:0-3466 GCA_964346555.1 uncultured Alteromonadaceae bacterium | reverse complement strand
GCATGGATGTCGGGGGCGGCCGACAGTACGCTGAGCCCCCAGGGATGGGTCAACGGCGTGTCACGACCGCCCCGCCCTGGCGAACGGCCTGATCGAATGGCGACCGGGTCGACGTCAGCCGGGCATGCGCAGTCCAATGAACAGAGGGGCGCCGCGACGGATCAGGCGCACAGGGACAGAGGCGCCGGCGCGCTGGTCACCGGCGACCTTTCGCAGCGCATCCAGATCCTGCACAGGCTGGTTGGCGAACATTGTGATGACGTCTCCCGCGCGAATGCCCGCATCCGCGGCCGGGGAGCCGGGCTGGACGCGACGCACCAGCACACCACCGGAGATGCCCCAGCGCTCGAGGACATCGGCAGCGGCATTCTCGGCCAGTATGCCCAGTTTGCCTTCGCCTTCATCGGGGGACTTGCCTTTGGCGGCGAGAGATGGATCTTCATCGGCATCGAGGCCAGCCACGGTTACTTCAATCGTCTTGCGCTCGCCCTCGCGCACGATCACCGCATCGACCTCGGTGCCGGGGCGCAGCAGCCCAACCACGTGCGGCAGATCTGCCGAGGAATCAATCGGCTGACCCGCAAATTCGATAATCACATCCCCGGCCTCAAAGCCGGCTCCCTCTGCCGGACCACCCGGTGCGAGCTGGGAGATCAGTGCGCCCATGGGGCGGTCGAGTTCGAAGGATTCTGCAAGGTTGCGGTCAACATCCTGAATGGTCACGCCAAGCCATCCCCTGGAAACCGAACCGCTCTCTTTCAACTGGTCGACCACGCTGCGCACCACGCTCACCGGTATCGCGAAGGACAGGCCGATGGAGCCGCCGCTGCGGGTGAAAATCTGGGAGTTGACCCCGACCACCTCACCATCGAGATTGAACAATGGACCGCCGGAATTGCCGGGGTTGATTGCAACATCGGTCTGGATGAAGGGGACATAGTTCTCGTTGCGCTCTGTCGGCAGGCTTCGCCCCTTGGCGCTGACAATGCCGGCGGTCACCGAGTAATCGAGCCCGAACGGCGAACCGATGGCCAGCACCCATTCGCCGACGTCAAGCCTGTCCTCCGTATCGAGATTCACGACGGGCAATTCTTCTCCATCGATCTTGATCAGGGCAAGGTCCGAGCGCTCATCCAGCCCTACGACTTCAGCGTCGTACTCGCTCCTGTCGCTCAAGCGCACTACGACCGTGTTCGCGCGCTCGACCACGTGGTTGTTGGTCACAATATAACCGTCGGCGGAGATAATGAATCCGGAGCCCATGGACATCCGCTGACGCCGGCCGCGCGGCGCACCTCTATCCTCGAAGAAACGACGCAGGTATTCAGGTATCTGCTCGGAATCGAAACCTGGATGCGCAGGTGCTCCGGCTTCCTGCTCGACCAGGATCTTGACGACTGCCGCCGAGTTGTCGGCAACGATGTCGCGAAAATCCGGCAGCGTCTCGGCCTGCGCAACGGACGCCAGCATGGCGGCGACAAGCAGCAGGCATTGCGCAAGGAATCGTGGATATGGCATTAGCTGTTTCCCCATTTTGCGTGAAAAGTGCATTGCGATCCTCCAGCGCCGCTCAAAGCGGCGCGACTACAGGATCGCCAACAGGCTGGTGCGCGCTTAATCGCCGCTGAAGCACAGGCTGCATGTGCGGATCATCCCGGTGCGCGTTGGCGTGCCAGCGCACAAGCAGCAGGCCGAGCGCGAGGCCGCCGACTGCTGCGACAATACTGGCCGCATCGCCTGCAGGACCCGCCAGCGCCGAGAGTCCCCCCACCGCCAGCAATGCGCAGACGATGGGCGTGGCGTAAACGATAATTGACCCGCGCAGAACGACCGACTCGGGCAAAGCGATCTCCACCTGGTCGTCTATCTGGCAGTCTGCCGCAGTGAGTCGATCTCCCGAAAGAGCGCGGATAAGTCCACGTCCGCCACCGTCCGCGCGGTTCAGCAGGCGCTGACCGCAGCCAGCGCGCGCAGCGCAACTGCCGCATGTGGAGCGCCGCAGGGTCTCTACCCACACATAGCCGGACTCCAGGGCCACCACTCTGCCAGTCTCAATCAACATACAACGCTACCTCACTGCCACGGAATCAGCGACTATCCGCGCCGTATTCAGCGGCACCTCTCCCACCACGGTAATCAATACCTGCGAGCCCGCCAAGCGCATACCGCGGGTATAGGCGATCGTGCTGCCCTCGCGAACCGCGCCTTCACCCGGCTGCATGTCGGTCGCCATAGGCTCGAGAAATATCGAGAAGCTCGTCATGCCGTCGGTATAGGTCTGCCGCGAGCCGATAACATTATCCTGGGTTGCGACGAAGCCCGCCGGCAGCCATTCAGGCTGCCAGCGGGCTGGAGCCGGCGCGGATTGCCCGGATGCATCGCGACCGGCATTGCATGCAGGCTGACGGTAAGTCGCCACCGCCGAGTCATCGCCATCTGTGCCTGCGCCGGGATTCAGGGTGAGGCTCGCGTACTGGAACTCTTCCAGGGGCCGACCGTCACGGGTCAGGGTGGTGGTTCTGAGGAGCTGCGCGGTTTTCGTATCGAGCTCCAATACATGGCCATAGCGATACATATCTCGAGGTCGGACGGTAATCCGTTGTGTAGCGCGCCCCGCAACCCGGTCGCCGGGCTCCATCGACAGCCGATAATAAGCTGCCACACCACATTCACTCTCATCCCCCTGTTGTAGGCGCAGCAGGGAATGACCCGGGTGAGTACAGTCCCCTAAATGTTCTGCCTGTACCATCTGGGTGCTCTGGCCGGTGAGCAGTGTCAGCGTATCCGTGACTTTACCTGCATCGCTGCCTCTACGAATCTTCAGTACCCGAATATCACCGCCGCGCTGCAGGGTCGCCATCCCCCGGTGATCGACTGCCATACCCGAGCGGGACATCCGCTCAAGCAGCGCCAACGCGTCCGCGCTGGAATCGCCGCATGACCCCGCAGCGAATGCAGCCACTGGCCCTGCGCAAACGCAGATTGACAGGCGCCGCACTAATTGCCCGATGAATCGGCCCACAGCGGCTTTACTCGGGCTGTATATCCCGGATCCGAGCGAAAGGCACCAGGCCCTGGGGTGTGTTCAATGCTGCCTGCTCTGCATGTGCCTGACTGTACTGGCGCAGCCGCTGTCGGGCTAGCTCCTGGTAGCTGGACCCGGACGCCGGCTGCTGCATGAGCGCCGGCTGCTCCGGACGCGACCCGAAGCTGGCGCGGACGGGCATGGCGCCGCTGACGCCCACCGGACCCGGCGACCCGGATGCCGTCGCCGGAAGGGGACCGTCGGATGGCGCCAGCAGCTGTTGTCCACCGAGCACAACGACGGCAGTAACCGAGGCCGCCACCGCAAAACTGGCCAGAGAGCGTCTGACCCCCGTAGATACGGATTTTTCCGGTGCCGCTGGCGCATGAATATCAGCGATCGCGTCGCTCACTGTCGCAGAGATATCGACTTTCCCGATTA
>CAYFVJ010000239.1:0-3499 GCA_964346555.1 uncultured Alteromonadaceae bacterium | reverse complement strand
ACAGCATAGATAACACAGGAGCGAGATTATGAGTCGACTGAGCAAGCTGCCGGTGCTGTTTGGCGAGTCCGTCACGCCCTGGTCTGGCGAGCCCGTTGCCGTGCGTTGACGGGCCCTATCGCCACGGAAAAACGCTAGGAGCCTCTAAGTCCGACAGGCTCCCAGGATATCAGGCCAACGGGCAGTAAGCTGCAGATAGCGCATACGTGATTCCCTGTGTGCCGGAAGCGTGACCAACGGGTTACCAGAAAGATTTTCCCCAGGGGGATACGTCATGTCCACAGCAGCCAGTAACGTCATCTGGTTCGGCTTTCTAGGCAGCCTCGGTGCCGGGCTGGCGACCGGTATGGGCGCCGTCGGTGTGTTTTTTATCCGCCACCTGTCGGACTGGCTGGAGGATGCAATGCTGAGCTTCGCCGCCGGCATCATGCTGGCGGCGACTTTTTTTTCTCTGCTGCTGCCGGCAATCGACCACGGCGAGGCGCAGTTCAGCAGTCGCGTCACCGCAGTTTCCGTGGTCAGCGCAGGCCTGCTGCTGGGGGCGGTTGCGCTACAGCTGGTTCACCGATTGGCCCCCCACGAGCATTTCGTCAGTGGCCGTGAGGGACCCGACGTCGCTGCCGTGGCACGCATATGGCTGTTTATCATTGCCATTACTCTGCACAATTTCCCCGAGGGCATGGCGGTGGGGGTAGGTTTCGCCGATGGCAATATCCCCAACGGGCTGAGCCTCGCCACCGGTATCGGCACGCAGAATATCCCCGAGGGCCTGGCCGTTGCGGTGTCTTTGCTGGCCGCCGGCTATACGCGCCTGCAGTCCTTCCTGGTCGCCTTTGTCACCGGTCTCGCCGAGCCGCTGGGCGGCCTGTTCGGCAGCGCCGCGGTGTCGCTGGCGGCGCCCTTAATGCCTTGGACGCTGGGCTTTGCCGCCGGTGCCATGCTGTTTATTATCAGCGACGAAATCATTCCGGAAACCCACCGCAGTGGTTTCCATACGGTGGCCACTTTCTCTCTCATGGTAGGCTTCGCGGTGATGATGTTTCTCGACGCGACCCTGGGCTAGGCGGCAGCAGTTGGGGGTCATTTCCGTGCCGGAATCTGACCCACAACAGCTGCAGACCTGAGCCCGACAACTGGACATAGCAGGCATACTGGTGACATCCTGAGGACTCTTATTCAGCTGAGGTAATACCGTGACAAAGACGGCAACCGAAGAACGCATCAAAAGACTGAAGCACCACCTTGAGCAGGAAAACCCGACGCTGTCCCAGGCAGTGGAGTATTTTCAGGAGCTGGACGCCATTTCCCGCAAAATAGGCTTCACCGGCCATGATGAGTCCTATGCCACGCAGATTTCCTGGTGGCCGGTTGTGGCGGTTCTGGGAACATTTTCCGCGGGCAAGTCCACGTTCCTGAACGAATATCTCGGCGTCGACCTGCAGCGCACCGGCAACCAGGCGATAGACGATAAATTCACCGTGGTCTGCTTCGGCGAGGGCGAGCAGCCGCGGCAGCTGCCGGGGCTGGCGCTGGACGCCGATCCACGGTTTCCGTTCTACCAGATCAGCGAACAGGTAGAGGCGGCCTCCCAGGGCGAGGGCAAGCGCATCGACTCGTTCCTGCAGCTGAAGACCTGTCGCTCGGAGTCCCTGCGCGGCAAGATAATGATCGATTCCCCCGGCTTTGACGCGGACGAGCAGCGCAGCTCCACACTGCTGATCACCGATCACATCATCGGGCTGTCTGACCTGGTGCTGGTGTTCTTCGATGCCCGGCATCCGGAGCCGGGCGCAATGACGGATACGTTGAAGCACCTGGTCGCCGATACCATCAATCGCACCGACAGCGACAAGTTTCTGTATATCCTCAACCAGATCGACAACACCGCGCGCGAAGACAACCCGGAAGAGGTCGTCGCCGCCTGGCAGCGCGCGCTGGCACAGTCGGGCCTGACCGCCGGACGCTTCTACCGTACCTATTCCGAGGAGGCGGTCGTGCCAATCGAGGATGAGCAGAAGCGCGCGCGCATGCAGGCCAAGCGCGATGAGGATCTCGGCGATATTCGCCGCCGTATCGAGCAGCTGAACATCGAGCGCGCCTATCGCGTCAGTGGCATGCTCGAGAATTCCAGCAAGCACCTGCGCGACGTTATGGTGCCCCGCCTGCTGGAGGCAAAAGAGCTGTGGATGTCGCGCAGCCACTGGACCAACGGCATAACTTTCGGCCTCGCCATCGGCCTGTTTCTGTACGTGACCATTACCGGCGGCGCGTGGGATGGTTATGTGTTCCTGCCGCTGGCCGGACTCAATCCCATGCTGCAGGCGCTGACCGGGGTAGGCGTCGCGGTCGCTGTGTTGTTTGCCTACTCGCGGCTGCGGCGTCTCGCCGGCCAGAGCGTGCTGCGCCACCTGCGTCGAGACGACAGCCTCGGCGCAGATCAGGCGCCGCTGATACGCGCGTTCGAGACACAGCTAGACGCGGTGGTCGCCCCTTTGCTGCCGCGCAGGCTCGCCGGCTGGTCCACGCGCATACAGAAGAAACTGGACAAGCTCATCGGCGATTCGGAGGTACTCGTGCAGTCGCTCAACGATGAGTACACGCAGCCCTCCGGCTCAAAGCAGGGCAAGGGAAGCCGCGGATGACGTCAGCGGGACCGGTGTTGGTCAGCGCGCACTGGCTGCAGGAGCACCTGGGCTCGCCGGGGCTCGTGATTCTGGATGCCTCCTGGTATCTGCCGGCCGACGAGCGCGATTGCAGGGCAGAATTTGATAACGCGCATATTCCTGGCGCGCTTTTTTTTGCGATCGAGGAACTGGTCGACAGGGACAGCGACCTGCCGCATATGCTTCCACCTGCAGGGGAGTTCACCAGCGCCATGCGTGACCTTGGCGTTAACGCAGACGACCGGGTAGTGGTCTACGATACGTCCGGTGTTTTTTCGGCGCCCCGGGCCTGGTGGATGTTCCGGATCTTCGGCCATCACAAGGTCTCAGTGCTGGACGGCGGATTGCCGGCCTGGCGCGCGGCGGGTGGCGGGCTGGTTGCCACCGCGGACGAGCCCGGCGGCGATCGACGCGCGGGCGATTTCACGGCCGATGCGCCGGATCAGACGCTGCTGCGTTCCATGGCGCAGGTGCGCGATGCCATTGGCGACGGTGAGTCACAGCTTCTCGACGCCCGCTCCGCGCCGCGTTTTCGCGGCGAGGTGCCGGAGGCCCGCCCCGGCGTGCGCTCAGGCCATATGCCCGGGGCATTCAACCTGCACTACGCGCAGGTGCTCGACGCTGACAGCAAAACCCTGCTGCCGCCCGATGTTCTCAAGCAGCGCTTCCTCGACAGCGGTCTTGACCTGCAGAAACCGGTTATCACCACCTGCGGCAGCGGTATTTCTGCCTGCCTGCTGGCGCTCGCGCTGGCGCACGCTACCGGGAAAGAGGCCGCCGTCTATGATGGTTCCTGGGCGGAGTGGGGGCGGGAACCTGAGCTCCCGGTGGAGTAA
>CAYFVJ010000238.1:1758-3500 GCA_964346555.1 uncultured Alteromonadaceae bacterium | reverse complement strand
GCCAAACGCAATGCCCCTCGGGGGTCGGGCCCGAAGATCTTGTACAGGTTCTCCAGCCGGATGAGGGGCTCAGCGTCGCTCATTCAGTCCTGCCAATGACATTCGACTTCGAACCTTAGCACAACGAAGGTGCATTGATACCTGGATTCCCGGTTAAGCGTGCAGTCGATACGTTGCGAGCTGGTGATAAACCCGGGTGAAGGCAGCGTAACCGCGGCAATAAATAAGAAGAGAAATGCGGTACTTTCTCAGCCCTGTCGGCATTCAGGCGTCAGCGGCAGGCGCAAGTGCACAGGGTTTTGCCGACAGCTCCCTTTACCAAACCGTTCAGTCAACGATCACCGTGGTCTGATCGATACCCGTATTACCCGTGCGCGGGTCGTACGCGTACACCGAGATGGTATACACGCCGGGGCCAGTGACCGGGACTTCGCCGGTAAACCGGCTGCTCTTTCCGGCATAGCGCATGGCGATGTCGACGACCTCCTGATTCTCCCGTGATACCAGTATGCCGACCTCGTACTGATCGGCGTCCCAGAGGCCGCCTGGCGTTAGCGGACAGCCGCACATCATCACTACCTGCGCATCGATGGTAAAGTTCTGTGCACCTGCGGGCGTGACGCCCTGTCCCGGCGGCTGCAGCACATTGACGACAAAGCCGGGCAGCTCAACGACCCAGCCATCGCCGCCGGACAGATGCTTGCCGGGAACCACCCACTGCGTTGCACTGGCCGCGTGACCGGCCTGCTCTTGCACCCGCGGACCGGCCACCTCAACCGTTATCAGGCGCGGCTGTTCGAGGTCGAGCGTGGCGTGGAAGGCGGCATCGCCGTCATCCGCCATGCGTGCGCGACGCCCCCTTCCGTCGTGCATCAGTTTCGCCGTGTCCCCGGTGCCGCCACTGGTAAAGCCACGGACCAACAGTTCGCCGCTCTGTGCGTCACGCAGGACAACCCGGGCACCACCCATACCGGAACCGACAAACTTTGCATCGCGGCTAAGAACGCGGACCGTGATATCCGTATCTATTGCCAGGCTGGGACCGGCCAGGATTGCCAGCGACAGGCCGGCGACAAGACAACGGAACGTACGTGTCATGGCGTTGCTCCTTGCGTGCTGCATCGAGGACAGCCTAGCATAGCGAGGGAGCGCGGTGCGGGCCCAACTGGACACTCCACCGGAGGTGATACAGAAATGCGCGTTTTCTTCGGTATCGAACCCGACTCCGCAACCCGCCTGGCCATCGCCGATTGGCGCGACCGTTTCGGTCTCGCCGCGGGCAGGCCCGTACCGGTCGCCAACTTCCATATCACGCTCGCATTTATCGGTGATGTCAGCTCTCGGCATGTGGAAACGCTGTGCGATGCGGTCGATGCTCGCGAGGGAGCCACGGAATTCGTCGGCGGCAGGCTCGATCTCGACCAGGTTGGCTTCTGGCCCGGGCCGGGTATTTACTGGATGGGAACGTCAGAACCGGCGCGGCAGGTCGCCGACCTGGCGCACAAACTGGCACACCTGGGCGGTCTGGTCGGCGCGCGCCGGAAACGCAAAACCTACACACCACACGTTACACTGTACCGCGACTGCAATGAGCCACCGCCGGTACCGGTCTCTCCGCCAGACATCAAGCTCGTGTACGATCACTTCACGCTGTTCGAATCGCGGCAAGGGCGCCAGAGTGTCAGTTATCACGCGCTCGCGCAGTGGGGCCTGACGGCATAAGCGCCATCACCAGCGATCAC
>CAYFVJ010000238.1:0-1658 GCA_964346555.1 uncultured Alteromonadaceae bacterium | reverse complement strand
GAAACCGCGCTCGAGGAGGTCGTCGTGACCGCGAGCAAGCGTGGCGAACAGCGCCTGCAGGACATTCCCGTTGCCGTACAGGCCCTGGACACGGATCAGATTCGCAACGAGGTCGCTACCGAACTGAGCGAACTCGCACCCCAGATCAGCAGCCTGGTGGTGCAGGATCTGGGGCCGGGTGACCGGGAATACATCATCCGGGGTGTCAACTCCACGGCCACTGCAACCGTCGGCGTGTACTACGACGAGGCCGTTATTACGGCGCGCAGCAAACAGGACGGGGGCGGACGCCAGGCCGATATCGAACTGCACGACCTGGCACGGGTGGAAGTACTCAAAGGCCCCCAGGGAACGCTGTACGGCGCCAGCTCGATGTCGGGCACCGTGCGTTATATCCCCAACCGACCCAATAGCCAGGAACTCGAGGCCAGCGTTGGCGGCACCCTGTCGACGACGGAGGACGGCGGTGACAACTTTCAGGTCAACGGCATGCTCAACCTGCCCGTGATACAAGATGTGCTTGCCCTGCGTGCCGTCGGCTGGACCACAGACGAAGACGGCTTTATCGACAACACGCTGCTGGGCAATGAGGATATCAACGACAACCAGGTCGACGGTGGCAAGCTGGCTTTTGAATGGGCTGCGAACGACCAGTTGCTGATTTCCGGCTTCGCCCTGCGCCAGGACCGCGAGGTCGGTGGCACCTCCCGTCAGATGCCGGTGCTCCAGGACACCTTCGCCGAGAATCAGGCGGCATTTGCCGGCCCCCTGGCGGCCTCCGGTTTCGGCATGCCCGCCGCCGAAGAACGCACGGTCCAGAGCTACAGCATCACCGAATGGGATGAGGAGCTCGAGCTCTTTAGCGGAAAATTCGAATGGACCCACGCCAAGGGCAACCTGCTCGGCGCCATCAGCCAGTTCGAGCGGACAGTGGATTTCAACTTTGACTCGACGCCCATCCTGCTGTTTTTCGGTGTGCCAGTACCCGCCATCACCAGCCAGCCCCAGGAACGCGAGATCACCAACGCCGAGCTGCGCTGGTCATCCAATTTCGACGGTCCGGCCCAGGTTCTGGTGGGTGGCTTCTACTCTGAAGAAGACAAGGACTTTGTCACCCAGGTCATCGCGAGCGGCCCTGACGGGCGCCCGCTGGCCGACTTCGAGCCGGGCGACCCGAACAGCATTTTCGGGCGCAGCAAAACCGATACGCTGGAGCAGCAAGCCGTATTCGGTGAAGTCGAATACCGGCTGAACGAACGATGGACGGTACTGGGCGGTGTGCGCTGGTACAGCTTCGATATTGATTCAGAAAATCAGGAGCTGCAGCCCTTCGGCGGCACGCCCTCCGAAGTGCCGACGCGGTTCAGCGTCGATGACGACAAGGTGACCGGGAAGCTCAATATCACCTACAACATCAGCGACGACGCCCTGGTTTACGGCACGTGGAGTCAGGGCTATCGGCCTGGCGGCACCAACGATGTGGCGTTTATCCCCCCGGGAACGCCGGTGCCGCCGGCCGGCTTCGGCCCGGATGAACTGGATAACTGGGAGCTCGGCTGGAAACTTAGCCTGCTGGAAAATCGGGTGACGATGAACGGTGCCGTTTACTTCATTGATTGGCAGGACATTCAGGTCAGCAGCTTTGATGCCAACTCACC
>CAYFVJ010000237.1:0-3513 GCA_964346555.1 uncultured Alteromonadaceae bacterium | reverse complement strand
ACCGGAACGAATGCCCCGCCGCGTCGGCGTCATTGGCTGCGGCACCATCGGCCCCGACATCGGCTACTACCTCAAGAGCGCAATACCGGGTCTTGAACTTGTCCTTATCGACGTCGTCGAAGCCGCCCTCGACAGCGCCGTAGAGCGCATACAGGCTTACGCGCAGAAGGGGCTGGATAGGGGCAAGCTTTCCGCGCAGCAGGCAGCGGATGCGGCGGCTGACATAAGCGCCAGTACCGAATATAAGGCACTTGCCGGGTGTGACTGGGTGATAGAGGCGGCGACGGAAAACCTCGATATCAAACGGCGTATCTTTTCCGAGATCGAGGCAGTGGTCGCCAGCGACACGTTGATCACCTCAAACACGAGTTCACTACCTGCACAGCGGCTCTTTTCACACCTTCGACACCCCTCTCGGGCGACGGTGACGCACTTTTTTGCGCCGGCTTTCAAGAACCCGGCCATTGAGATCATTGAGTGGGCGCAAGTCAGTGAAGACACCATTGCAGCACTGCGATGGATTTTCTACGCCACCGGAAAAACACCGATGATCACCTCGGATGAAGTCTGTTTCATGCTCGACAGGATCTTCGACAACTGGTGCAACGAAGCCGCGCTATTGCTCGACGATGCCAGTCCGGCAGAAATCGACAGTGTAGCCATGAACTTCGTACATGCTGGGCCGTTCCAGGTGTTGAATCTGGCACATGGCAATCCGATCATTGTCGAGACCAACCAGCTGCAGGCGGCCGATGAAGGCGCGCACTACGCGCCAGCAAGCGTTTTCGAGTCCAATCCGCACTGGGAGACGGTAGCGTCAGACCGGCCGCTTGCGGTGGACAGTGCTCTGGCAAGTCAGATCAGCGACCGGCTTCTCGGTATTCTTTTCTCACAGACGGCAGATATCCTTCAGCGCCGTATAGGCACACCTGAAGACCTGGAGCTGGGGTGTCGACTGGCCTTTGGTTTCCGTGACGGCCCACTCGCCCTGATGCGAGACCTTGGCGCCGGAGAAGTCCGGCGCATTGCCGACCGCTTTGCCGACTGGAAACCGGCCATGCCGCGCGGGGACGCCGCACTCGAGGAGGGGCTGGCAGCGCACAGGTTCATCGGCGTGGATCACTACCGCGGCGCGATGATAATCACCCTGCGGCGACCGGACGCGCTCAATGCATTACACGATGAAATGACCGACGAGATACTCGCGGCGGTTGAGCGGGCAGAGGCGGATGCCGCTATCAGTGCTATCGTGATAACGGGTTACGGCACCCAGGCGTTCTGCTCCGGCGCGGACATCGGACGCTTCCCGGCGCTGCTGGGTGACCACGACGCATGTGTGGACTACGCCCGCGCCTGTTCCCGCCTTTTGCTACGCATGGACGAATGCAGGAAGCCCATTGTTGCTGCGCTCAACGGGTTTGCTCTGGGAGGCGGCCTCGAGCTGGCCCTGCGCTGCGATGCCATGGTCATGATGCAGGATGCCTACCTGCAGTTTCCAGAAATCTCGCTCGGCATAGCGCCGGGGATCGGTGCGCTTGCCGTGCCTTATCGACGTCATCCTGCTGCCTCGGCGAAATTCCACGACATGATAATCAGGGCTGAACGCCTGTCCGCCACCGAGGCACAACGGCTCGGTGTTGTCAGCTCCCTGGCTGCGGATATCACCGGGCTTTTCGCACAAGCCATTGAAGCCGCAGAGCAAATCAGCCTATGCGGCAAGGTATCCCTGGACGCCCCGCTGGACGTGGGCCCCGTCAGTGCAGCGACGGACTACAGCGCTGAAGTCGCGACGATCCTGGCTCGCGCAATCCCGGATGCGGCGCGGGCGGGCAGTCTAAACGAGGCTCTGGAGATTGGCTATCAGGCATTTGCAGATACAGGCATGACCGCCGCGGCGCGCGAGGGTATCGGCGCCTTTCTCGATCGGCGATCGCCGGATTTCTCCAAAACGGGATGAGCACAGTGCCCCACATCGTCAAGCCACTCGAGTTTGGCATCGTTGTCAGCGATCTTGCAGCATCAAAACTTTTCTACCGTGATCTACTCGGGCTCGTCCCCGAGCGGGAGATGACGATTGCCGCAGATACAGGGATGCGCACCGGCGTGGCGAGCGCAGGCTTCACTATCAGCCGCTTTACGGCAGACTGCGGCTCCGTCGTCAAGCTGCTTCAGCCCGAGGGCGCTGTCCCGGACGCGGCGAGCAACGCGACGGAAATCTGCTCGCGGGCGACCACGTCTTTCCTTACCCTGGTGGTACAGGACCTGGAGCTGTTGATGCAGAAACTCCGGAAAGCCGGGGTAAAGGTAAACACGACTCCGGCCATAGTGGACGTCAGAGCGGGGATGCGTCTTGCATTCGTCGCCGACCCTGACGGCTTTCCGCTCGAGCTTGTAGAGTATGAGTGAAGCGGCAGGGGCGGATACCGCGCAAGCGCATCATCTCGCGCGATCCGCTAACGACGCTTGAATCAGCCTGTAAGATACCGCGTCATGCGCTCGAGCGCCTCCTCGATACGCTCATAGGGTTCCGACCCGAAGCAAATCCGCAGGTGACCCTCTCCGGCAGGGCCATAAAAGGTGCCGGCTTCCACGACCACATGCGCATTCTCCAGAACTTCGTCCGCAAAGGCCTGAGAAGATTTACCCGTTCCCCTAATGTCGGGAAAAGCGTACACCGATCCCTCGGGTGCTCGGCAGGAAACCCCGGGTAAACGGTTGAGACCGGCAACGACCAGGTCCCGGCGACGCGTATCTTCGGCATGTATGCCCTCGCGAGCGCTTTTTGGACCAGTCAGCGCCGCGAGCGCACCGGCTTGAGCGAACACATTGCCATGCGCAACGTCGGCAATCGTCATCTGAAGCAATGCGGGGATGAAACGCGGATCGGCAGCGATATAACCGAGACGCCAACCGTCCATAGCGTAGGACTTGGTAAAGGCAAACAGGCTGAAAGTCCGCTCCGCCATGCCCGGCAGCGACCCGATACTGACGTGCTGGACGTCGTCAAATACGATTTCCTCGTAGACTTCATCGCTGAGCACCAGCAGATCATGCCTGATCGCAATATCCGCTAGCGCCTGCAGTTCTGCTCGCGTATGGACTCTCCCGGTCGGGTTGGACGGATTGATCAGACACAGCATTCGCGTCCGCTCAGTGATCCGGGCTTCTATGGCATCGGGGTCGATAGCAAAACCATTGTTCCGATCCAGCGGCGCAAACACCGGAACACCCCGTGCCAGCTCTACCTTTTTTATATGGATCGGGTAGTAGGGTTCCAGCATGATGACTTCGTCACCGGGGTCGATCGCCGCGAAGCAGACCGCGAAGGCTGCATGGGTGAGTCCGCTGGTAACGATGATCTGATCGGGACCGACATCGAGTTGCTTCTCCGAACGCAGTCGCTGTGCAATTGCGGTGCGCAATGGCGTCTCGCCGGCAAATTCGCCGTAATGAACAACCCCGTCATCGAGTGCCTTCTTGGCAGCCTCCTTGATATGTAGCGGCGTATCACAA
>CAYFVJ010000236.1:0-3545 GCA_964346555.1 uncultured Alteromonadaceae bacterium | reverse complement strand
CGACCGCCCAGTTGAAGGTCTTCGCGCGCAGCAACAAGCCCTCACGCACCGGGAAGTGCATGGTCAGATTATCGACTTCGAGCAGCGCTGCGCTCACAGCTCACGCCACCGGCTGCAGCTCACGCTGTGGCCGTGCGCGACCTGCTCCGGCTCCGGGGAAACCCAGCGGCATGCGTCAACCGCGTGCGCGCAGCGGTTCTCGAAACGGCAGCCCGGCGGCAGGTCATGCAGGCCGGGCACCATGCCTTCGATAACGCCGAGGCGGGATTTGGGCGGGGTATCCAGGCGCGGAATGGCGTGCAGCAGGCCGCGACTGTAGGGGTGCGCCGGGCGATCAAAGATATCGAATACCGAGCCACTCTCGGCAACCCGGCCCGCGTACATCACCACAACCTGGCTGCAGGTCTCCGCTATGACACCGAGGTCGTGGGTAATCATCACCACCGCCATGCCCATCTCCGCCTGCAGATCCCTGATCAGTTCCAGAATCTGGGCCTGTATAGTCACGTCCAGCGCCGTGGTGGGTTCGTCGGCAATCAGCAGGGACGGGCGACAGGCCAGCACCATGGCGATGACCACCCGCTGGCGCATGCCCCCGGACAACTGGTGGGGATACTCACCCAGACGCACGTCCGGCGAGGGGATACCGACCCGGTCCAGCAGCTCCGCCGCCGCGCGCAAGGCGCTCTCGGGCCTGCAGATGCCATGCAGCAGCATCCCCTCGGTGAGCTGGCGCCCAATGGTGTGCACGGGGTTGAGGGCGGTCATGGGCTCCTGGAACACCATGCCGATCTGCCGACCACGCACCTTATCCATGTCGGCAATCGGCAGCTGCGCGAGATCACGTTCCTGGAAACGGATCGCGCCGCCGGCGATGCGACCCATGGGCTGCGGCAGCAGGCGCATGATGGACAGGGCCGTTACGCTCTTGCCGCAGCCGGACTCGCCGACAATGCCCAGCGTGGTTCCGGCCTCGACGCTGAAGCTGACGCGATCGACCGCGCGCACCAGACCTTCATCGCTGGTGAACTCGGCAACAAGATTGTCGACCTCCAGCAGTGGCATTGGCGGCTTACTCGGCCCAGCGGTCGTATACGGTGATCGACGGTTCAAAGGTGCGGCCCTCACGCATTGCCGCCTCGGTCTCTTCCTTCATCCCGGTATCGATCCAGTGCACAAAGAGCTCGCCGGGGCCGTCCGAGTGCCGGTAAGAGAAACCCTCGGGATAGCGCAACCAGCGCCAGTGCCCGACCCGGAAAAAACCCTGATAAAAGCCGGGGACAAAGGACGCGTGATCGTGATGAAGTTCGATCATGCGGTGTGACAGCGCGATCATTTCGTCCCGGTCCGAGGAAGCCCGGTATTGCTCGATCAGCCGGTCCATCTCCGGCACGGCAAAGGCCTCCAGGTTGTTGGTCTGGGTTTTCAGCTGCCGGTCAGGGTTGACCGTACCGTCGTCTAGGAAGGCCCGATCCCAGGCATTGTCCGAGTGGTAGTAGTCCCAGAAACGCGGGTACTGCTCCATGAAGCGGCCAAAGGCAACGAAGGAAATATCGTGCCGCTTTTCCTGCACTTTTTTCCAGCCGACGGTGGAATCGAGAATTTCCAGGCGCAGGTCGAGGCCTGCCTTTGCTGCCTCCTGGCGCAGGATAGTCGTGACGTCGCGCATGCTCTCGTAGCCGGTGGATAGCGTGAAAGAAAGCTTCTGCCCCGCTTCGTTGACCAGTATGCCGTCGGCGCCGCGGCGGGTGAAACCGGCGTCTGCGAAGTGCTCCTGAGCCTTGGCAAGGTCGAATTCCCGGGCCGTCAACGTGGGGTGGGAATAGTCGCCGAAACCGTCATTGGCGGTATTCAGCCGCTGATTATCACCGCGGAAGAACTTCTCGATCACCATTTTCCAGTTAGTGGCGTGGGAGATACCCAGGCGGATATCCCGGTTGTCCAGCAGCGGCCTTGCCGTATTCATCCACAGCCCGAAGGGCGGACGCGGACGCTGATTGTAGAAGGTGGTCTTGTGAATATAGCCCGCCTGCACATCGGGGTCGGAATCGGGCAGTTTTTCATACCAGTACTCCGCAAGATTCAGCCCGAACTGGTCGATATCGCCGCGCTTGAAGGCCTCGAACACTTTTGATGTGTCGCGGATAACGCTGAACTGCAGGCGGTCCGGGTTGAAACGATAGCGGAAGTGCTTCCTGTCCCGGGCCCACCAGTCCTCCAGCCGGGTCAGAGCTATGGAGCGGCCTTTGCGGATATCCTCGTCGCGGACGATGTAGGCGCCCGCGGTGGGCTCGAAAGACCACTGGTAGCGTTCTGTGAAGTCGTCACCCATCTCGCGGTAAAAGTGCTGCGGAATCGGCCGCAGCAACAGACCGCGTTCATCCATGTCAGGCTTGCGTTCGGCCATCGTGATGGAGATAGTGTGGTCATCGTAGCGGGAGATGTTCGTGTAGGTCGTGCTGTAGAAATTGTTGTACCAGGGCGCCGTGATATAGGGCGAGCGGTAGAACCAGAACATGAAAAGATAGTCGTCGGCAGTGATCGGCTCGCCATCCGACCAGGTCGCCGCCGGGTCGAGTTTTGCGTAAACGGTATTGTTGTCCCAGTCTACCGCCCAGGCTTCGGCTAGCGCCGGGTACAGCTCCAGGGTTTCCGGGTGCTGGTGTGTCAAGGTCATGCCCACATTATCCAGTATGTAAGGGCGAAAGCTGCCGTTGGAATCCGGGCCGACCGTGCGCAGCGTACGCGGAAAATCCTGCAGGGCCAGGTACTGCGTCCCGCCCTTCAATGCCTCGGGCGAGCCGACTTCCGGCAAATGATCATTGCTCGTCCACGCAAGATCAGGCGGCAGATCCGCCGGCGTCCTGAAGCTGAAGAAATCGGGGTTGGCGGCGTAGAAGGCCTCCACCTCGGCACGGATATCGGCCTGTGCTGTCCCGGTGTCGCCTCCGCTATCAGCGCCCTGCTCGTCGCACCCTGTCAGCACAAACACAAGACTCGCAAACAACAGCGCTGGCAGTGACTTCTTCATGAAAGTGACCTCGACAACTGAATCGCTAACGGTAAACGGAAAAGGTTCTGGGATCGAATGATTCGCGAATGGCCTCGCCGATAAACGTCACCAGCGTCAGCAGGGCAACCAGTGTGCCGAAGGCGGATATCACAATCCAGGGGGCCGTGCGCAGGTTGGCGGTGCCCTGTTTCAGCAGCTCCCCCAGGCTGGGCGTGGGCGGCGGCAGGCCGAAACCGAGAAAATCCAGCGCCGTAATGGCGGAAATCGCGGCGACAATGGTGAAGGGCATGAAGGTCACCAGCGTCGACAGTACGTTGGGCATGATGTGGCGAAACATGATCCGCGCATTCGAGGCGCCGATCACCCGCGCCGAGGCGACATAGTCGCGGGACTTCTCTTTGTAGGTTTCGGTACGCATGTAGTAGGTCATGCCCGTCCAGGAAAACAGCACCATGACCAGCAGCAAAATAGCGATCCGCCTGGTCACCGCGGACAACGTGCTGGCCCTGTTCGTCTTCTGGGAGCTGACCAC
>CAYFVJ010000235.1:0-3606 GCA_964346555.1 uncultured Alteromonadaceae bacterium | reverse complement strand
ACCAGAGCAGGCTGCAGGTCGGACCGAGCGCCATCCGCTGGAGTGAACACGAACTGGTTGTGCGAATTGACGAGATTACCGTGCCGCTGACGCGTCGGCTACGCGGCGAGGTCCGCGTGTCGCTGTCCGCAATCAACAGGCAGGACTACGCTATCGATCATCGTGGTCACCATCGCTGGTGGCCAATCAGCCCCAGTTGCCGGGTCTCGGTTGACCTGCAGGCGCCGCAGCTGGCCTGGACGGGCGAGGGATACTTCGACAGCAACCGCGGCAGCGAGCCACTGGAGGCAGGATTTTCGGGCTGGGACTGGTCGCGGGCAACGCTTGCCGACGGCGCTAGTTTCGTGCAGTACCACGCTCGACCGCTCGACCCCGCTGCGTCACCCCTGTCTCTGGCCCTGCACTTTGATGCCGGGGGCCGTGCGACGGCAATGGCACCTATGCCGGTAACTGAGCTGCCCACGACCTCAATCTGGCGTATACCGCGCCAGACCGGCGCTGACACGAGCGGGAATACCCGGGTACTGCGCACCCTCGAGGACACACCCTTCTACGCTCGTTCCATGCTGGAAACACAGTTGCTGGGCGAGCGTGTTACCGCGTTTCACGAAAGCCTGTCCCTGATCCGCTTTCGCCAGCGCTGGGTGCAGACGCTGCTGCCGTTCCGGATGCCGCGCTACGCACGGGCGGTGCGGGGCGGACCGGGATAATCCGCGGTACAGCCGTGATGGGCAATTTTCAGGGCACCGGAGCCTCCATTAACCGGTGGCGGTCGGCCGCTCGCCGTCGCCTGAATCACGCTGGCGGGACGGTTGCTCGCGGCGATCGATCTCCTGGAACAGCGCCAACATCCAGGCCACCCTGCCCTCCTGTTCGACGAGCGAGCTGACCCGGGGACCGGGGTGTGAGTTTACCGCTTCCACCAGAAAACGGTTTTGGCGCAGCACGGGTGCCGATACCGCGCTGGCATCCAGCAGTGGCAGCGTGGGCAGCCCGGCCAGGCGCAACAGCTTGCGCGGCGCCGAAACCACCGCACGCTGATTCACGCTGTCGCAATCGAGACGTCGCACCTCGTCACCGATCGCGGAATACAGCAGGCGCGCCGCATACATCCCCGGACGACAGCGCAGCGGCAGCTGCGTCAGGCCGGCATCCGCGCGCCGATAGAGCTTGTCGGCAACAACCAGTAGCCGACGCGTGACCGCCGCCAGTTCGGCACTGTGTTGTGGTGCACGCAAAAATGCCGCGGAATCGATCCCGACCTCGTGCAGCCAGTCCAGTGGCAGATAGAGACGCCCGTTCCTGGCATCTTCTCCTACATCACGACTGATATTGCTCAACTGCATGGCCACACCCATGTCCGCTGCTCTGGCCAGTACGCTGGCGTCACGAATGCCCATGATGACTGCCATCATGACGCCGATAGACCCGGCGACCCGGGCGGCGTAGTCGAGCACTGCCGCAAGCGTCGCATAGTCGCGACCCTCGGCGTCCCACGCAAACCCCTCCAGCAGCGCATCCAGCAGTGCTCTAGGCATGCCGCAGCGAACGACCACCGACGCCAGGGCACGATCGGCAGCATAGTTCTCGGGCGCACCGGCATAGATGGCATCCAGGCGTCCATGCAGCATCTCCAGCGCCAGGTGCGGTGCACCACTGTCATCCACCGCATCATCGGCCAGGCGACAGAACGCATACAGCGCGGTCGCCGCATCGCGGGACTGATAGGGCAGGAAGCGGGAAGCCGCATGGAAGGAGCGCGAGCCGGTCTTCAGCAGGCCGCGACAGGCGGCCATATCCGCCTCGCGCAGCCGCGGCGTGGCGTCAGCGGAACGTGTCGGCATGCGGTACTATGGTGTCGAGAACCCGCGCAGAAGACAGCACGCCCGGCATGCCGGCACCGGGATGCGTGCCCGCCCCGACCAGGTAAAGGTGCTTTACATCCTCGCTGCGATTGTGCGGACGGAACCAGGCGCTCTGGCGCAGTACCGGCTCAAAGCTGAAGCCGGCCCCGCGGAACGACAGCAGCCGCTGCTCGAAATCCAGTGGCGTCATCACGCGGGAGGTGACGACTGCGTCGCCCAGGCCCGGCAGCATGGTCTCTTCAAGCCGGGTCTCCACAGCACGACGGAAAGTTTCGGCGTGCTCATTCCAGTCGATGTCCGCTCCGAGATGTGGCACAGGCGCCAGCACGTAGAAACAGTCATGACCCTCCGGCGCCATGGACGGATCCGTGGCACTCGGCCGGTGCAGGTAGAGGCTGAAATCCGCCGACAGCTTCCTGCGCTCGAAGACATCGTCCAGCAATTCCTTGTACCGCGGCCCCAGCACTATTGAGTGATGAGGCACGTCAGGGTACTGCTGGCTGGTGCCGAAATACCACACGAACAGACCGTTCGACGAGCGCGAGCGCTCAATGCGCCGGTTGGTCCAGCGACGCCGATGCTGCTGCGGCACCAGGTGTCGATAGGTCCAGGCGGAATCGGCGTTCGACACCACCAGGTCCGCCGCTACAACCTCACCCGAGCGCAGGCGCACGCCCGTGGCGGTGCCCTGCTCGACCAGTATCTCCTCGACCTCCGCATTCATGCGCAACTGATTGCCCTGGCCACGAATCAGGTCGACCATGCCTTTGATGATGCTTCCCGTGCCACCCATCGCTGAATGCACGCCCCACTGGCGCTCCAGAAACGAAATCAGTGTATAAATGGAGGTCACGGTAAATGGATTGCCGCCGATCAGCAGCGGATGGAAGCTGAGCACGATGCGCACATGTGGATCGCGAACGTACTTTGCGACCTGTCCGTAGACGCTGCGATAGGCACGCAGATGAATCATGCCCGGGAGAAACCTGAGCAGTTCACCGAAGGTTTCAAAGGGCAGGTGCCCACCCTTCTCGAAACCCACCTCATAGGCCTGCTCACTGGCCTGCATATAGCGCTCGTACCCGGCCACATCGTCCGCATTGAAGCGCGCGATTTCGGCCTTGACGGCCTCGGCATCGCCGCCGTAATCGAAGACCTCGCCGTCATCAAAGCGGATACGGTAGAACGGCGACATCAGGCGCAGGTCGACGTCGTCCTCGAAGCGCCTGCCGCACATCGTCCACAGCTCGCGCAGAAGAAACGGCGCGGTGACGATCGTGGGGCCGGCATCAAAGGTGAACCCGTCCTGGCGAAACACGTAAGCACGGCCCCCGGGCGCGTCGAGCTTGTCGACCACGGTGACGCGAAAACCTCTCGCTCCCAGCCGTATCGCCGCTGCGAGCCCGCCAAAGCCACTGCCGATCACCACCGCGTGTGGCGCGTCGGGGCCGGCGAGAGGTCGCTCTGGCGTCTCGGGGAGTGGGCTGTTCATGGGCAAGGTACTGCGCATTTGCGATTGAGCGTGAGAGTAGCAGCATCCCGCGGGGTTTCACACCCAGCTGCAGCATACTGCGCTCCTGCTCCGGCCACGCGCACCTTCTCCACCCCCACTGACACGCCGACGTCCCATCCATGGGGGCTCGGCTGCGGCCCATCGCGCTCCTGTCCCGGCCGCGCGCACCATCCCCCACCGGCCCGAAGGCGAAATGCCCGCCCTGCTCGGTGTCCAGCAGCGCGGCGA
>CAYFVJ010000234.1:0-3606 GCA_964346555.1 uncultured Alteromonadaceae bacterium | reverse complement strand
GGGCCGACGAACCAGACCGCCAGTATCAGTCCCGATGTCAATGATCCCGGTTACCGTGCCGTCAACTTCGATCGCCTGGCCGGTGCCTACGGCGAGGCGGCGCGCGCCCTGATCGAGGCGGGCTGCGACCTGATTCTCATCGAGACAATCTTCGACACACTGAATGCAAAAGCCGCTATCTTCGCTATCGAGACACTCCGCGATGAGGGTTTAGCGGTACCGCCATTAATGATTTCGGGCACGATCACGGACCGTTCAGGGCGCACATTGACGGGACAGACACCCGAGGCGTTCTGGGTATCCATGAGCCATGCGCGTCCCTTTACCATCGGCCTGAATTGCGCACTGGGGGCAGATGAGCTGCGCCGTCATGTCAAGACCCTGGCGGAGGTTGCGGATACGCGGATCAGCGCCTATCCGAATGCCGGCCTGCCCAACGAGATGGGTGGTTACGACGAACAACCGGAAGAGACCGCCGCACACTTGAGCGAATGGGCAGATGCACGTTTGGTCAATGTCGTTGGCGGCTGCTGCGGGACGACGCCTGCACACATCCGGGCGATCGCCGAAGGGGTAGCCGGCAAAGCTCCCCGGGATGTGCCCGAGCGAGTGCAACGCATGCGCTTGTCCGGCCTTGAAATATTTGAAGCGGGAGCTGCGGCATGAGTAACACAATCGCCAGTTTCATCAATATCGGTGAACGCACCAACGTCACCGGGTCGGCACGCTTCAAGCGGCTGGTCATGGAGGGAGATTACGACAGCGCCCTGGACGTCGCCCGACAGCAGGTCGAGAACGGCGCCCAGATTATCGATGTCAACATGGATGAGGGGCTGCTCGACAGCGCTGAAGCCATGACGACATTCCTCAATCTGATCGCCTCGGAACCAGACATCAGCCGCGTGCCGATCATGGTCGACAGCTCCAAGTTTGAGGTCATCGAGGCGGGCCTCAAGTGCATCCAGGGTCGCGCCGTAGTCAACTCGATATCGCTCAAGGAGGGAGAGGCCGCGTTTCTCGAGCAGGCCCGGACAGTCCGCCGCTACGGCGCGGCAGTCGTCGTCATGGCCTTTGACGAGAACGGCCAGGCGGAGACGGCGGAACACAAGTTCGGTATCTGCAAGCGCAGTCACGACCTGCTGGTGAACGAAGCCGGTTTCGATCCCTGGGATATTATCTTCGATCCCAATATCTTTGCCGTCGCCACGGGCATTGAAGAACACAACGACTATGCCAACGCCTTTTTTGAGGCTACCCGCCTGATCAAGGAGGCCATGCCCCTGACCCACGTTTCCGGCGGCTTATCAAACGTCTCGTTCAGTTTCCGCGGCAACAATGCCGTACGCGAAGCAATGCATTCGGCCTTCCTGTACCACGCCATACCGCTGGGCATGGACATGGCCATTGTCAATGCAGGACAGATCACCGTCTACGACGATATCCCCGACGAGCTGCGTGAACACGTGGAAGACGTGCTTCTCAACCGCCGGGATGACGCCACAGACCGCCTTCTCGACATCGCCGACAAGTATCGCGATTCCGGCGAGGCGGCCAAGAAGGAAGACCCGGCCTGGCGTGAACAAGAGGTGGAGAAGCGCCTCGAGCACGCGCTGGTACACGGCATCACAGACTACGTGGTGGAGGATACAGAAGATTGCCGACAGCGCGCGGAGCGTCCCCTCGATGTCATCGAAGGCCCGCTCATGGATGGCATGAATGTCGTCGGCGACCTCTTTGGCGCCGGCAAGATGTTCCTGCCGCAGGTTGTCAAATCCGCGCGGGTCATGAAAACCGCGGTCGCGCATCTGTTGCCCTACATGGAAGAGGAAAAGCGCCTCCAGGGCGATACCTCGGCCAAAGGCAAGGTGCTGATGGCAACCGTCAAGGGCGACGTGCACGACATCGGTAAGAATATTGTCGGCGTTGTCCTGCAGTGCAACAACTACGATGTCGTCGACCTCGGCGTCATGGTTCCGAGCGAGGACATCCTCAGTCGGGCGCGTGAAGAAAAGGTCGACATCATCGGGCTGTCGGGCCTGATCACGCCATCCCTGGACCGCATGGTCGACGTCGCCCGTGAAATGCAGGCGCAGGGCTTCGAGCTCCCGCTGCTCATCGGCGGCGCGACAACCTCGAAGAAACACACCGCTCTCAAGATCGCGCCGCAGTATGAACACGGCGTTCTGCACGTCGATGACGCATCCCGTGCCGTGGGTGTGGTCTCTCGGCTGCTGTCAAAAACAGCGCGACCGGAAATCCTCAGTGAAGCCCTCGAGGAACAGTCGCGTCAGCGCGACCGCAGCGGCTCGCAGCGTGCCAAGCCGGTAACACCATTTGATCAGGCCCGCGGACAGGCCCTGGAAGGCGGCTGGGATGACCACCAACCGGAAGCACCGATGCGTCCCGGCCTGACCACTGTCGATGATTTCAGTGTCGCGACCCTGCGCGATTACATCGATTGGCGACCTTTCTTCGCCACCTGGGAAATGCAGGGGGCCTTTCCGGAAATTCTGGACGACCCGGAAAAAGGCCCCATTGCGCGAGAGCTCTACGAAGAGGCACTCGCCATGTTGACACGCATCGAGGAAGAATCCTGGTTTACGCCGCGCGGCGTTGTCGGTCTCTGGCCTGCAAACAGTGACGGCGACGACATCGTGGTCTGGACTGATGAATCGCGCAAGGAAGTGCGGACACGGCTCTACCAGCTGCGCCAGCAACGGCAGAAGTCGGGAAAAGGCAGCTGCCTGTCCCTGGCGGACTTCGTGGCACCTGTGGGGGTGCCCGACTGGATCGGCGGATTCGCGGTCACGATGGGCCCTGAAGTGCACACCATTGCCGAGCGTTTCAAGGCGGAGGGGAATGACTACGACTCCATCCTGGCACAGGCTCTGGGGGACCGGCTGGCGGAAGCTTTCGCCGAGGCACTTCACGCCAAGGTACGTCGCGAGTGGTGGGGCTACGCATCGGATGAGACACTCGACAACGAGGAGCTTATCGCTGAAAAATACCGCGGTATACGCCCTGCCGCCGGCTATCCCGCCTACCCGGACCACACGGAAAAGCGCCGCTTGTTCGACCTGCTCGAGGCGCCGGCGCGCACGGGGCTGGAGCTTACCGAATCCTGTGCTATGTGGCCGGCCGCAGCCGTGTCCGGACTCTACTTTGCGCACCCGCGCGCCCATTACTTCAGTATCAACCACATCGGCGCAGACCAGGTGGCTGATTACGCCCAGCGCAAAGCCATGGACCTGGCGGAGGTAGAGCAATGGCTTGCGCCGGTGCTCGGCTATACGCCGCAAGAACGGCCTGTAGAAATGATGAAGCAGTCCGCCTAAACGCAAACACCTTAGTAACCCATCAGATGGAGGCATTTCATGACCGACAAAACCTGGCTTTTTACCAGTGAATCCGTATCCGAGGGGCACCCCGACAAGCTTTGTGATCGCGTCTCGGACGCGGTGCTCGACGCCTACCTGGCCGCCGATCCACACGCTCGGGTCGCCTGCGAGACCCTGGCAACCACGGACCATGTAACCATCGCCGGGGAAGTTCGCGGCCCCGGTGAAGTGCTGGCGAAGGTCGAAGATATCACCCGCGATGCCATCC
>CAYFVJ010000233.1:0-3616 GCA_964346555.1 uncultured Alteromonadaceae bacterium | reverse complement strand
GCTGTTCGACGCGGCGGGTGGCTACGCGGGGATTCCCCTGATGGAGGATGTCGAGCTGTGCAAGCGCCTGCGCCGGATCGTCAGACCCTGCCTGCCGAAGCTGACGGTGTGCACTTCCAGCCGGCGCTGGGAGCAGCGGGGACTTGTGCGTACGGTCCTGCGCATGTGGTGGCTGCGCCTGCTGTACGTCTGCGGTGTCTCGCCCCGGCGACTGTGGCAGCTTTATTATGGGTGAGCGGCAATTGCGACGCGAGGACTGCCTGTATATCCAGTTTGCACGCGCGCCGAGGGCCGGCGCGGTGAAGACGCGCATGCTGCCCCACCTCGATCCGCGCGCGGCCTGCGAATTGCACTGCGAGCTGCTCGCTTTCACCGCGCAGCAGCTGCGGCGACTGGGGTCGCAGCCGCGGGAGCTGTGGATAGCGGGTAATCTGGCGCATCCCTGGTTGCGTCAGGTAGCCGAGTACTACGGTATCGCGCTGCGCCTGCAGCGCGGTGCAGACCTCGGTGAACGCATGCTGCATGCCCTGCGCGATGGGCTGTCGCGCCATCAAAGGGTTGTCCTGGTCGGCAGCGATTGCCCGGAGCTGGATGTGGCCTACTTGCGGGACGCGGCGTCGCGCCTGCAGTACTGCGACATGGTCTGGGGTCCGGCGCAGGACGGTGGTTACGTGCTTGTCGGTGCGCGGCGGGCGGCGGCGGCCTGCTTTCGCGGTGTGCACTGGGGTAGCGCTGAGGTCATGGCGCAGACGCTGGAGCGCGCGCGCGAGTGCGATGTGTCCATCTCGCTATTGCCACAGCGCGTGGATATCGACCGGCCCGAGGACCTGGTGCGCTGGCAGTCCCTGCGCGATCAGTTCATGCTGACAGAAGCGGGGTCGGGGACGTCTGGCGGGCTGCTGGCGCAGGGGCTGCGGCTGTGTGGCGGGTGTGACTGATAAACTGGCGGGCGCATCGAGCGAGGCTGCGACGCGCAACAGCAACCACGCGATTATCGCCTAGTGAAGCGCACCTGGATTACTTCAGCCACCAGCGATTTTCACTTTGTAGCCCGCCTCAGTGAGAAGCTGTTTCAGTATCTCACGCTGATCGCCCTGGATTTCCACGCAGTCATCCTTGACGGCGCCGCCGACGCCGCAGCGCTGTTTCAGGCGTTTCGCCATGGCCTTGAGGTCCGCGCTGTCCAGAGGTAGCCCGCGAATAATGGTGACGGCCTTGCCGCCGCGGCCCTTGCTCTCGCGATGCAGCCGCACGATACCATCGGGCGCGGGCCGGCCGCTGCCGGCGGAGCGGCAGCTGCAGTCGGCAACCGGTCGACTGCAGCCGCGACACAGCCTGCCGCGATCAGTCGAGTAAACGGGGCGGCTGTTGTGACGGGCCATACCGGGTCTCCTATCCTGCTTGCGGAATTTCTGCCGGCGTGTACGCTGCGCCAGCATCACTGACGCGGACGCAAGCCATGACTGACACAGAGTTTACGCGAGCCGAGCTCGAGCGTCTGCAGACGGAGCAGGCGTATCAGGCGGATCTCATTGCCGCACTCAACACTGCGCTGTCATCGCAGCAGATTGAATTGATCGAGCTGCGCCAGACTCTGCGTCTGCTTGAGTCGCGGCTGCGTGAGTTGCGCGACAGCGTTAATCCCCGGTCCGCCGACGGCGAAATCCCGGCAGAGCCATTGCCACCGCACTATTGATAGCGTGCTGTCTGTTGCGGCACTGCCGCGAATACACCACACTTCGTCGCGGCGTTTCGCATTGATATAACTTTTCGAGGGCGACTCATGGCGGATAACGACAAAAGAGACAGCCAGGAGCAGGCGGCGTTTCGCGCCTATTGCCGGGACTGGCTGGCCAGTAATCGTCCCGGTGAGCCGCCGGTGCGACTGCCGCAATCGCCCCTGGAAATCATGACCCGTGAACAACTGGACTATCTTGTGAGCTGGCAGAAAGCGGCCTACGCCGCGGGGCTGGTCGGCTGCGATTATCCCCGTGACGTGGGCGGCGGCGGCCGCACGGATTGCCAGCGCGTGGCCAACGAGGAAATGCAGGCGGCGCGCACGCCGTTCTTTCCCAACGTGATTGGCCTGGGTATGGCGGCGCCGACTCTGTTTCATCACGCCCGGGAGGACGTCAAGCGCGAGCTGTTGCCGAGGCTGTTCTCCGGCGAGGACATCTGGTGCCAGGGCTTCAGCGAACCGGGTGCCGGCTCGGACCTGGCGTCCGTGCAGACTTTTGCCGAGTTCCGAAACGGTGCCTGGGTCATCAACGGGCACAAGGTCTGGACCTCGCTGGCGCACTTTGCCGAATGGATGATCATCCTGCTGCGCACGGACAAAGCCCACAAGTACGAGGGACTCTCTTATTTTGTCGTGCCGATCGGCGCCGCGCTCGGCAAGGGCGTCAGCGTTCGACCGCTGATCAAGATGACCGGCGAGACCGGATTCAACGAGGTTCTTTTTGACGGCCTGCAGGTGGATGACCGCTATCGACTGGACGAACTGGGCAAGGGCTGGCAGGTAGCCATGACGACCCTGCTGCACGAGCGCGGGGCGGGCGAGCTGCAGACACCGCGAGCCGGCGGGCTGAAGTCCCGCGCCTCGCACTCGGCCACCGCGCGCAGCCTTCTCGATCTGGCGCGCAAAACGCCTCGCGGCAGTGGCACCGCCGCCGACGATCCGGTGCTGCGGGATCGCATGATGCAGCAGGTGATCCGCGAGGAGGCGCTGAAGGAAAACCAGCGCCGGTCCCGGGTGCCGGCTCTGCTCGATCACCCCATGCGCCTGCCCCTGCAGAACAAGCTGCTCGCGAGCGAGCTCGGCCAGGATACTGCCCGCCTCGCGCTCGAGGTCGCGGGTGCTGCCGCTACGCTGTACATGGCGGACGAGGAGGCACCGGATCGCGGCCAGTGGCCACTGGCCTACATGAACTCCTACGGCATGACCATCGCCGCCGGCACCAGCGAAGTGCAGCGCAATATCCTGGGCGAACGCGTGCTCGGGCTGGCCAAGTCGAAGTAGGGCAGAGCAGATGAGTCAACCGGACAACTACGGTTTTGGTGAAGAGGCGGCACTGCTGAAGTCCTCCGCGGCGAAGTTCTTTGCACAGCATTTGCCGATCGACCGGCTGCACCAACTGGTGGCGGGGTCGCATGATCCGGAGCGCCGTCCCGAGGCTCCCTGGCCGCAGTACCTCTGGCCGCAGATGGTGGAACTGGGCTGGACCTCGCTCGCGGTGCCCGAGGCAGCGGGCGGGCTGGGTATGCCGGTCGTTGCCGTTGCGGGGCTGGTCGAAGAGCTCGGGCGTGCCGCTTTGCCCTGCCCGCTGCTGGGTACGCTGGCGGCGAGCTATGTGCTGGCTGAATGTGGCGAAGCCGGACACGCGGCGCTCGCCGAGGTGGCCGAGGGCTGCGCTGCCACGCTGGCCACGACGGGGAGCACTGCATCCTGGGACCCGGGGACCGTGGACGTCGTCTACGACGGCGACCGGCTCTCGGGCAGCGCGCATTTCGTGCAGGATGTGCGCAAAGTGCAGCGGCTGCTGGTCAGCGCCGGTGGCGCAGACGGCGTGCAGCTGTTCTGGGTCCCGGTGGCGGCCGCGGGCGTCGACATCCGGTC
>CAYFVJ010000232.1:0-3650 GCA_964346555.1 uncultured Alteromonadaceae bacterium | reverse complement strand
ACCTTCTGGTGTCGGCGTTGCAGCGAGCAGTCGCGGTCGCCGAGGTGAATGGCATTGCCCTGGCCATCGGCGATTACCTGTATCTCGACGTGCCGCGGTTTCTGCAGGAATTTTTCCAGGTAAACCACGCTGGAACCGAACGCCGCACCCGCCTCGGACTGGGTGACCTGCACCGAGTTGATCAGGGCAGCTTCGTTATGTACCACGCGCATGCCGCGACCGCCGCCGCCGGCAGCGGCCTTGATGATGACGGGGAAGCCGATGCGTCTGGCGATTGCGAGGATTTCGTCCGGGTCATCGCGAAGCGGGCCATCCGATCCGGGGACCGTGGGCACGCCGGCCTCTTTCATGGCCGCGATGGCAGACACCTTGTCACCCATCAGGCGGATGGTCTCCGCGCGGGGGCCGATAAAAATGAAGCCGCTCTTTTCCACCTGCTCGGCAAAATCGGCATTCTCTGACAGGAAGCCGTAGCCGGGGTGAATGGCGTCGGCGTTGGAGACTTCCGCCGCGCTGATGATCGCGGGGGGGTGCAGATAGCTCTGTGACGCACCCGGCGGGCCGATACAGATGGCTTCGTCGGCCAGGCGCACGTGCATCAGTTCCGTATCGGCGCTGGAATGAACGGCAACCGTCAGAATATCGAGTTCCTTGCAGGCGCGCAGTACTCTCAGGGCGATCTCCCCGCGGTTTGCAATCAGGACCTTCTCCAGCATAGCGGCTATTCCTCTTATTGACGCCGGTCCTAGACAATCGTGACCAGTGGCTGGTCATATTCCACAGGTTCGCCATTCTCGACATGTATGGCGGCGATCGTGCCCGATTTATCGGATTCTATCTGGTTCATCATCTTCATCGCCTCGACAATGCACAGCACATCACCCTCGTTGACGCTCTTGCCGACCTCGACGAAGGCGGCCGAGGAGGGGGAAGGTGAGCGGTAGAATGTACCGACCATCGGCGACACCACCTGGTGGCCCGTTTCTTCTGCGACTTGCGGGGCCTCCGCAGCCGGTGTCGGCGCGGCGCCGGGCCCGGTCGGCGCTGCCGCCGCGGGTTGGGGTGCCGGCTGCGCTGTCGGCTGCGGCACGTGGTAGCCCGACTGGGCAAACCCTGCTGCGGCCCCGTTGCGGCTGATGCGCACGGATTCCGCGTCCTCCTTTATCTCGATTTCATCGATATCGGATTCTTCCAGCAACTCGATCAGTTTCTTGACCTTGCGAATATCCATAGTCGTTCTCTTCAGCGATGTGTGTTATTCGGGCAGCCGGCGCAGGGCCGTCTGCAGGGCGAAATCGTAGCCGTCGGCGCCCAGCCCGCAGATCACTCCCACGGCCAGGTCGGAGAAATAGGAGTGGTGGCGGAACGCCTCGCGCGCGTGCACGTTGGACAGGTGTACTTCGATAAACGGAATGTCGCTGGCGGCCAGCGCGTCCCGCAGTGCGATGCTGGTGTGGGTGAAAGCCGCCGGGTTGATGATGATGAAGTCGACGCCTTCGTGCCTCGCCTCGTGTACGCGTGCAATCAGTTCAGATTCAGCATTGCTTTGCAGACTCATTAACTGATGGCCCTCTGTGCGTGCCTTTTCATGCAGGGCGGCATCGAGTTCGGTAAGTGTCGTATTCCCGTACACGCCGGGTTCCCGCTCCCCCAGAAGGTTCAGGTTGGGTCCGTGAATGACGAGAATACTGGCCATGGGCGACGATCGCCTGAGTTTCAAATAATACGCAGAGTCTGGCTCAACTCATGCCTGTTGTCCATTGTTATTGGGTTTTTCCCCGATTTTGCCGGCATTTACTGCCGAAAGGCGCAAATGTGCAGGCTCAGCGGGTTGCGATCGGGTCTGCGGGGGAAAGTTGCGAAAGGGCATCAAACAGGTGTTGCTTGCGCAGTAGCTGGGGCAGGATCAGCGGATCGGCCGTCGGGTCGGCGGGATACAGCAGATAAAGGGGAATGCCCGAGCGACCCATGCCGGCGAGAAAGTTGGCAATGCGCGCATCGCGGTTGGTCCAGTCGGCCACCATGTAGACGACATCGCGTTCGTCGAAGCGCTCTTCCGCTGCCCGGGTGTGCAGCACCGTGCGTTCGTTGGCGAGGCAGGTAATGCACCAGTCTGCGGTAAAATCCACGAACACCGGCCTACCTGCGGCGCGTGCCTCTGCCACGGCGACTTCGGACCAGGCGACACGTCCCTCGGCCAGTTCGCGGCTGTCGCCGGAAGCCTCGCCGCGCCAGCCGGCGCTGACAACAGCGAGCAGCAGGGCAGCGCCAGCGCCGAGCTTGCGTGCGCTGCCGGGTCCCCACAGCCAGAGCCCGAATGCGAGCGCCAGCGCGCCCAGCAGGGCCATTGCCATGGTGTCCACGCCGGTCTGGCGGCCGGCAACCCAGAACAGCCAGAGGGCCGTGGCGTAAAGCGGGAAGGCCAGCGCCTGTTTCAGGGTCTCCATCCAGGCGCCTGGCGCCGGCATCAGGCGCCGCGCCGTCGCGCTATAGCTTAGCAGAAGCAGCGGCGATGCCATGCCCAGGCCCAGGGCGGCAAATACCAGCAGACCGGTCGTCGGTGGCTGGGTCAGGGCAAACCCCAGCGCGGTACCCATAAAGGGAGCCGTACAGGGGCTGGCCACGAGCACCGCTAGCACGCCGGTGAAGAAACTGCCGGCACTGCCGCTGCGCTCGGCGAGGCCGCTGCCGAGATTCATGACGCTGCCGCCAAAATGCACAAGGCCCGACAGCGAAAGGCCCATGGCGATGAACAGGTAGGCGAGGGCGATCACGAACCCCGGCGATTGCAGCTGGAAACCCCAGCCGATCGCTCGACCCGCCTGCTGCAGGGCCACGAGAGCCACAGCCACCAGGAGGAAGCTTGCAACCACGCCGCCGGTATACCACCAGCCGTGGCGGTGGCGCTCGCGCGGCTCGGCGCGCGCAAAAGCCAGCACCTTGAGCGAGAGAATGGGGAACACGCAGGGCATCAGGTTGAGAATGATGCCGCCGGCGAATGCCAGCAGCAGCATGTACAGCAGTGTCCAGACGGTGGCGCTGTCGATGATCGTTCCGCCGGCAGCGTTTGTTTGCGTCGAGCCCGGCCGGGTCGTTGTGGTCTGCGTGACCTCTCCGGTGGTGAAATTCAGCCGGTACTGCTGCGTTCGCGGTGGGTAGCACAGACCCGCATCGGCGCAGCCCTGGGATGTGACTCGCAGAACCGCGTTCCCGACCGTAGTCCCGGGCACCAGCGTGATGTCGGCATCACCGTAATACACGCTGACATCCCCGAAGAACTCATCGTTGCGGTCGAGCCCCTGTGGCAGCTGCACGTCGAGTTCGATCGGTGTGCCATCTGCGGCCAGCGTAAATTCGAAGGCGTGCCGGTAGAGATAATAGGTGTCGGTGATCTGCCAGTAGAGCCGGAGATTGCCGTTATCCTCGATATCCACGGCCAGCCGATAGGCTTCCTCAACCGGCAGAAAATCCGGTCCGCTGGTGGCGTCGATCAGACCGCGCGTTTCCTGGCCTGCGCCTGTGGGCAGCGACTGGGCCACTGCCGCGCCCGAATGCAGCATGGACGCACACAGAAGCAAGAACAGCTGTAAAATGAAGGCGCGCATGCTATGCCGTGCTTGGTAAAGGGACGACTATTGTATCAGCCCGGC
>CAYFVJ010000231.1:0-3661 GCA_964346555.1 uncultured Alteromonadaceae bacterium | reverse complement strand
AGGGAATACCCAGGTAGGCCTCCTGGTGCTGTCGGGTGTTCCACGAGAAGGTGCCGACGCGATCGCCGCCGCGCACACCGAGATCGAGCAGCAGGTTGGCCAGGCGCACGGCATTGGCCGCGACGTCGCCATAGGTGGTGTCGATGACGTTGTCGCCGTCAAACTCCGCGACCAGGCTGTCGGAGAATATTGTCGCGCCGTGACGCAGCATCATCTGCACGGTCATCGGCATGTGCATCATGGTGGCCGGCATGGGCGCACAATCAGTCATTCACCAGTCTCCTTTCGCTGCCGCTGCCGCCTCCTGCAGCAGTGCGGGCACATCGTTTTCCAGGCCGCGGGCATACTCGGTATCCACCAGCCCGCGGCGATAGAGCACGTAGGCACCCTCGACAATAGCTGCCAGGCGCCAGAACGCGAAGCACAGGTGATAGTCGATGTGCTCAAGTCCGATGCCCGTCTCTCGCGACCATAGCTCGGCCAGGGCGCGACGGGAGTGGACCCCGCTGCGCCGGCTGATTCGCTGAACGTGCGCGAACGCCGGCGGGTCGGTATACCGGTGTTCCCCCCAGAACATCAGCGGTAGTGCAATATCCGTCAACGGGTCGCCGATAGTCGCCAGTTCCCAATCGATTATCGCCGCAAGACCCGGTCGGTCACGCAAGCACAGGGTATTGTCGAGATGGTAGTCGCCGTGGATCAGTGCACCCGGGTGTGGCGGCGGCTGATTGTCGAGTAGCCAGGCGGCCAGAGAATCCAGCAGCGGCAGAGTCCGCACGCTATCCTTCTGTCGAACCGCCTGCCAGCGGGTGATCTGCCGCTGCAGGAAGCCCTCGGGCCGTCCGAAATCTGCAAGACCGATTTCCTGCCAGGGCAGCCGATGCACGCCAGCGAGCCGGATGACGAGATCCTCGCCCAGGCGATTAACGCTCTCTACGCTGTCCGGGTAGCTCTCCGGCAACTCATCCGTGATGGTTACACCGTCGACATAGCGGGCGACGAGAAACGGACTGCCGATGACGGTCGCATCGTCGCACCAGGCGATAAAATCCGGCACGGCAGCCCGGCCTGCCAGCGCGCGCAGAACGCGACTTTCCCGCTCTATTCCGCGCTGAGCGGTAGCTGAAACCGCGTTGGCGGCTGGAGATCGCAGAACCAGGCGGCCTTCGTCGCTGTCGAGAAGGAGAGTGGTGTTGGCGTTGCCGCCACCCAGTTCGCGCGCCACCGTGACGCCGTCAATACCGGTATGCGACGTGATCCACGCCGGCAGCGCCTGTAAATCATTTCCGCTCACAGGCCGGTCACGCCGAAACTGCTGAGCAGCCCGCCATCCACCGGAACGAACGCTCCGGTCATGTACTCGCTGCCGCCAACCCAGTGAATCACACGGGCAATATCCGCCGCCTCGCCGTACCTGCCCAGGGGAATGGTCTTGCGCATGGCTTCCAGCGCGGCTGGCGCTACCTCTGACGTCATTTCCGTCAACACGAGGCCCGGGATGACGAGATTGACGCGTATGCCACGCGGTGCAAATTCGATGGCGAGCGCCCGCGTAAGACCGGCCAGCCCCGCCTTAGAGGCGGCGTAGGCACTGTCACCGGGGAAGCCGCGAAAACCGACGACAGCGCCGACATTGACTACGGCCGCCCCCTCAGGCATCAACGGTTCTGCAGCGCGAATGATGTTAAGGGCGCCGGTGAGGTTGACATCGAGCACCGCACGCCAATCATCTTGCTTGAGTCGCGAGACACGCGCGCCGCGATGCAGCCCCGCATTGTTGACCAGGACATCCACCGCGCCCCAGCGATCCTTGATGTTTGTCATTGCTGCAGTCAAGGCGTCGGGGTCGGTCACGTCAGCGCGGCAACCCAGACAGTTCTCCCCACGTTCCGCCGCCAGCTGCTCGAGTTCCGGGCCGCGCGCAATCATCGCAGCGCGGTCCCCCTGGGCGAGGATACGATCCACGGTGGCCAGGCCAATGCCCCGGCTCGCCCCGGTTATGATCCAGGTTTTAGGCTCTTCTCGCTGGTCCTCCTGCATGGCATCCTGCCCCCGTAGATTCCCGGTCAATGAGTTGCTTGTTTGCGACCAGCAAGTTTATACTTGGTGGAATTGGAGTCAAGGGTTTGGCCTTGGCCAGCGTATATCAGGCAGGGCACGGGAGGCGGCGTGAGCTGGAGCTTTGAGACAGATAGCGACTTTCAGCGCAAGCTGGACTGGATAGAAACGTTCACGCGCGAGGAGATCGAGCCCCTCGATCTGGTTTTTCGCGGGCCCGGCGATCCATGGGACCCCGGTTCCCCCGCAGCGAAGGCGATGGCGCCGCTCAAAGAGGTCGTCAAGCGAGAGCAGCTCTGGGCGTGTCATCTCGGCCCGGAGCTCGGCGGCGAGGGCTACGGCCAGGTCAAGCTCGGCCTCATGAACGAGATTCTGGGTCGCAGCCGCTTCGGTCCCAGCGTGTTTGGCTGCCAGGCGCCGGACTCCGGTAACGCGGAAATCCTTGCCCATTTCGGTACACCCGAGCAGAAGGAAAAGTTTTTGCAGCCTCTGTTGGATGGGAGGATCGCGTCCTGCTACTCCATGACGGAACCCCAGGCGGGCGCCGACCCGGCCGAATTTACCTGCACGGCGACCCGCGATGGCGATGAGTGGGTGATCAACGGCGAGAAGTGGTTTGCTTCCCACGCCCGTTTTGCCGAGTTTCTGCTGGTCATGGTGGTCACCGATCCGGAGGTTCCCATCCATAAGGGCGCCTCTATGCTTCTGGTTGAAAAGGATAGGCCGGGGTTGGAGATACTGCGCAATTCCGCCGTGGGACCCTACGTCGAGCAGGGCGATGGCGTGCACGGCTACCTGCGCTTCACGGACTGCCGGGTGCCGGTGGAGAACCTGCTCGGCGAAGAGGGCGGCGGCTTCATCGTGGCGCAGACGCGCCTCGGCGGTGGACGAGTACACCACGCAATGCGCAGTGTCGGCGTCCTGAAAAAAGCCATGGACATGATGTGCGAGCGCGCCCTGAGCCGGCGTGCCAAAGGTGAAGTACTGGCCGACAAGCAGATGACTCAGGAAAAAATCGCCGATACCTATACCCAGATTCACCAGTATCGGCTGCATGTTCTATACACTGCCTGGCTGATCGACAAGTATAAGGAATACAACCGGGAGGTGCGCAAGGAGATCGCCGCGATCAAGGCGGCAACGCCGCGTGTCCTGCAGGAGGTCATTCATCGTGCTATGCATCTGCACGGCAGCCTCGGCATGTCGGATGAAACACCGCTGATGAGCATGTGGGCGAACATACCGGAGCTCGGTGTTGTGGATGGTCCGTCAGAAGTACACAAGATCACGGTGGCCCGCACGGTGCTGCGCGATTACGCACCGGCGCCGGGGCTGTTCCCGACCTATCACACGCCGATGCAACGCGAGCTTGCTATGGAAAAATACGGTCATTTCCTGGACCAGTAGAGCCGATTGCGTGTTTATTCCGGCGCTTTTCAGGGTCTGGCCTGCAGAGCCCGCTACCGCCTGGAAAGGGTGTGATAGTGTCTGATTGCGATATGGTCCCACGCTACTTTTTTGGCTTTCAGCGATTGCGATGCCGGATCGCTGGACTTATGGTGGGCTTTTGCGCCGTGCTGTCTCCAGGCGTGTTCGCGGACAC
>CAYFVJ010000230.1:0-3664 GCA_964346555.1 uncultured Alteromonadaceae bacterium | reverse complement strand
CACGGCGTTCAACACATATTCCATCCGCCGGAAGTCCTGGAGGCCTGGCCGGACGAGGATCGCCGGACGCAGATCGTGCTGATATCCCAGGGCGTGGGTCGTGAGGCGCTTGTGCAATTCTTTGCCGATTACGGTTTGACGCCATCGTCACGCTCACCGTGACAGTCGTCGCACAAGCCATGCAGTTCCAGCTGCTGCTCAGTTAATCGGAAACCCGTGCGCTGGGCCTTCTTTTCAAGCGAATCGATCTCGGCATCCGATACCGTCATTTCACGCACTTTGCCGCAACAGTCACAGATCAAAAACTGCGACGCGTGCGACGATGTCGCATGATCGACGTGCGCGCAGGCGACAAAAGTGTTGGTAGACCGAAGCTTGTGCACCAGGCCAACCTCGATAAACACGTTCAGCATGCGATAGACGGTCATGACCGGAATCGTTTCTGCGTGGTCTTCGCGGAATGCCTCCCTCAGATCATAGGCCGACAGAGCGCCCCCCCGACGCAACAACGTCTCCAGGAGTCGGTAGCGTTTTGGCGTGAGGCGTTGCCCGCAACCAGTGCAACGCTCCTCGGCAGCCGCCATCCAGCGTGGCCACGAGGCTTTTCTGACAGGTAATTTCGATGACATCGACTTCTCCGACGCTACACCCACCCCGCGCTGGATTTGACTGGCTATGGATTAGCCGTTGTTCAGCTAGACATGATGTTGTACTGTAACACGGAATTGTCAATGAAGAGCAATCCATCTCGGACAGTGGGGTTTATGTCGTGAGGAACTACACAAATGCATCTGGCTGAAGGCACGCTGCCCCTGGCTCAGGCAGCCTTGTGGACAGCAGTTGCGGTTCCCGTCGTCGTTTGGGGCCTGCGCGGTGAGCTTTCCCGGGGCCGCCAGCTTGACGAGTCGCGAACACTGTTTGCCGGCGCCACCAGCCTGCTGTTTGCCGCCACATTGCTGCCACTCCCCGTGCCCGTCATCGGTGCGACCAGCCACATCTGCCTGACGCCGCTGCTTGGGCTGCTCCTTGGCGTCAGGCGCGTTGCCGCTGCAACATTTTTTGTCCTCATACTGCAAGCGGTCTTTTTCGCACATGGTGGCCTCACCACCCTGGGTGTGAACACACTGAGCCTCGGCGTCGTCGGTCCATTGGCCGCTATAGCAACTGCGAGACTTGCCCATGCCTGCGGATTGCACTACCTCTTCTCGGTCGCCATCGCCTGTTTTATCGGTGACCTTGCAGTCTACGTCACTGATGCTCTGGTGCTGGCGCTGGCGCTGTCCGACAGCGTGGCACCCTTAACGACGTTCCGCACGGTGGTCGCAGCGTTTGCGCCGGTGCAAGTGCCTCTGGCCGTGCTCGAGGGCGCAATCGGCCTGGCGCTGATAAGAATGCTTGCCATGCATCGGCCAGCCTACCTGCCCGCATGGATGCGGGCGTCGCTGCCTGTGCCGACAGCCGTACCTCTCTTTCTGTTGCTGCCACTTATCGGTCTGCTGGCCGGATGCGGTTACGCGCCTATCGATGACTCAGTGTTCAGCGCCACGGCGGCTACCGGGGGTCAGCCACCGCGGCCGGGCCTTATCGACCTGAGCGATGGCGAGGTGGGTCTTGCCGGGTCCATCGTGGTGTTGTTTTCCTGCGGTTTCATTGCCGGCCGCAGCTGGGAGCGCCTCCGCGCGCCGCGGCATGTCGACGAGTCCTGAGCGCGCCCTGTTCCCGGAGACAGGCAACAACGCGGGTGCGGGTCTCGCGCTCTGCCTGACGGTGTTCGTTCTACTGCTCAATAGCGCCGCAGCTTCAGTCACCCTGCCTTTGGCAGCTTCCGCAATCGCCGCCGTTCTACTGCTGGCGGGGGGCCTGCACCGTGTGCCCAGGGTCACGCTGTGGCTCGCCATACTGGTCGGTGGCAGTGTACTCGCCGGCAGCCTGCTCGCAGCCGAGTACTCGGGCGTGTTTCTATTGCTGGCGCGCGTCACCTGTGGTGTGTTGTGGATTATCTGGCTGGGCACGCGTCTCGATTGGCAGTCGCTGCGCAAGTTATTTTTGACGCTCGGCACACCGACGGCGATTGTCGATAGCCTTGACCAGAGTGTCGCGCATGCCTTTATCACGCGAGACGAATGGCAGCGACGCCACGCGGCGGCGCGGCTGCGTCTCGGCCGATCGCGTCTCCCCGTCAGCAGTCTGGCGTCCGTTGTCGGCGGCGGGGCGCTGGCAACGTTCGAGCGTATGGAACGCGTTGATGAGCGGGCCCGTCTGCGCGCAGCAGCCCCGCGGGACGAAAGCCCCATGCCAGTGTGTGAGCTTATCGACGCCGCGGTGATCAGGGACGGCAGAGAGATCATTGCGATCCCCGGATTGGCCTTCAAAAATGGCGAATGGGTGACCCTTTGCGGCCCGAGTGGCGCTGGCAAGTCGACACTCCTCAGCCTGATAGCGGGCACGACGGCGCCGGATCGCGGCGAGCTCCGACGGCTGGGTAAGCACATCGGCGCGACATCGCCGCTCGGGCAGAGACTTGATGGCCGTGTCGGCTTTCTCGGCCAGAACCCCGAGCACCACTTTATCGCAGCCACGGTCGGCGACGACATCGCCTGGGGGCTGCAAAGGCGTGGGATCTGCGATGTTGAGCTCCGCACCCGTCTCGAGCGTACAGCGGAACAACTGGGTATACGTCACCTGCTCGGGCGCGCCTGCCACTCACTCAGCCTGGGTGAACAGCAGCGCGCAGCCCTCGCTGGCGTGGTGGTTCTCGAACCGCAGTTGCTCCTGCTGGATGAACCCACTGCCGGGCTGGACCCCGTCACCGCAAACCGTCTCGCAGAATACGTAAGCGGTATCCTGCGACGATCGGGTGCAACCTGCCTCTGGGCGACTCACGACCTGCATGCCCTGCCCCGGGATGCGGCACGCACCCTACTGCTGAAAGACGGCGAAATCGTCTTTGACGGTAGCACCGACGAAGCCATGACGCCGCGCCAGCTGATGCGGGCTGACCTCTGGGTAACAAACGAGCAGCGCGCGATAAGCGACACACTGAGCGCACCTGACGACAATGTAGCTTGACAAGGAAACACCATGAACAGTCAGACAAAAATTCCCGTCACCATCCTCACCGGCTTTCTCGGCTCGGGAAAAACGACGCTGCTGAACCGGATTCTGCGCGAGAATCACGGCAAGCGGATTGCCATTATCGAAAACGAGTACGGGGAGATCGGGGTCGACCAGGGTCTGGTCATCGACACCGATGAGGAGATTTTCGAGATGTCCAACGGCTGCCTCTGTTGCACGGTGCGTGGGGATCTTATTCGCGTACTGACCAACCTGAGCAAACGCCGCGACAAGTTCGACTACGTGCTGGTGGAGACCACGGGGCTCGCGGACCCCGGGCCGGTAGCGCAGACTTTTTTCATGGACGATGAGGTGCGCGAGGAGTTTGCGCTCGATGGCATCGTTACGCTCGTGGACGCACGACACATCGATCAGCAGCTCGGGCGCAGCGACGAGAGCACTCAGCAGATCGCTTTCGGTGACGTCATCCTGCTGAACAAGACTGATCTCGTTTCGTCTGAGAGTCTCGACACACTGGAAACCCGGGTTCGGGACATGAACCGAATGGCGCGCGTCGAACGCTGCCATGAAGCCGGCGTTGATATCAGCG
>CAYFVJ010000229.1:0-3675 GCA_964346555.1 uncultured Alteromonadaceae bacterium | reverse complement strand
TACAGGCCAATGACAGCCTTGCGACATTTTTATGAAAATGTGCCCCGCGATGATGTAGTGCGTCAGCAGACGCCGCTCAGCCCAGCTCTGCGCCTGGGAGCCGACCGATTGTTCATAGTCGGCGTGAGTGCCAACAAGTTGCGACCACCGTCCAGGGATCCTGCCGTGAAGGCTCGATGCCGATTGACGGATGGAATCGCCCGGGGAATTCCGTAGTTTCTTTGGCATCAAGGCCATCATGACCGTGCCTGCCATACTAGGGTCGGGTGCAGCGATAGTCTGCCCAGCGGTCTACCGGCTAACGCACGGGGTACATCTCCGCTTGATCCCGAGAGTGCGGAAGACGGAGGTATCAAGTGGGGTATGGTTTCTGGTAGGCAGTTTGGTAGGCAGAATAGGCGAAGTCACGTAAAGTATGGTTTTTATTGATAAAATCTGGCGGTGAGGGAGGGATTCGAACCCTCGAACGGTTGCCCGTTACACGCTTTCCAGGCGTGCGCCTTCGACCACTCGGCCACCTCACCGTGAGGGCGCGAATCATAGCACAGGCGGGGGCGCCTGCGTCTATTGCCGATTGAGCCGATAACGCGGCGCGGCACCGCGTTCAGAGCTGCGCCAGGGGCAGATATCCAGACCGCCGCGCCGCGTGTAAAACGCCTGCACCGAAAGCCTGGTCGGTAATATCGCCGCGCTAATGTCGCGGAAAACGCGTTCCACGCACTGCTCGTGGAACTCCTGGTGGCGCCGGAACGCAACGATGTACTGCAGTAGCGACTCCGGCTCCAGCGCCGGCCCCGTATAATCAACCACGAGGGTCGCCCAGTCCGGCTGCGCCGTTACCGGACACAGGGAGCGCAGCAGATGCGAATGCAGCACTTCCGTTATCTCATTGTTACCCGCTACTGCCCGCAACATATCAGCGCTCGGCTCTTCCGCACCCGTCTTGCAGGCTTCGCTATCGATACATTCACCCGGCGCGGACACGCCGGCCAGCAGAGCGTCGTCGCAGGCAAGCAGTTTGAGCGTCACGGTCTCACCCACGGTGGCGGAAATGTCGGCCTCCAGCGTCTGCTGCAGCGTCGCCGGCTGCGCAAACACCGAGCTGTTGAGCGAATTCAGATACAGCTTGAGCGACTTCGACTCCACCAGGTTGGGCGATGTAGCAGGAATGACCAGGTGTGCAGCGGCGACTCGCGGCTTACCCCCGGGCTCAAGCCAGGAAAGCTCGTAGGCGTGCCAGACATCCTCGCCATGAAACGGAAGAGTGCTGCCATCGAGCCCTAGTGCTCGCCTCCCCCACTGGCGGGGGACGGGCTGCAGCAGTTCCGGCGTGTAGACATCAACATAATCGACCTGGCGCCCGAGCAGAAGTTCATCAGTGCCGCCCTGTTTATCGGCCACTGCTACTGCCTCAGCCGCTTGCCACTGTTGAGCAAATGCAGACTGTAGAAAAACGCGACAATGGTGAAGCCACCAATCATCGTGAAGGCGAAACTGACGCTGACATCAGATACCCCCAGCACGCCGTAGCGAAACGCATTGACAACATAGACAAGCGGATTCATTTGCGAAACGCTGGCCCAGAAATCCGATAGCAGGTCCAGCGAGTAAAAAACACCGCCAAGGTATGTCAGCGGCGTCAGCACAAAGGTCGGCACAATGCTGATGTCGTCGAAATTGTTGGCGAATACCGCATTGATGAAGCCGGCAAGTGCAAACAGCGTGGAGGTGAAAACCACCACGCCAAAAACGATGCCGATACTGTAGATAGGCAGCCGGGTAAAAAACAGGGAAACGCAGGTCACGATAAGCGCCACCAGCAGGCCGCGAGTGATGCCGCCTAAAATGAAGCCAAGCAGAATAATATAGTTTGGCGTCGGAGAAACCAGCAGTTCCTCGATGCTGTGATTGAACTTGGCACCAAAGAACGACGACACCACGTTAGAGTAGGAATTGGTCACGATCGCCATCATGATTAGACCGGGCACCACGAATTCCATGTATTCGAAGCCGCCCATCTCGCCGATGCGCGAACCGATCAGGGACCCGAAGATCACGAAGTAAAGCGACATCGTAATGGCGGAAGGCAGCAGGGTCTGCGGCCAGATGCGTAAAAAGCGACGGATTTCCTTGCGCAGCAGCGTCATAAGGGCAACGTACTGCTCGGTCGCACTCATGCCGCGGCCTCCACCAGATTCACGAACATTTCCTCCAGTCGATTTGCCCGGTTGCGCATGCTGGTTACCTGTATACCGACTGCATTCAGCCCGGCGAATACGTCATTGATATGCTGACCTTTCTCAACTTCCACCTCGAGTGTGCTGTCATCGACACGCCGCACGTGAAACCCATCCACCGCTACGTTTTCCGGAAGCACCCCTGCACTGTCAAAAATAAATACTTCGCGGTGCAGGCGCCGCAACAGATCGCGGATGGACGTGTGTTCGACAATTTCCCCGTGATTGATGATCGCAATATTGCGGCACAACGCTTCTGCTTCCTCAAGATAGTGCGTGGTAAGGATGATGGTTGTTCCCGCCTCGTTGATCTTCTGCAGGAAGTCCCACATGCTGCGGCGCATCTCGATATCCACCCCGGCGGTGGGTTCGTCGAGAATCAGCAGTCGCGGTTCGTGCACGAGAGCCCGGGCGATCATCAGGCGACGCTTCATCCCACCGGACAGCATACGGGAGGGCGCATCGCGTTTTTCCCACAGACCCAGCTCGCGCAGGTACTTTTCGGCGCGCTCCTCGGCCAGCGGACGCGGCAGACCATAATAACCGGCCTGGTTGACGATAATGTCACCGACCTTTTCAAACATGTTGAAGTTGAATTCCTGCGGCACAATGCCGATATTTTTTTTCGCGCCCGCGAAGTCACGATCGATATCGATGCCATACACCGAAACGCTGCCCGCACTCTTGCCGACCAATGAACAGATAATCCCGATGGTCGTCGACTTGCCCGCACCATTGGGCCCGAGCAGGGCGAAAAAATCGCCCTGCTCAACTTTCATGCTGATACCCTTGAGCGCTTCGAACCCGTCGCCGTACACTTTGCGCAATTTTTCAATGTTTAGCGCCGCAGCCATGCAGTTCCCTTCATCTTTGTAAACACTGCGTATTGTACCTGCAATACAGTATCGGAACGACCGGATAGCGGCCGGGAGACCACTGAGATGGACGACAGGGAATACCTGGAATACTGTGTCGGCCTGCTCAATCGCTTCGCCGATGAGCTCGTGACCCGAACCCGGGACCTACCGCCTCAGGACAGCCTGCGGGAGCTGGCGCTGGACTTTGCTGCCATCGCGACCGGACAGCAGGATATGTACCTTGAAGGGCCTGCGCTCGTATCCCGCCTGTTTACAACTTATCCGGACTTTGCGCCGACTTTTCCGCGGGAACTGCTGTGGTTTTTCGGCGGTGAGTGCCTGCATTTTATGCCGGATGAGGAGATTGCCGAGTTTGAAAAACGTTTTACTGATAATACTTGACCGGCACTCATGGCTTTCCTACAATGCGCCGCTCTCGAGAGAGAGCTTTGCGTCCCCTTCGTCTAGTGGCCTAGGACACCGCCCTTTCACGGCGGTAACAGGGGTTCGAACCCCCTAGGGGACGCCACTCTTTGCGTGCGGGAATAGCTCAGTTGGTAGAGCGCAACCTTGCCAAGGTT
>CAYFVJ010000228.1:0-3691 GCA_964346555.1 uncultured Alteromonadaceae bacterium | reverse complement strand
TTGCTGCCGCCGTTGCCCTGGCCCCCGGTCCGGCACCCTGGCTGACCGCGACGCTGATTGTGGGCCTTCTGGCGTTTGGCGTGCTGTTCGCGGTGAACTCGGCGCTGCATTCCTACCTGATCCTCGCCTTCACGCGGTCCGAACGGGTGACGATGGATGTGGGCTTTTACTACATGGCAAATGCCGCGGGGCGGCTGATCGGGACCGTGCTGTCGGGGCTAACCTACCAGTTCGGCGGTCTCGCGCTGTGTCTTGGCACCGCCGCCGCCATGATCGGGTTGAGCGCGCTGGCCGCAGGCCGGCTCGACCCGGGCGAAGAGCGCGCGGTTCAGGTGTAACCGGCCTGCCGCCTCAAGGTCCCCATTTGCAACAGATAGGTCAATACAGCCGGTCGATATAGGATTCACGCGGCTTGGACACTCGGTTGTCACCGTCTTCCGCCCATTGTCGAGGCGGGAGTTCGGGAGCAGTTGGTGGAGTGTGGTCATAATCCACCTGGTTCAACAGATCGCTGATGCAGTTCAATCGGGCGTGGCGCTTGACGTCTGAATCGACCATCCGCCACGGCCCGTGCGACGTGTCCGTGTCGCGCAGCATATCGTCCTTGGCCTGCGAATACTCGGCCCAAAGCTCCCGCGACTTCAGGTCCATGGGCGAGATTTTCCAGCGCTTGGACGGGTCTTTCGCCCGTGCCTGGAAGCGCTTTTCCTGAACTTCCTCGCTGACCGAGAACCAGTACTTGAGCAGTACGATGCCCTCTTCCACAAGCATGTGCTCGAACTCCGGGCAGGTACGCATGAACAGATCCACTTCCTCGGGCGTGGCAAAGCCCATTACCCGCTCAACGCCAGCGCGGTTGTACCAGGAGCGATCAAACAGCACCATCTCGCCGGCAGCCGGCAGGTGGGGGACATAGCGCTGAAAGTACCACTGGCTCCGCTCACGGTCGGAAGGTTTACCCAGGGCGACGGTGCGTATGACGCGGGGACTGGTCTTTTCGATAATACGTTTGATCACGCCGCCCTTGCCGGCGGCGTCGCGTCCCTCGAATAGGACCACGATGCGCAGGCCCTTCTCCGCAATTGTCCGCTGGAGCTTTGCCAGTTCTTCCTGCAGCCGTTTCAGTTCCTTCTTATAGATTTTCTTCTTCAGGTTCCCGCTTTTGTTGTAGGCCGCGTCGTCAAAGCGGCGGTTTGGTGACAATGGCTGCATGAGATCTCCCGATAGCGCACCACGTTTTGGATGCCGTCAATTGTGCGAGTCTGTCAAGGGCTCCGTTTTTTATGATGGCAGGGATGAATATTTACAGATTGCTGTCAAGACGTTGAAATACAGTTGCAACATTAACGTAACATACGGCCCTTACGCCTGCTTAACCAACTTCCGCAGGGTCGGAATCAGCACGGTATAGCGCGTGATCCCGCAGTCGAGCATGCGTATATGAGGACGGACCATGAGCATATACCGCCAAGCGTTGATCACCGTCTTGCTCGCCATTCTCGGCTATGCACTCTGGTCGAGCGCCGATTTCGGCGAGATTGCGGCCGGCGTGGCGTTGTTCATGCTCGGCATGATGTCACTTGAAAGCGGGTTCCGCCTATTCACGGGCGGTATTCTGGAGAAGGGCCTGCGCCGGACCACCGATACGATCCCGAAAAGCCTCGGTTTCGGGATTGTCAGCACGGCAATCATGCAATCCAGCTCGCTGGTATCGGTCATCGCAATCTCGTTTTTGAGCGCCGGCCTCATCCCGCTCATTGCCGGCATCGGCATCATTTTTGGCGCCAACCTCGGCACGACCACGGGCGCGTGGCTGTTCGCGACCGTCGGCCTCAGGGTGAGCCTGTCTGCTTACGCCATACCGTTGCTCGTGTTCGGTGTGGTGCTCAATTTCCAGCCCTCGCGCGGCCTCAAGGGCATCGGCGCGGTCCTGGCCGGCGTTGGCTTGCTGTTTCTCGGCATTGATTTCATGAAGACCGGCTTCGAGAGCTTCCAAACGGCGATCGATCTCTCGGAGTACGCTGTGGAAGGTGGCCTTGGGCTACTGCTGTTCACTGCACTCGGCATGGCAGCGACGGTCATCATGCAATCGAGCCACGCGACCCTGGCGCTGACCCTGGCCGGCCTGGCCGCTGGCCAGATCACCTACGAGAATGGCCTGGCGCTTGCCATCGGCGCCAACCTGGGTACGACCATCACCGCGATTATCGGTGGCCTCGCTGCCAATATCGCCGGCAAACGCCTCGCCAGCGCCCACGTGCTGTTCAACGTGGTCACGGCCACGATCGCGCTCGTCATCTTCCAGCCACTGCTGTGGGCGGTCGAGGAGATGTCCGGGTTTATGGGCATCGCCGACGACGACTTCCTGCTGAGACTGGCGGTATTCCACACCCTGTTCAACGCCATCGGCGTCGCATTAATGCTGCCGGTAATCCCGCGGATGGCGAATGCGCTCGAACGCTGGCTGCCGGAACCGAGCGCAGATCGCGCGACACAACCGCGCTACCTCAATGCCGCGGCAATGGACTCGGATGCAACCGCCTGCGCGGCCGTACGCCGCGAGGTCTGGCATCTGTTCGATCAGTCCTTCGGGATTCTGGCCAACGGTATCCACTTGCACCGCGAGCAGATTCGCGACAGTGAAGATGTGATGTCGGTGATCAACGTCGATCATGACCTTATCAAAGCAAATATCGACGAGCTCTACGAGCAGCGTGTGAAGGCCCTCTACGGCGCCATCCTCGAATTCATTTCCGGGCGCACTACCGAGGTGCAGTCACCCGCCTACAGCGACGAGCTGTATCGCCTGCAGCATGCCGCTGGTGAAATAGTCGAGGCCATCAAGCACGTCAAGCATCTGCGCAAGAACCTCACTCGATACATGGTTTCCGATAATGACGCGATTCGGCAGGAGTACAATAAGCTGCGCCAGCGCATCGCGATGGTACTGCGGGAGAGCGATCGGCTGTCGCGTGACGAGTACGAGGACGTGACCACGGCGCTGCTGACGCTCGATGAGATTGCCGTGCGGACCAGCGTCGACTGGGAGAGCACGAACGCGAAGGTGACCCAAATGCTGCGCGAAAGCCAGATCAGCGCGACAATGGCAACGTCCTTGCTCAACGATTCGGGCTATGCAAGCGAGACTGTGGATGCCATGCTGGAATCGACCCGGGCATTGGTGGCATCCTTGGATCCGGACGCTGCCCGCACTGCGGCGATGTTGTCCGTGCGCGATGACGAACGGTCGGAGGTTCCCGGCTGAGGTGGATGTATTTTTGAGAAGGAGAGTTGACGATGGCCTTCAAGGATCTGGTCGGTGATTTCGATAAGCTGCTCCGCAAACATGACAACGGCAAGGACCCGACGCCCAAGGAACTCGACCGGATTCAGAAGGTTCTTGAGGACAAGCAGGCAAAATATCGGGCGCGGTTGGAGGCGGGCGACTCTTCGGAAACGCCCGCTCAGACCGAGCTGCGCCTCGAGATCGTCGAGGCTCAATTAGCCAAACTGGAACAGGTTAGAGAGTAAGTCACAACCCCCCGTTCCGTCTCTGCTGCAGGGGAGCTGGTTACTAATACAATCAGAGGTATTGCCTCATTCAGCTTGTCTCTCGGCGATTGTGATGACAAGCGTGGCAAGGCGTCGGCGCGAAGTCTGTAGCTCAGCCTACATCGAGCGACGACAACGC
>CAYFVJ010000227.1:0-3692 GCA_964346555.1 uncultured Alteromonadaceae bacterium | reverse complement strand
TATGAAGAGGGACAGGCTGAAGACCGTGGACGCCATCGGATCTCGTTCCGGTACAATGATATTTTCGTCCAGCTGACAGTGGACGACGCCGGCCAGGTGCTTTTGCGCACGCAAACGTCTGTAGCACCGCGCCCCGGAACCCGCAACGGTGTCTGAAATGCACCCGCCCCGACCATCCGCCGCAAGCGGCGACAGCTGGGCGCCGACTGGAAGCGGCTGCGCGACGCTCTGCGTGAGAAAAGTCGCCCAGGCCCATTGATCCTCCTGCGGCCAATGCCGCGCCGCACAGCGATCGGTCTAGCGGCCTGGGGCGATACTCAAGCGCGTGTGACGGCGAGGTGGCTGCAGCCGGAAACTTCTTATGTTAGAATGGGATGCATTCTCATAAATCGTGCAGTCCTTGTGCACGAAGCCAGGAGTCGCCCATGACAAAAGCACCTTTTCTCTTATCAGTTCTGCTGCTGCCGCTGCTCAGCCTGTCCGGCGCCTTCGCCGATGATACCGAAGCGCGGCGCTACACCTACTCCTGGCTGTTCGCCGACGATGACGCTATGGCGCCGCGGGGCGGCACCACACGCGGCCCGGAGGTCACACTCGCCGCGGGGGCCAGCGAGGCCTGGAACGCACTGCAGGCACCGGATCTTTCGGCCCGCGAGCGCGACCGCCGCGCTATCCTTGCCATGGCAGGCCCGCACCGCACCACCTTCGACTTTATCGAGACCATCGGTTTCAGTGAGGACTACGAGCCCGGCAAGCCCTACCAATCCTGGGGCACAGAGTACATTTATGTCGTCACCGACGAGCCCGACTTCGTCAGCTTGCAGCATATTCTCGTCATGCGCGTGAAACTCGACGACGGCTCAGTGTCGGACCCGATGGTCGTCAAGCACTGGCGCCAGGATTGGCGCTACGAGGACCGGCAGCTGCGCAATTTTGCCGGCTTTAACCGCTGGGAGCGACAGGAACTGACGGCGGCGGCAAGCGATGGCACCTGGTCGCAGGCCGTGTACCAGGTGGATGATTCGCCGCGCTACGAAACGTATGGCGAGTGGGTACACCGCCCGGGCTATTCGCACTGGGAGAGTGCCCGCACTCTGCGTCCGCTGCCGCGCCGTGAATTCAGCGTTCGCGATGACTATCATGCGCTGGAGGGTTCTATGCGCATCACGATCACGCCGCAGGGCTGGGTCATGGAGGAGGATGCTCTCAAACTGGTGCTCGAAGACGACGGTGCGCCCCGCGCCGAGCGGCCCTACCTCGCACGGGAGGCCGGCATCAGCCGCTACGAGCGCATCGTCGGCTACGATTTCAGCGCCGGCGACGAGTACTGGCAGCGCACCGGCCGCTTCTGGTCGGCGGTGCGCGACTACTGGCGCGAACGCTACGCCGAAGCGGGCGATATTCGCCTGCGCAAGCAGGTCGACGACAAGCGCCTGTTCGTTGCCATGTTCGATCTCGCGGAAAAGTATGCCGGGGAAGACGCGGACCCCGCAGAGATGCGCCAGGAACTGCGGGCGACGATCGCGCCCTACCTGCGTTAGCGCTCGAAATCTGTCCCGCTCGGCACATGAACAGGGCCGATATTCCGCGCTTTGTTAAACTCTCGGAGTCGCCCTATGACATCGACCCCAATCTGGTTGTATAAATCTAGAAGGTCAACCAGGACCCAGTTCTCTCGAATGAGGCCATCCTCCAGGCGCCAGAAATCGAGACTTCGCAGAAAAACAGATTTACCTGTTGGTGCGATGCCGAGCCAGCCATCATGCGTGAGCGAAAGATGCATATTTGGCCAGCCTGTTTCGCACACATAATTTCCTTCAGCTACCCAATGTGTGGTGTTAACCTCGCCGTCTGATATGCGCTCATTTTTGGCATCCAGTTTACGGTCGGGCATGCCGTTCAAGAATGGAATCTGATGCCAATTGCGAAAACCGGATATCCCGCGGCAGCTGCCAATGCCCGCGGGTCCGTACCAATTAAAACGGGGATGCCAGTATTTTTCCATCTGCATCACTTTCGGGTCGGGATCGCCGGGGTGGCGACACAGGTCGGTGAGCATATCGATAACGCGTTGGTAATTCTGGTGACCTTCTCCTGATATGTTTAAACCATCCGCAGTCATTGGAGCGGGTGTACACAGATAGGCGCCGAGTTGTGGAGTCATTGGCCATGCGTTTGCCTGCATCATCAATTCGGGTAGGTCCCAAATGGCCTGCATCTCTACAATTTTGTTGTTGGTGATTTTGTAAAACTCGTGGTATCGCATGTGCGCTAAATGCCCCGTGGGCGGGATATCCATGAACGGGGCAACAAAGGTGCCCATATAGTTGCCCATCGTACCCACCCAGTCTTCACCTTCCGCAGTGGTGCCTGCCATCACGATCATATCCCTGCGTTCCAGATCGGGCATGGCGGTATGCAATGGCTGCAGACACCTGTCAAAGTAAGCCCGAGGGGCCTCGAATGTTCCGAATGGGTGGCACATCTGCAAAACAGCATTTTCAGCAAAACTCTTATCCATAGCTGATTGCACGTTTTTTGAATCAAAATTCAATGCTGCTTGCTGGAACGCGCGCAGGCTCGCCTTCAAATCAACCGGATTCATCGGTACTTCCTCGAGAGTTGTTTAGTTTGGTAGCAAATGGATTATGAGAAGGAATTCGATCACGCTGCGTTTGAAAAAGCTGTGCTCAGAAATCATCAAGGTTCATTCTATCAGTGGTGGACCGTTAAAGCGCGAATAGCGTGTTGTGTCTGCCAATATCGGTCTTCGCTTGCCAACAGCCCCGGGGTTCGCTAATGTGCGATGACAAAGGTTGTTGATTCGGGCCATGCAACACAGACTCCGCTGGCTACTCTTATTGGCAATGGTCGCCACAGTCTGGGGCCAGGTAAGTTATGCCTGCGAGGCCATGGACACGCCGCCCCAGCCGTTCTGCTGTTGTGAAGGTGGTAAGGTGCATGCCGATGGGGCAGCGCACGCTTCCTCGGAGAGCGACTGCGATCAGCATGCCGGCCCGGCCGCCCTAGCCGATTCCTGCTGTGCCGTGGAATACCAGTCGGCTTTTGAAGACGTCACGTCTTCCTCATCGAGCGCCGATCCGCCTAAATTGTGGCACTGCGCCCTTGTCCCGCTGCACGGGTCCTGTGCGGGTTGTCTGGCCTCGCTGACCCCTAAAAGTCCGTTCCCCGACTCTGACTGGCTCCTTGCCCAGGCTTCTACAGGTCGATCCACCTATTTATCCACCCTGCGCCTGCGTATCTGATCAATCTGCCCGCGTGTTTGTGAGGCGATCGCTCTCCCTGCCGGGAGACCGATGATTGTTCAATAGGCCGATGGAGGGTGTTCCTCATGCGCAACCGAATGGGTGGCCTGCTGTTTTTTGGGGTGTTAACTGTACCACTGGCAAGTTTTGCTGCGCCGACACTACCGGAAGACGGTCAAGCCCTGCAGAATGTCGAGAAGCTGACCGCCCACGCGTTGGCGTCCACTGTGCTGTCGCGCAATGCGGAGCTGCAGGGGCTGGCTGCCGCCGCCGAGGCAGCACGCTACCGTATTGCCCCCGCCGGCGCTCTGGACGATCCCCTGTTTAGCTACGCCGGAGCGCCGGCAACCGCTGGCGGGCCCCGGGGCCTCCAGGAGCGGGTGGCGTTGAGCCAGAGCCTGCCCTGGCCGGGTAAGCTCGGCCTGC
>CAYFVJ010000226.1:0-3730 GCA_964346555.1 uncultured Alteromonadaceae bacterium | reverse complement strand
GGACTTAGGCTCCTAGACGGCGGGCCTGCTGGAGTCGCCGCGTTGAGGCGATAGCCAGTGTTCGGGGAAGTGGGACTCCACCAGTTCATGGATGCTGACCGGAATGATGTCGTGCCCCCGCCCGACCTCCTCCGCAAACAGCGAGGCCTTGCTGCTACGTGCGATAATCATGGCATTGGCAAAGCCGCGGCGCAGCCAGATGGCCGTGCGCAGGTTGTCTTCCTCGTTGCCTGTCCCGAGAATGAATACCAGATTGTGGGCGTCGTCCGCGATCGCAACCTGATCGCGCAGCCGTTGCCAGACACCGGGGTGGGAAATATCCCCTTCCAATACCTCGCGCCGATAGCCGGCGGAGAATGTCATTTGTTCCTCTGCGACCAGCACGCGGCGTACCGCGTCTTTCTCGATGATAGCCACGGTTTCAAGCTCGCGCAGTGCATGCGCCTGCAGCTGTTCAATAATGGTCTGGCCGAATCGCCCGAAACCGGCCATCACCACGGTATCGCGACCGCTGGTGTCGGAGAATCGCTGCATGAGGTGTTCCCGCACCAGTCCGGAGGCGGCGAGGTGATAAGAGTTGAAGGTCTCGCAGCTCTTGGCGACAGCCGTGTGCTGCATGGCGCGCATGAAGCGCAGGTTGGCACAGTGCATGACGATGCGATCGCCGATGCCGGGAACCATGCGCTGCATGACACTGACCGCCTCATAGCTGCGCAGACTGTTATCCGACAGCAGCATGATGCGACTCGCACTTTTTACCCGCAGTTGTCGCAGACAGAACTCATGGGTGACGTCGCCAGTGGTAACGATGGCGCCGTAGGTCTCGCGCAGTTCATCGACGATCGATGGCTCCGGCTCGTGTCGCGACAGGACGATAACGGGAACTCGTCGATCCCGCTTGCGCAGTACGCGCAGATAGCTCATCGCGAGTTCTCCTGCGCCGACAACAACGACGTGGCCGCGGAAGCGTCGCAGCTGCAGATTGTGCGGCGAGAGTACTCGCAGCAGCGCATCGATCAGCGTGGTGGCGGCGAGTATCGGCGCGCCGAAATAGGCAAGCCAGAGCATGGCCCGGCTCGCGATCGGACCGCCGTCCGGCGTGCCCAGCTCGGCCCCGCCCACCACAAACAGGCTCAGACTGTAGTATGCCTGTCCCAGGAGGCCGGCATGGGTGACATCCGGTCGTTCACTGACGGAGGCCCCCGTGGCGAAGGCGACGATGCCGCCGACAAAAAAGAAAAGGGCAGCGATTGGGCGCCAGGATAGATTGAATCCAGCAGGCATCGACACTTTATGCCGGGTCACCGATGTCGGATATTACGGCGACGACTATAGCAAGCACCTTCACGCCAGTGTGGTGCGGAACCTTAATCGCCGAAGAGTTTCTTGAACGCCTTGCCCACCGCGCGGCCTGCCTTCTCCGTAGGATCCAGATCCTCCGCGGTTTCTTCTTCAGCGGCCGGTGCTGCCTGATCCGCCGACTCTGCCCGGCTCGCCGGTTCGCCATCAGACTTGTTCATCATGCTCGAGAATAACCCGCTGCCCCCGGATTGGGTGCCCCCGGCTCCGGCGCCATCCTGCTTCGAGGCACCGCCAAATGCGCCCATCAGACCGCCGAGATCATTCATGTCCACGGGTTTTGCGGGAAGCTCGAAGCGCGCTGCCGCCACGCTGTCGCCATCGATCGCGACGATGGTCATTTCTTCGCCATACCGCAAGATGCCCATGTTCATGTCACTAAGCTGTCTGCGAAAGTCTTTGCTGTTGTCCAGGATCTCCGGATCCATAGTTTCGGCGGTGGCCATCATCATCGTGAACATCGCATCGCGAAATTCCAGAGCGCGCGCGTCGGATGACATGACCACCTCCCGGATTACTTCCCGGCCTTCCTCGAGGGTGGTGATTTCGTAGATTTCGCCACTGATGCCGGCCACGGTTTCCCTGCGTCCGGTGGCCTCTATGGAAACCACTTCGGCACTGGCGCCGGATGGAGCTGCCTGATCCGTTATTTTCGCCATATCGGCGAATCCCTTCATCATGGTCGACGCATTGATGACCATGGGTTCACCGTTGTTGTAAGATACCGAATAGAGCGTATTTTCGCGTACGATCATGTGGCCGTTTTGCTGTTCTAAGTTCAGGCGGAGCTTGTCGCCATCGGCATATTCAAAGACCATGCGCTCGCCATTGGTTGATTCTACGGTGGCTGATCCGGCCAGGGTGCCGTTGGCGTATAGACTCAATAATGCTACGGCACTGCCGCCCAGAATTCCTTTTCCCGCGTTGCTTAAAATCATGCTGCTATTCCCATTCATTTATTTGTCACCGTTATCCGGGTCCAGTGTAACCCCCGGGGCGCCGAGTTCAAGCGAAGTCTCGCATTACCCGCAGTTCAACATCTCGGTGGCCGGGGCGTGAAGCGGGGGAACCCTCAGGGCAAGGGGCGGGTACCCGCGCTCGAAGCCTGGAACGCGACCAGCCCGGCAACATTGGCAGCGCCGCGTTCCGCGCAGCGTCTCCTCACAGATTATTGTGCGTCGTCACTGGTCCTTGCGGCGCGCTTCGATTTTCGCCCGGTGCCTGGAAATACCTACCATCTCTACCGATGCGAAGGCGCTTGGCGTCTGTCCCTGATATCACCAAGTGAGTGGGGGAGCAGAGTGCCCGGCGTGTATGTCGCGCGTTGCCAGTTGCGCGACGACATGACCTGGGCACTAGAGGCAGATAAGGATCTTGCCGACAATACGGAGGTGATGCAGGCTCTGCAACAACACATCAACGGATTTTTTGATCTCATCAATACCAGCGCCCCTCTCGCGGAGACCCTGCCGTTTTACGCTGCTGACCTGCCTTTTTTTCCGCGACTGTTAGCGTCGGGACTCGCTCGGTCATTGCGCAGCGAGTTGCATCGTGGTGGCGCCGGCAATGAGTCTGGCCAGGCCCTGCTTGATGCCAGCGGCGCAGGGCCCCGCTTGTTACATATACTGCCGGAATCTGGAAACTCCCCGCTTTGACTGCACTTACCGGGTGAGCTGGAGGTCTGCCCGCGCTTGTTTCCAGCGCTTGATAACACCGTGCTTCTGTGCTCTCTTAAAAGTCCAATCTTTATGTCGATGAGGTAACTCGATCATGACGCCAGGCATTGTGAAACTGATAAGAGGAGAGCGCGTTGCCGCAGTGCTGGTGTTGCTTCTGTCTGCCGCGGCGACAGCGCAAAGCGATGCGGACCTCCTGAAAACTGACTGGATCGACCTGGTCAAAGGCTATAAGGATGCCGACTCCGGCGTCGAGGTGCGGGAAGTCGTGAAAAATAAAGAAGATGGCGGTATGCAGCTCCTCGTCGCCGTCCCCAAAGTGCGCATGGGCGATGATACTGATATAGAAGAAGTTCGCGTCGTCGGTCAGCGGCCTGAGGCGATTGACCCCAGGCAATGGTTGCCGGAGTTTGAGTATGAGTGGGTGGATGATTACGATAACGACCACTATGGATTGCTGGTGCGCTTCACCGAAGAGCAGAAGATACCTCTGAGGCTATTTTTTTCTGCCGACACAGGCTACCTGCAGCAGTGAGTACCCCGGGGTCGCGACAGGACTCTCTTGCGGGCCTGCCAGGGTTCACGCGGTTTTTGCTCCCGCAGCCAAGTGTGCTTCAAGCGCGCGGCCAGGCGGCGCAACGCTTGATGTTACCTGCGCTTGATGTGACCTTGACTTGCACATGTCTGATCCCTAT
>CAYFVJ010000225.1:0-3796 GCA_964346555.1 uncultured Alteromonadaceae bacterium | reverse complement strand
GACCCAGGTGACCGCGCGCGGGCCGGGCGGGATCATGGTGTTCGCCGGCGCGCCCCCGTAGATCTATACCCAGCTATCAAACTTCAGGCCATCGATCTTTGAAAAGTGACTTTCACTGTTTGTCACCACAACCATGGTGTTCTCGTTTCGCCTACTACTATGGCTGTTACGGAGGCTGTCGCGGTGCCGGCAGATGCCGGACGCCCGGTCACAGATCCGCGATCGGGTTGGGCTTGCGGTCGACCAGATAGTGGCGCGCCGCGCCGAGAATGTGCACCCCGAGCAGCAGCGGCAAACCATACACGGCCAGAAACTTGTGGACTTCCTCAGCGGGTTCGTGAACGAAGGCCAGGCTTTCCAGTGGTATGTAGAAGGAAAACCAGCCGAACACGTTCATGCCCTCACCTTCGGTGAACAGGTAGAGCGGCCCTGTAACCACCAGCAGCACCAGAACGACCAGCAGCGCCCTGTGCATCCACCAGGCACCGATCCGCGTGACGGCGTCGGCGTCCGGGTGGCCTGGAAAGCCCTCGCGAAGCCTCACAGCCGTTCGCCACACCACGAACAGCAGCACGAAGAATCCCAGCGCAATGTGTATGGACATGATGTAGTCCTCGGCCGGATCGGGTGCGCTGCGTGCGGTCAGGCCAAGCGTGAGCATCGCGGCGACCAATAGTGCCGTGATCCAGTGGTTGAGGATCGACAGGCCCGAATAGCTATTTTTCCGCTCCAATAATTTCACTACAAACTCCTTTTGCATGTACTCTATACAAGTATTCGTCTTTCAAGTATCCGTCGTTCCAGGTTTCGCACGACAACTGTCAGAACGATATGATCAAGTACGCGCCTGGCATCGGCAATCGGGCAAGAGACATACTCCGGAATTTTCGCAACATTTCAGAGGCCTGCAACTGACGATGAGTGATTCCTTCCACCCGCAGCGGCTGTCCCTGATGCTTGCCGGGATCTTCGGACTGATCTTCACGCTGGTCGCCTGGGACCTGGCTTCGGACTATGCCAAAGGTGTTGATCTCCTGCATGTGGCAATCGAGTCGCTGGTGCTCGCGCTGTCGGGTTCGGCGATGCTCTGGCTTGTGCTGCGCACGGTTCGTGAACAAGTGCGCAGCATTATGTGCGAAGCACTGGCCCGGCATCTGGGCCGCGGGCGTATTGCCGCCTTCAGCGCGGGCAGCCAACCGAGCGGCAGCGTGCATCCCGACACCCTCCAGCAGCTTGAATCGCGTGGTATCGCCACCAGGGGCCTGCGCAGTCAGTCCTGGGATACCTTTGCCGAACTGGCGCCGGATGCGTTGATAACAGTGTGCGACAGCGCGGTTGCGTATAGTGAGAGGGCTAGAATCTGATGTCTGATCTGTCGAAGCTGGATACGACTTGCCTGCCGCCGATCGATACAGAGCGGCTGCTGAACGCATCACAGCCAGCGCACCCGCCGCGGTTTCTTCTACTCTGCGGGTCGCTGCGGCCGCGCTCCTTCAGCCGTCTGACCCTGTTCGAGGCCGAACGCATACTACACCGGCTGGGCGCTGAAACACGGGTGTTTGACCCGACTGGCTTGCCCCTGCCGGACAGCGCGGAGGAAACGCACCCCAAGGTTCAGGAACTGCGCGAGCTAGCGACCTGGTGTGAGGGCATGGTCTGGTCCAGCCCGGAGCGCCACGGCGCCATGACCGGTATCATGAAGGCACAGATAGACTGGATACCCCTGTCGCTGGGCGCGGTGCGGCCCACGCAGGGGAAAACGCTAGCGCTAATGCAGGTCTGTGGTGGGTCTCAGTCCTTCAACGCCGTTAACCAGCTGCGCATTCTCGGCCGCTGGATGCGCATGATCACGATCCCGAATCAGTCCTCCGTGGCCAAGGCCTTCCTTGAGTTTGATGACGATGATCGCATGCTGCCATCGGCGTACTACCGACGCATCGTCGATGTCATGGAGGAACTCATGAAGTTCACGTTGCTTACGCGTGGCTGCGCCGATTACCTGACGGATCGCTACTCGGAGCGCGTCGAAAGCGCCGAAGCGCTATCGCTGCGCGTCAATCAGCGCGCTATCTAATAGGCCACGCGATAAGTTCGGTAACACTCAGCCGAATTTACTAGGAGCCTGGCTTTTGTTCTGCTTCAATCCGACTCGCCGGGCACAAGCAGTACCGGGCACTGGGCACCCCGGGCGATGTTTTCGGCGGTACTGCCAAGCAGGAGCTCCTGTATGGGATTGCGTCCGCGCTTGCCGATCACGATCAAGTCGGCATTCTCCTTTTTTGCTTCGGCAACAATAACATCGCGCGGGTCACCATCGAGAACCCTGGTTTCGAGGCCGGCAATCTGCCCGGTGAGTCTATCCATGTGAGCCTGAGCATCGTTGACTTCCCGGTCGCAGCCTTCGGATGCGCAGGTGGCGGTTACCGCCAGGCTACGCTGAAAGCGCGGAGCGAGTTCGCGCGCCAGGGTTTCTGCAGCAGCGACCGCTCGGGAGCCGTCTGTTGCCAGCATCATCAGCTGGAAGTCGCGGTTCGGCTGCCCCTCGCCAACCGGCTCCAGCCATAGGGGACACGGCGCGAGCCGAGCAGCATCCAGTGCGGTGCTACCCAGAAAGAACTCGTGCCAGCGGCTGTGGCCACTGCAGCCCAGCAGCAGGAGGTCAGAGCCCAACTCCTGCGCCGTCCCCGCAAGCACCGCGCCGGGTTCACCCGAGCGCACCTGAGTTTCTACCTTCAGTTCCGGGGTAGCGAGTTCGCCAGCCAGATCAGCCAGCCTGGCCTCGTAGTGCGCCCTGTGTGTTTCCTCAGCAGTCGCCGGATAGCGCGTGCTGAGGACGTGCATCAGCGTGATGCGTTCCGCGTCCCAGGCGGTCAGCTGTTCCAGGCGCTGTCTGAGCAAGGGCCAGGCGCTGGAAAAATCCACGGCAACGAGAATATGTTTGAACATGTGGTGCTCCTTTCTACTGGGCACTTGCAATGACCGGGGGCTGACTCAGATGAGAACAGACGGCGTTCGTTCCATCAGCCGGGTGCGCCGGCAGTGGCGCCCGATTCCTCGTCAGCCGGAAAATAGCTGCGAGTCCTGTTGGCGATGCTCACCAGGGCCAGCATGATCGGAACCTCAACCAGGACGCCAACCACCGTCGCGAGCGCGGCGCCGGATTGCAGGCCGAACAGCGCTATGGCAGCGGCTACCGCCAGCTCGAAGAAATTACTGGCGCCGATCATGCTCGCGGGCGCGGCAACGCAGTGCGGCACTTTCCACGCCCAGGCCCAGCCGTAGGCGAGAAAGAAAATCAGGCAGGTCTGGATAATCAGCGGGATCGCAATCAGCAGAATATGCAGCGGATTTTCAATTATCACGTCACCCTGGAAGGCAAACAGCAGTATGAGCGTAATGATCAGGCCGACCGGGGTGACCGGCGCAAGGCGCTTCATAAAGACATTGTCGAACCACTCGATGCCACGCCGCTTGATTACTGCCCGGCGCGTCAAGTAGCCGGCGCTCAGAGGAATGACGATATACAGCACGACGGACAGGAGAACGGTATCCCAGGGCACCTGGATGTTCGAGACGCCGAGAAGAAAGACCACAATCGGCGCAAAAGCAAACAGCATAATCAGGTCATTCAGGGCCACCTGCACCAGAGTGTAGGCGGCGTCGCCGCGCGTGAGGTAGCTCCACACGAACACCATCGCCGTGCAGGGAGCGGCCCCCAGCAGAATGGCGCCAGCCAGGTATTCGCTGGCCCGGTCGGCCGGGATAAGCGGCGCGAACACGACCATGAAGAAAAACC
>CAYFVJ010000224.1:0-3834 GCA_964346555.1 uncultured Alteromonadaceae bacterium | reverse complement strand
ATGCCGCGTGCGGATGCGTCAGCGCTCGCGGGCAATATGGTAGAGTGGCGCGCCGACCCTGGCCGCAGAGCCGGCAGCGGCGGACGATTTGACGTGGTGGAGGATGTGTTGCGGGTAGAGGGCATGACACGAACGCGGCTGGACGCCGTGCGGCACTTCATCAGCGCCGGGCTGGGCGGTGGCGATGCTGCCAGAGGGCGCGAGCGCCTGGCGCAGCTCGCCGCGCTCGCGCCCACTGCGGGCTGGACCGGCGGCAGCGTGGAGACCTCGGCCCTGTCCGGCGCCCGTACGCCGCAGAACGCCCGCAGCGCGTCCCGCTACCGCGTCGATGCGATCGTCGATGTGGGCGGACGGCAGTGGCTGCGCCGGCGCTGGGTCGCCACGCGGTCCAGCACCGATTCGCGCCTGCCCTGGCGCACTGAGCGCGCCGAGACCGCTCGGGTGGTGGGCGTCGCACCGTGAATCGCGACGGGCAATGGCTACTCTTCGGTTACGATACACGTCAGGTGGGTCAGCACTGGCTGGCGGCCTGGCGCGACCTGCTATGGGGTGATGAGTCTCCGCTGCGCCAGCGTCTGGACGAGGTGGTGCTGGCTGACTGCGGAGGTGAACAGCGCGTCTACCAGTCCGGCCGCCCGGTCGATACCGAAGCGGCTTTGCCCCCCGACCCCTGCCGCGCCATCTGCCTGCCGGAGAATCTGCTGCTGGTAAAGACACTGACGCTGCCGCTGGCGGCGGAGAGCGAGCTGCCGTCGGTGGTTGCGCTGGAGGTCAATGCCAACAGCCCCTTCAGTCACGACGATACGGCAGCCGGCTGGCGCGTGCGCGATCGCACGGAGTCGCAACTGCGCGTCGACCTGCTGATCGCCTCGCGCAGCGCGGTCATGGCCTGGCTGGGGAAAGCGCACGCTATTCACGACCCACAGGCGCGGGAGATCTGGGGCGACAGCGGCGCCGGCATGGTGGTGCTGAACGGCTTCGGCGAGGCGCGGCGGGAATCGCGCTACCGCTCGCGCCTGCTGCGGGCCGGCATCATGGGCGGTGTTGCGGCCGGATTGCTGCTGCTGATTGCCGGCCTGGCAGCCGGCAGCAAGCAGGTGGAGCTCGGTCGCATGGAGGCGCTGGCCGAGCGCACCAGTCAGGAGGCAGCCAGCGCCGCCGAGCTGCGCACCAGCCTGGCCGAAGCGAACCGGCAGATCCGGGCGGCGCGCGACATCGTTGCCAGCTATCCCAATCCCCATGTGGAAATCGCGCGCCTGACGCGCCTGCTCGATGACGACGCATTCGCGGCGCATATGTCGGTGCGCGGCGATGTCATCCGCCTGCGCGGACGCGCCAAGGATGCCGCCGCCGTCATGCAGCGCCTGTCCTCGCAACCCCGGTACAGCGAAGTCACCGCCCCCCAGGCGATTGTCCGCGTCGGCAACACGGATCTCGAGCAGTTCTATCTGGATATCCGCCTCGCCGGGGAGGCGGAATCGTGAGCACAGCCGTGAACTGGCTGCGCAGTCACCGTCGCAGTGCCATTATTGTCGGCCTGACACTGTTGCTGCCCATCGCTCTCTACCTGAACGTGCTGCTCGGCCTGCTGGGCCTGCGCTTTGAGGCCCAGGGTCGCATCGACAACCTGCAGCCGCGTATCGCCCGCCTGCAGGGCCTGATCGAGAACGAGGCCGCCCTGCGCGAGTCCGCCGGGCAGGTGGATTCGCGCCTGGCGCAGCTGGGTTATCCGGCGACAGAGGATGCCAACGCCGCTGCCGCGACCCTGCAGGCCGACGTGCGCCAGCTGTTCGCCGAGGCGGGGCTGGAAGTGAGCAACAGCCAGGTCATGCCGACGCGCACCGAGGAGGACTTCGATTTCATCGCCATCAAGCTCACCGCCAGCGGCGGGCTCGCGGCATTGGACGCCGCGCTGATCGGGGTGTCCGCCTTTCGGCCCATGCTGCTGGTGGAATCCATGGACGTGTTTCCCGCGCGCAAAAAGCGCAAACGCGGCGAGCCGCAGCCGCAGGCGGTGACCGCAGTCATCCAGCTGCTGGCGCTGAGGTTGCTGCCGTGAATGCATTTGCCCGCCTGCGCGACCGCTACCGTGTCAGTGCCGACCCACTGCGTACCGAGCGGCGCGTGGAACTGGGGGTGATCGCGCTGGCGACGGTGTTGTTACTGCAGCTGGTGTGGGCCGGTACCCGGATGCTGCTGGCGGGGGACTTCGCCCCGATGACCCCGGCGGCGGACAGCCTGATAGTGGCGGAGGTGCCGCGACCGCAGTCCGTCGACGCCGAGGACAGCGCGGCGGTGCAGGCGCGGCCCCTGTTCTGGGCCGAGCGCCGACCGCTGGAAGTGGTCGCCAGCACACCCGCGGAAGACGAGTTGGTAGAGAAGAACGAGCGTGCCGCGCCCAGAATGAAAAACGTCACCCTGCTCGGCGTGTTCGGCAGCGGCAGGACCGGCGGCGCCATTGTCGCCGTCAAGGGCAGGCAGGAACGCGTCGCCGTGGGCGAGCGCGTGCAGGACTGGCGACTGCAGGAAGTCGCGGCCAACAGCGCGGTGTTTGTCAGCGGCGGGGCGCGCGATGAGCGCGAGCTGCTGCCGCGGGTGATTGCGCCACCGGTGGATGCCGCGGGGAACGCGGTGGCGCCTGCGGGCGGGCAGGGCGGCGGCGCGGATGCCGATGCCGACGATGAGGAACGGCGCCTGTCACTGGGCGGGCGCTGAGTGGGGCTCTGACACAAGGCAATGAGAGACCAAGAGAATGACGATAAACGCCAAGCGATCACCGGGAATGCCATGTTGCAGCAAATACTAGTCACCGCACTCTGCCTGACACTGGCAGGCTGTGCCGCGACGTCAAATCGTCCGCAGGAAAATGGGGGCGGCAACGGCGCGGAGGAATCAGGGCAGGTGGTGGACGCCGAGCGCGAGCTGTCCGCCACGGCCGAGGCCCTGGCCGAGGAGAGCCGGCGCAGCGAGCGCAGCGAGCCCAGGCTGTACCCGGCAAGCGGCGAGCAGGTGCGCCTGCCGCAGCCCGCTGACCCCGTGCGTTTCGTCGGCGATGACGTCAGCCTGAACTTCGAGCAGGCACCGCTGGAAGAAATCGTGCAGGCGATCATGGGAGATATCCTGGAGCTGGATTACCTCATCGATCACCCTGTGCAGGGCAAGGTAACGCTGCGCACGCGCACGCCGATTCCCCGCGATGAACTGCTGGGCGTGCTGGAATCCCTGCTCAAGTCGCACAATGCCCTGCTGATTCGCGGTCGCGATGGCCGCTACATGGTTACCGGCTCCGCCCAGGCCATGAAGCTGAACCCGCGGATCACCAGCGCGGCGGACGAGTACGCCGGCTACAGCACCATCATCGTGCCGCTGCAGTACATCAGCGCCTCTGCCATGGCGGATATACTCCGGCCCGTGGCAGATTCGTCATCGCTGGTACGGGTAGACAACGCGCGCAACCTGATCATGCTCGCCGGCACCCGCGCCCAGCTCACCGGCTGGCTGGACATTGTCAGTACCTTCGATGTCGACATGCTCAAAGGCATGTCGGTGGGCATTTTTCCGCTGGAGAACGCCGGCGTAGACGAGACCACCCGGGCAGTGAACGAGCTGCTCGCCGCCGCCGGCAGCGACGGTGGCGACATCACCCGCTTGGTGCGCGTGCTGCCCATGCAGCGCTTGAACAGCGTGCTGGCGATCACGCCGCGGGAACATTACCTCGAGACAGTGGAAGAATGGATTGAGCGCTTTGACGTGCGCCCGGATGCGAAGTTCGAGAAGCGCCTGCACGTGTACCCTGTGCAGAATACCACCGCGGAGCGCCTGTCACAGCTCCTG
>CAYFVJ010000223.1:0-3845 GCA_964346555.1 uncultured Alteromonadaceae bacterium | reverse complement strand
TCCTCGGGGACGTCTTTCGCTGTGCCCTTCGCGGTGGCGGCGGCAGCGCGCCAAAGGCATCTCACACCCAACGAGAATATCATTGACCGCCTGCTACGCGATGCACTGGATCTCGGCCCGCCGGGCCGTGATGATATCTACGGGCATGGCTTGCTGACGCTGCGGTCGGATTCAAGCGGCTGAATGTTGTCGGATCGCCTGGCTTGCCAGCCGGAAACCGAGGCCTTACCAGGTGAATTCAATCCGTGTGCCGACGATGGTCTGGGTGAAATCGGCTCGCGGTAGATTGGATATAAAATCACTGTAGCCGTAATACCAGGCCAGGGTTGCCCTGGAACCTATCGGTATTTCCAGATCAAGCTTCAGTCGACCACGATCGTCGGCACGCTCCCGATCAATTACCGGGTCGGGTGTCAGGTAGCTTCTTTCCTCATAGCGCCAGGATATCTCGGCTTTTGCCTGTGTACCGACAATGTCGAAGCGTCGAATGTAGCGCAGCTTGATACCGTGTGACCGGAAATCCAGGGCATCGAGCTGTGTGTTCTCATCGCGGTAGCGGTAGCCTATGTTGAAATAGCTGCGCAGGCCCCGATGGAAGTAGTAGAGGTCGCCTTCGAGCGAGTGCGTCTCGGCGTTGCGATCGCTGCGGCCGCTTAGCGATCGCTCCGAATACACGTAAGCACTGCGCGCGAACCAGCGTTTTGAGAGAAAGCCGGACAGTGACGGTGACAGCCGGACATATTCCAGAAATGAATCACCGTCGAGTCGGGCATTGATGTAATAGGCGGACAGCCCGGCCTTCGTGGAAGTGAGGTCAGTGGTGAGATTCGCGCCAAGGATATGCGTCTGTCTGTCGACGAAGGAGAACTCGTCGTAGCGGCTCTGGCTGAAGTCGTAGTTCAGGGACAGTTCCGTGTTTTCCCCCAGCGGCTGGTTGACGCCGATGCCAATGCCGAGCGTCCAGGCGTAATCGCTTTCACCTGAACTGGCGTCTACTTCACTGACGGTCACATTGCTGTCGTATTCGCGCCCGGCGCCGATCTTCGCTGACCATGTACGCTTGAGATCGTTTGTCTGCTCGCCACTCGCCTCCGCTACAACCTGCACGTACAACAGGGCGACAAGCATCAGAAAGCGGGTTTTCGCCCCGGGCATCAGCGGTCTCGGCCAGGCCTTTGCGGAAAGGCTGAGAGCCTACCCAAGTGCGCGTCTCGTCTCAAGGAAAAGCCCCGGCAGTGGCTGGTTGTTTTCGGGATAACTGTCACCGGAAATGTTAGACTCGCAAATTTGCGCCGGGAAAGGAGAATGGCAGCATGGCAGAAGACAAGAACGCACAGCATCAAGCGTGCATGGAGCGCTTCATTGCTCTTGCGAATTCGATGAAGGATGAAGGCATTGGAGTTGACGTTATTTCCTGGGCGTTGATGACGGCCTCCGGGGTCCATGCAACCTATTCTGTGGCAGGCAATGAGGGCGGACTGACCGGGTCCGGTGTGGACAAGGTCGCCGATGCTTACCGCAAGAACCTCGCCAATATACAGGCCATGAAAAAATCGCAGGCTGGCGACAAGTCCTGAACAGGGCCTGTCGCCCGACTTAAAAAAGACGGGTCTCAGGCTTCCTCCAGTTTGAATCCGTCATGCGAATCACGCTGTTGTATCTTCTCGATCTGTGCCGCGAAGAAGGCCGGTGCCAGCTGCTTTGATAGTTCGTCGAATGATACTGGCGGGCTGAACAAGTAACCCTGCACAACGGACACCGACTGATCTAGGAAAAATTCTAGTTGTTCAGGCTTCTCCACGCCTTCGACCACAAGGCCCAGGTGCAGACTGTGCGCCATTGCGATAATGCCGCTGACCAGATCGCTGCCCTTGTCGCCGTCATCCAGACCGAGCACAAAGCTGCGATCGATCTTCAATTCGTCTAAGGGCAGACGGGTGAGGTAGCCGAGAGACGAGTAACCGGTCCCGAAATCGTCGATGGACAGCCGTACGCCAAGGTCGCGCAAGGTATTGAATATCCGCATAGCGCCATCTTCATTGTCGATCATCACGCCTTCGGTCAGTTCGAGTTTGAGCGCTTCTGGCGGCAGACCGCTTGTATTCAGCGCGTCGGCAACGCTCGCGACGAATGCCTCGGTGAATTGCAGTGCCGATACGTTGACAGAGATTCGTGCCAGATTGTGGCCACGACTGCGCAGTTCGACAAGGTCGCTGCAGGCCTTGCGCAGTACCCACTCGCCTATCTCGTCGATGATCCCGATCTCTTCAGCCACGGGAATGTATTTGAAGGGGGGCACCATGCCGAATTCGGGATGGTGCCAGCGCACCAGCGCCTCCGCGCCGACGACGGAGCCGTTGCGCGCATCGACCTGGGGCTGGTAGTGGAGCAGGAGCTGGTTGCGTGCAACGGCCTTGCGCAGCTCTGTTTCCAGTTTGAGCCGCTCAAGGTCAGCGCCCTCCATGTCATCCCGGAACACCAGGAAGCGATTGCGGCCCTCCTTCTTGGCATTGAACATGGCGGTGCCGGCCGCGCGCAACAGACCCTCTACATCGTCCGCGTGCAGTGGTGCTGCCGCTATACCGATACTGCAGGTAATGACGAGTTCCTGCCCATTCAGCGTGTAGGGTTGCGACAGACGGCTGGCGAGGCGGCGGGCGACCAGTTCCGCACCCGAGAGGTCGTCGAGCTGATTCAGAACGACGGTAAATTCGTCGCCGCCCATGCGCGACAGATCGATGCGGGAGGTTTCCGACCTGGCGTTGCGGTGGATCACATCCGATTCACGTAGACAGCTGGCGAGTCGCTCTCCAACCTCCCGCAGCAGCGTGTCACCGACACGCTGTCCGAGTGAGTCATTGATGCGCTTGAAGTTGTCCAGGTCCAGAAGCAGCAGGGCAACCATCTGCTCACTGCGACTGGCTAAGCGCAGCAGCAACGTCAGCTGTTCGGTAAACAGCCTGCGGTTGGGCAGGGACGTCAGGGCGTCGAAGTAGGCCAGGTGCCGCAGGCGGTCTTTGGTTTCACTCACCTCCTGTACTGCCTGTGTCAGCTCCTGCTCGCGCTCGCTGAGCTGCGCCGTGCGTTCATTTACCTTGAGGTTGAGTAGCTGCCGGTCAGTCTGCATGCGGGTTTTTTCGCTGCGCATACCCGAAATAATGTTGTTCATTACCGCGGCGATATCCCGGATTTCTCCGCTGCCCCGAATTTTCACCATCTGTGTCTGCTTGCCGGTGGCAATATCATCCGCGACCTTCGCCAGCTCGCGCAGTGGCGCGGTGATGCGCCAGGTCGTGAATCGCGCGATCAACAGGCAGACAATCACGAAAGCGAGCCCGATCGCCGCCGACTCCGATACCGCAGGCAGCGTCTGCACCCACAGCGTCAGACCGCTGATGCCGATCTCCACGTAGCCGGTCACGAACAGGCTGCGCGCTTCGCGGGGATCGACCAGTGCGGCACCGAAATCAGCTCTTGAAAGTTCGCGCTCAGTAGGATTGACCACCGACACGATGGGAACCGTCACGTTGATGACGGTCTCGTCGCCGGTGAGACGAGCCAGTTGCGCGTGCTGAGGCGGTACGGCCCCGCTCGTGTATTCCGCGATAGACCGCTCCGTGGGGGACACGTTGCGCCTCGCCTCGCTGAAGCGCGGCAGGTTGGCCATGCCGGCCCAGGTCTCGCTCCGCGATGCGATGATCTCGCCGACACTGTTGCGCAGCAGTGTATGCCTGATGGCGGAAGAAATTGCCATGAACTGGGTCAGCGTGGCTTCGATCTCCGCAGGCGTCCGGAAATAGAAGACCAGGGGTAGCTGAGGTTGACTGGCAACCTGCGTCGAAATC
>CAYFVJ010000222.1:0-3852 GCA_964346555.1 uncultured Alteromonadaceae bacterium | reverse complement strand
TCCATCTCCGCCATCGCCGCGACAAAAGAGTCGAGCTTGTCGGTGGTGCCCGTCAGTTGGATCGTGTATACGCTCGGCGCAACATCGACGATCTGTCCGCGAAAAATATCCGTGGTGCGCTTGATCTCCTCGCGCTGCGGCCCCACCGCCCGCACCTTGATCAGCATAAGATCGCGCTCGACGTGGGAGCCGCCAGTGAGGTCGACCAGCTTGACCACGTCCACCAATCGGTTCAGGTGTTTGGTGATCTGCTCGATATGCTTGTCGTCGCCATCGGTGGTCAGAGTCAGACGCGACAGGCTCGGATCATCGGTTGGGGCCACGTTAAGCGTCTCGATATTGTAGCCACGCTGTGAGAACAGACCGACGACCCTGGACAGAGCTCCGGGTTCGTTCTCCATCAATATGGAAATTATACGGCGCATGTCAGCTTCTTTCCGTCTTGCTCAGCCACATGTCCTTCATGGAGCCATTGGGCGCCACATGCATCGGGTAGACGTGCTCCATGGGATCGACAAACACATCCAGGAAGACCAGGCGGTCGCGCAGAGCAAAAGCCTCATCCATCGCCGCGTCCAGGTCAGCCAGTTTGTGTACCTGCATGCCGACATGACCATAGGCCTCTGCCAGCTTGATGAAGTCGGGCAGGGAGTCCTCGTAGGTACTCATAGCGTGACGCCCTTCATACTGCATATCCTGCCATTGCTTGACCATACCGAGAGAGTTGTTGCGCAGATTGATGATCTTCACCGGCACGTTGTACTGCTTGCAGGTTGAGAGTTCCTGGATATTCATCTGGATGCTGCCCTCACCCGTGACGCAGGCGACCTCACTGTCCGGGAACGCCAGCTTGACACCCATCGCCGCCGGCAGGCCAAACCCCATGGTGCCGAGTCCCCCGGAGTTGATCCAGCGGCGCGGCTTGTCGAACCGGTAGTACTGCGCGGCAAACATCTGGTGCTGGCCGACATCGGAAGTCACGTAGGCCTCGCCCGCGGTGGCGCGATACAGGCTCTCGATCACCTGCTGCGGCATGATGAATTCGCTTTCAGCGTAGCGTCGTCCGGTCCAAAGACCGTGCTCGCTGCGCCACTCCTCAATCTGGCTCCACCAGCGCTCCAGCGCTGCCGCATCCGGAAGATGCTCAGTGTCACTTGCCTGCAGTCTCTTCACCTGATTGATCAGCTCGGCGAGCACCCCCTTCAATGGCCCGACAATCGGAATGTCCGCCGGTACAGTCTTGGAAATAGAGGCCGGATCGATGTCGATATGAATGATTTTGGCGTCCGGGCAGAACTTGCTGACCGTGTTAGTGACCCGGTCATCAAAGCGAGCGCCTGCCGCGAGAATGACATCGGCGTTGTGCATGGCCGTATTGGCCTCATGGAATCCATGCATCCCAAGCATGCCCAGAAACTGCCGGTCGCTGCCCGGGTAGGCACCCAGCCCCATCAGGGTATTAGTCACGGGATAATTCAGGTGTCTGGCTAGCGACACCAGCAGGTCACTCGCCTCGCCCAGAATAATACCGCCTCCGCTGTAGATCATCGGCCGCTTGGCACCCAGCAGCATACGCGCGGCCTTCTTGACCTGCCCGGTGTGGCCCCGTTGCGCGGGGGAGTAAGAGCGCATACGCACGGAATCCGGGTAGTGGTACTCGAACTTTTCGTCCGGTCGCGTAATATCCTTGGGAATATCGATAACCACCGGTCCCGGGCGCCCCGTCGTCGCTAGCGTGAACGCTTTCTTGATGGTCTCGGGAAGCTGGGTAGCGTGGCGCACCATGAAGCTGTGTTTCACGATAGGACGCGAAACACCCACCATATCAGTCTCCTGAAAGGCATCTTCACCGATCAGGTGCGACGCAACCTGACCGGAAATCACGACCATGGGGATGGAATCCATGTAGGCGGTCGCGATACCGGTTATGGCATTGGTGGCGCCTGGCCCGGAGGTCACCAGCACCACACCGGGTTTTCCGGTTGCCCTTGCATAGCCATCCGCGGCGTGCGTTGCCGACTGCTCATGCCGGACCAACACGTGCGGAACGTCATTGGATTTGAACAGGGCGTCGTAGATGTGCAGAACCGCACCGCCCGGATAGCCGAAAATGAATTCTACGCCCTCATCCGCAAGGGCCTGGGCGACCATTTCACCGCCAGACAACATTTCACGGCCAGGCGACGTATCACCTTCAGACAACGCTTCACCGCCAGACAACATTTCACCGCCAGACAACAATTCCACTGTACTTCTCCCATGCACAAAGCCACGCGCGTACCCCTCGCGGGCAAGTGTTTTTTGACAGAGTATGATGGCAGCCGTCAGGGCATGATTGCTCTGGCGTGCTTGCCACTCCCGGGGATCGACGCCAGCATTCTGCTGGTACCTGTGCGCCTTTGGGGAATGACAATCACGAAAGAACCCGTGCGTGTGTCGCCCTGCGGGGTAGCGCAGTGTCGAACCCATAGCGGCGAGCAATACAAGCTCGCCACCACTTACGGGACATGCAGGCAGCTACAGGCGCTTGATTCCGCGTCTGTAGTAGACCAGAGGCCGAGGGTACTCGGCGGTGATCGTTGCCACCAACATGACGCCAGTATTGTAGGGCGAAGCTGGCATAAGTCAAACCATAGCTGCACACATGTGAATTCTTGCCGGCCGCCGTTGACGTTGCGCCCTCATACCACGTCAGGTATTTTGAACTCACTGCGCTGTTGTTTTCCGGAGGCACCGTGCAAATTTGCTCTACGCTTTTAAACACACCCCGGGTGGGGTTTAACCGCCCCCCCGTGGGTCCTTCAGGTATATCCTGGCGGTATCACAGGGATGTCATCATATTAGGCATCGCACTCACGGCCGCTGCGATCGGATTCACCGGCAGCGCCCACGCAGCGGACAGCTACTACCGCTGGAAGGACGAGCGCGGCAATTTGGTCGTGAGCGACCGCCCGCCGGAAGCATCTATTGAATACGAGGTATTCTCTACCGGCTCCAATCGGTTTCGCAGGGTGTCGCCGGGCGAGGGTGCCGTCCCGCCTGAGACCACATCACGTCCGGGCAATCGCTTCGAGACGAGTGAAAGTGATGACGACGATCCGATGGAAACAGTCGCCGTTGAAGTGTTGCCCGAGAAGAACCCGGAAATCTGTGAGCGGGCCAGGCAGAATCTGCAGACACTGGAGTCGGCTGCGCGCATCCGCGTGCGCGACGAAAGTGGTGAGCTGCGCTATCTCACCGAGGATGAAAAAGATGTCCAGCGCCAGAATGCGCTGGACAACATTGAGGTGCATTGCGACGAATGACAGGTCAGCTTAGACCCGATTCAAATTTTGTCGCGGTACCGACCACTGTTAAGCGGCAGCCTCTGCCGGTCGGGCACTGAAGATACTCTCATCGCCCTGCAGATCCACGGTAATCACATCGCCCGCACTGAATTCCCCGGACAAAATACGCTGCGCCAGCGGATTCTCCAGCTCCTGCTGAATGGCGCGCTTGAGCGGCCTTGCACCATACACCGGGTCATACCCTGCTGCCACCAGCCGATCCATGAATGCATCGCTGATCTCGATCTGCAGATCACGCTCCAGCAGGCGGTCACGCAGCCCACTGAGTTGAATATCGGCGATACCGCGTATCTGTGACTGTTGCAGCGGATGGAACACGACGCTCTCATCGACCCGGTTGATGAATTCCGGACGGAAATGGCGACCCACGACCTCCATCACTGCCGTCTTCATGCGATCGTAGTTCTCTTCGCCCGCGAGCTCCTGGATCACGTCGGATCCAAGGTTTGACGTCATGACGATCACTGTATTGCGAAAGTCCACGGTACGTCCCTGGCCATCAGTC
>CAYFVJ010000221.1:0-3853 GCA_964346555.1 uncultured Alteromonadaceae bacterium | reverse complement strand
GCGCTCGGCATCCACCGCGATCTGCACCGAGCGCGCCGTGAACAGAAAGCCGAGCACCAGCAGGGTGACCAGTCCGAGTGCAATCACTGCAATGCTACGCAGCGGGCCACGCCACGACGTTTCCCGCGCAACGTTCTCTGTGAGTGGTTGGAAATCGCTTGCGGCAATGCGCTCGCGGTTGAGCTGATCCGTATCGCGGTTCTGCGGCGACATCAGATGCGCTCCGTGCAGGCGATCGTTACGGTGGGTGGACGGCGGTCGTGGCTGACGCGGAAGGTCTCGCGTACATCGCGGTAGCCGCGCCGGGTACCCATGGCGGTATACTCCCCCGGGCGCAGCTTCAGTTCCTCGCGCTCGAACTGGCCGAGTCTCGACACTTTGAGCAGCACCACCTCGGTTTTGTTGTCCGACAGCAGGGTGACCGGCAGCGGGGTATTTGCCAGCGCCAATTGCTTCTGCAGGGTGCGGATCTGCTCGCGCAGGCGCGGACCGCGGGGCTCGACACGGCGTGCGTATTCGAGCAGTGTCTGCGTAGCGTCGGCGACGCTTTCGTCACTCAGCCGGTCCGCGTCATCGAGGATCGTCTGTAGCCGCGTGTCGAGCTCGGCGCGCTTGCGCGCCCGGGCCAGTCCGCGCTGTGCGAAAAGAACGCTGCTATCGATCTCCAGCGCGGCTTCGTAGGCGCTGACCGCTGCCGACCAGTCCTCTTCGGCGACGCGCTTCTCGGCCCTGCGCTGCAGCTGGCGCAGCTCGTTTGCAGTTTCAGCGACGCTGACCTCCTGCAGGGCGGCCGCCACCTCATCGCTGCCGGCGCGAAGTCTGCCCGCGCGCCCGAACGCCGCGCGTGCGTCGTCGAAGCGCTGCGCGTCCAGTGCCGCGTAGCCGTCAGACATGGCGTCGGCGAATCGCCGCGCGCTCAGGGCCTGGCTGACTCGCTGCAGCTCCCGCCTTGCCCGGCGATGCTCGCCATCAGCTGCAACGGCGGCCTCCAGTGCCGTCTTTGCGGCCGCGAGGTCATCTTCTTCCTCAGCAGCTTTTGCAGTCTCGAGCTGTGCCACGACTTCGGGCAAGGCCTTGAGCCGCTCGCGCAGCTGCCCGGCCCGATCCAGCCCCGGCGCGAGTTTATCCACCAGGTCCAGCGCGGCGCGTGCGGTCTCGGCGTCGCTGGCCTGTAGCGCTTTCTCTGTTGCGGCGAGCTGCGCTTCAAGTTCGTCGGGGATCCGGGATTCGATGGCCCTCGCCTGTTCCAGCGCTGCCTGATAGCTCTCGATGGCCTGATCGAATTCACGCTGCCGGTACAGTTCGTCGCCCGCGTTTGCCGCGCCATTGACGGCGGCGAGCGCGTCATCGGCCCAGATATCGGCGCCGCGACGGGTCAATGTCTCGCGCAGGTCGAGCAATTGTTCGAGGATTTCCTGGGCTTCACCGCGCAGACGCGCCGCTTCGGCATCCGCGAAAGGCGTACCGGCGGCCGGTGCGGGGCCGCTGCTGTCGCCCGCCGCGGCTGTTTTGTCCGCGCTGCCGCTCTCTTCTGCCGCGGATGGTTTGCTTCCCGGTGCAGTGTCGTCAGGCTCAAGCGCCCGCGGCAGCCAGAACACGACAGCGAGCGCCAGTACGAGCAGCAGGACGAGCACCGGCAGGGTCCACGGTGATGGGCCCGACGCGCCGGAATCGCTGATTTCTGTCGATTTCCGGGGCGGCGCGGCGGTTTCGAATGGCGCCGGTTCAACGCGTTCTTTGTCGATGGGCATGGACTCGCTGTGGTCGGGCGGGTTCTGATTAACTGCGGCTGCCGACGCTGTCGTCGACCTCGCTTTCGCTGTCGGCGGCGCCATCGAGAGCACCGACTTCGTTGCGGTAGATTTGCTCGAGTAACTCTCGCCATTGATCATACTGGTCCTCGACGTTGCCGCTCAGCATCACCGAGCGATCGTCGAGTTCAATAACCCTGGGCGTTATCTCGGCTTCGAGAGACATGCCGAGCTCTTCCAGTGCCTGCACGTGAATCTGCGCCTCGTTGCGCGTCTCCAGGCCGCTCTTGAGCAAATAGCCACCGCCGATGATACCCACGTTCCCGGCCGTGCGTGCAGATCGGTCGTTGCTGCCGGCCGCGACAATACCGGCGAGAATGGCGGCGCCACCGGCAATAAGCTGGCGACGGCTTTCCGCCCGCAGTTCCTGCAGCGCGACCGCCTCCTCGTAGCTCGTCTTGCGCCACTCCTGATAGGGATCGTACATCTCGCCCCTGAAGTCGCGATAATATTCCTGCAGGGTATCGACAAAGAGGTGGTCGCGCTTGCGAATGGCGCGCACCCGCTCAAGCATCGGGTCGCCCTCCGCCGGCAGCCGCACAATGCGGTATTCGCCGTTGCGGTCCTTTTCCAGGTAGTCCGCAAACGCGCTCTCGGCAAATTGGCGCGCGAAACGCAGTTCGGTGATGGTTCTCACCGTGCGCCTGTCCCGGCTCGACAGGTCGGCCTGTTCTTTCAGCAAGTCGTTGGCAACCCGGTTATACAGCGCCTGAAACGGGTCGTACTGTCGCCGTGTCGCGCTATCGTAGGCGTAGCGGCTGGTGTGCGAGCTGTACGTATTGTCGAGCCAGGTATTGCCGCTGGAGTCCACAGCGCGCACGGCGAGCTCGAGATTTTCGCCATCGGAATGCACAATCTCGCCTTCGACGCGCAGGTCGGTAATGCGCTGATTATTCGGCAGGACGCGCACGGCTCCCCACGCCCCGCTCTGCTGCATCGCCTCGGCGAGCAGCTGGGGCATAAAACGCGCCTCGGCGCGACGCACCTCGGGGTAGACCTGCTCATCCTCGTCATATTCCTCGAGGCCGGGGTCGAATATCGCGATGCCGACGTCGAGAAGTTCCTCTTCCGGAACCGGTTCGGCGGGACGCTCAAGCGGTGGCACGGAGGTGCTCTTGACCGTCTGGCTCACGCAGCCGGCGAACACCAGCGGTGCCAGCAGAACAAGAATCAACCTCTGCGGGATCGTGACCCTCATGGCTGGTCAATACCTTTGTACTTGCGATATTCCGCCCATAGACGCTCGCGTACTGCCGGGTCCGGTTCGCGCATCGCTGCCTCGCGCAGCTGCCGCGCGACGACATCGTCGTTGTTGCCATCCGGGATATCTTCCGGCGGCGGATACTTTGCGGTGTCCTGCGGCATTTTATCGCGGCGTGAACCGCCGCCCATGCCACCACCCGCACCGTAGCCACCCGCGCTGGCAATAACGCCACTGTCGCTGTCTGCATCGGCGTCGCTGTCGCCTGCGCTGGCACCGCCGGAGCCGCCGCCGCGCTCCTGCGGGTCGCCTTTGTCACGCGCTTTTTCGCGCGCCGCGGTCTGTTCTTCCAGGATCATATTGTCAAACTCGCCAGCGCCGCGCTCGAGTTCGGCGTCAAGTATGGCGACCTGCTCTGCACGGGTCAGTGTGCCCTGACCACCGGGGATACCGGCGGGTCCGTCGCCGCGACTTTCTCCGCCGGCGGCGCCCGGAATGCCGCTTGCCCCGCCCGGGCTGCCGGATCGCCCGGTCGATGTGCCTGCAGTTCCATCGCCGCCCTGCGCTGAGGCGCCGGCTTCCTGACCTTCGCCACCCGCTGAGGGCGCCGCATCACCGGTGCCGGGTATCTGCGACGCATCGGCCATGACCCCTTCACCCGCCGCAGCTTCATCATCGGCCATGCTTGGCAGGCCTGCCTCGCCACCGCCGCCCGCGTCTCCGAAGCCCGGTTCCTCACCGTCTGCGGCAGCGGTGCCGTTACCGCTCGCCTGTCCGCTGTCGGCAGTGTCGCCGCTTGAAGAGTCGCCGCTTGAAGAGTCGCCACTTGAAGGTGTGCCAG
>CAYFVJ010000220.1:0-3875 GCA_964346555.1 uncultured Alteromonadaceae bacterium | reverse complement strand
TCCCCTGTGGATGTTCCCGCTGGCCATCGCCGCCGGCAATACCTTTGTCCTCAAGCCCTCCGAGCAGGTGCCGCTGACGCCGGTGCGGCTGGTGGAACTGTTCATCGAAGCGGGAGCGCCGAAAGGTGTGCTCAATATGGTTCACGGCGGAGCCGACCAGGTCAACCAGCTGCTCGAACACCCGGACGTGCAGGCGGCGTCGTTTGTCGGTTCCAGCCCCGTGGGCGAGCATATCCACCGTACCGGGACGGCGGCGGGCAAGCGTGTACAGTGCATGATGGGCGCCAAAAATCACATGGTCATCATGCCCGATGCGGACCCGGGCGCCGCGTTGAACGCCCTGGTGGGCTCGTCGGTGGGCGCCGCCGGGCAGCGCTGCATGGGCATCTCGGTCGCGATGTTCGTCGGAGAATCCAGCGAGCTGATCGATGCCCTGGCCGAGCGCATGGCCAAGGCCCATCCTGGGGCCTGGGATAACAGCGCCGCGTCCTACGGCCCGTTGATTTCCACCCAGGCCCGCGAGCGGGTACTGGGGCTGATAAAAAAAGGCAAGGAGGAGGGCGCCACCTGCCTGCTCGATGGTAGCGACTGCACGGTAGAGGGCTATCCCGACGGTAACTGGGTCGGTCCCACCCTGTTCAAGGATGTCACCCCCGAAATGAGCATCTACCGCGAGGAAATCTTCGGGCCGGTGCTGTGCTGCATGCAGGTAGACACCCTGGAAGAGGCCATCGCCCAGATCAACAGCCTTGAGGTCGGCAATGGCGTTTCGATGTTCACCGCCTCCGGCGGGGCAGCGCGCAGGTTCCAGCATGAGATTCTGGTCGGCCAGGTGGGGATCAACATCCCGATCCCGGTGCCGCTGCCGTTCTTTTCGTTTACCGGCTGGCGCGGCTCCTTCCGCGGTGACCTGCACGCCTACGGTAAGCAGGCGGTGCAGTTTTACACGGAAACCAAGACCGTCACCGCCAAGTGGAGCTATCAGGAACCGGCCGCGACCGGCGGTGGACAGCCAAACATGAGCATTAACCTGCGCTGAAGCCAGCCGCTTAAGACGGCACGGGAGGAAATACGTGGATTTTACACTGACTGAAGACCAGCAGGCCTTTGTCGACAGCGCTAAGGCCTTTTCGGACAAGGAGCTGGCACCCAATGCCGCGCGCTGGGACGCGGAGTCGGTATTTCCAAAAGACGTACTAGCCCGCGCCGGGGAGCTCGGCTTCATGGGCATGTACACGCCCGAATCCGCCGGTGGCCTGGGCATGGGCCGCCTGGATGCCAGCCTGATCGTCGAAGAGCTGTCCAGGGGCTGTACCACCACGGCGGCCTACCTGACCATCCACAACATGGCCACCAGCATGATCGGCAGGTACTGCAATGAGCAGACGGTTGAGGCGTGGTGCCCATCGTTGGTCATGGGCGAGAAGCTCGCGTCCTACTGCCTGACCGAACCCGGCGCCGGTTCCGACGCGGCAAAACTGCGCACTCGCGCCGAGCGCGATGGCGACGACTACGTAATCAACGGCAGCAAGGTATTCATCTCCGGCGCCGGTGAGACCGATGTCCTGGTGGTCATGCTGCGCACCGGCGACAACGACGCCAAGGGCGTCACCGCCGTGCTGGTACCCGCAAATACCGAGGGCATCAGCTACGGTAAGAAAGAAGAGAAAATGGGCTGGAATGCCCAGCCGACCCGCGCCATCACCTTCGACAATGTGCGTGTTCCGGTCAGTAACCGCCTGGGCGATGAAGGGCAGGGCTTCTCCATCGCCATGGAAGGGCTGGATGGCGGGCGTATCAATATCGCCACCTGTAGCGTCGGCACCGCCCAGCAGGCGCTGGAAGAATCGGCCGCCTATGTGCAGGATCGCGAGCAGTTCGGTCAGTCAATTGCCGCATTCCAGGCCACACAGTTCAAGCTGGCCGATATGCTTACCGATCTGGTCGCCGCGCGGCAGATGATCCGCCTCGCCGCCAGCAAGCTGGATAACGCCGCACCCGAAGCCACCACGTATTGCGCTATGGCCAAGCGCTTCGCCACAGATGCGGGCTTTCGGATCTGCGATGATGCCCTGCAGCTGTTCGGTGGCTATGGCTACATCAAGGAATACCCGCTGGAGCGGCACGTGCGCGACCTCCGCGTGCACCAGATCCTCGAGGGCACCAACGAGATCATGCGCGTAATTATCTCGCGCCGCCTGTTGATGGAAGGGGCGCTGGCGGTGATACGCTGAGACTACCGTTATCGCACAGCTAACAGGAAACGCCATGTCAGATTCACCGGTGCTCATCACTGAACAGGACTCCGCCCGTGGCGCCATCGGCGTGATAACGCTGAACGTGCCGAAAACGCTGAACTCCCTCACCCTGGACATGGTCGAGCTGATCCAGGGGGCACTCAATCGCTGGAAGCGCGACGCCGAGATCGCCGCTGTATTCATTGCCGGTAGCGGTGATCGCGCCCTGTGTGCCGGCGGTGACGTGCAGGCCCTGCACGCCTCGGCGGTGGAAAGGCCCGGCGGCCCCTGCCTGTATGCCGAGAGCTTCTTTACCCACGAATACCGCATGAACTACACGCTGCACACCTACCCCAAGCCGGTTATCTGCTGGGGCAACGGTATCGTCATGGGCGGCGGCCTTGGCATCATGGCGGGCTGCAGCCACCGGGTGGTGACGGAAACCACACGCATTGCCATGCCCGAGATCACCATTGCCCTGTTCCCGGACGTGGGCGGCAGTTGGTTCCTGAATCGCATGCCGGGCTCTATCGGGCGTTTTCTTGCCCTGACGGGTGCGCAGATTAACGCGTCGGATGCCATTTACATCGGCATCGCCGACCGCTTTATCACCAGTGACCGCTGCAATAGCGTCATGGAGCAGCTGCTGGCCCAGAGCTGGACGGATGATCCTGTTGAAAATCACGGACTGGTGCACGATGTATTGCGCGCAGCCGCCAGGGCCAGCGCGGGCGAAAAGCCAGAGGGGCAGGTGGCCGCGCATCGCGACCAGATCGCCACCCTGTGCGATGCCAACACGATTCACGAAGTGGTGGACAACATCACCGCGCTGGATACGGATGACAAGTGGCTGTCCCGCGCGCGCGACAGCCTGGCCAACGGTTCGCCACTGGCTGCGCTGCGCATCGACCGACAGCTCACGGAGACACGCCACAGCTCGCTCAAGCAGGTGTTCCAGCAAGAGGTACAGCTGTCAACGCAGATCGTGCGCCACCCGGAATTCGCCGAGGGCGTGCGCGCGTTGCTCATCGACAAGGACCGCAAGCCGGCCTGGCAGTACTCCCGCACGCGGGATGTGCCGGCGGAAGTGCTGGACCGCTTTTTTGTCGCGCCCTGGGACACTAATCCACTGGTCGATCTATAGCATGTCGTCCCCCAACCCCACGGAATTCTGGAGAGTGAACAATGGCTAGCGTTGCATTCGTAGGTCTTGGCAACATGGGCGGCCCGATGGCGGCCAATCTGCTCAAGGCGGGGCACAGCCTGGCGGTGTTCGATCTTTCAGCCGAAGCGACCGCGCCGCTGGCAGAGCAGGGCGCCATTGTCGCGGACTCGGCGCTGGCCGCCGCCACCGGCAAAGACTACGTGATCTCCATGCTGCCTGCTGGCAAGCATGTTGCCGGGCTGTATCTGGGCGATGATGGCCTGCTGACCCAGCTGGACAAACACACTACGCTGCTGGACTGCTCCACTATCGACGCCGCCACCGCGCGAGAGGTCGGCGGTGCCGCGGCGAAACTCGGCATCGGCTTCATGGACGCGCCGGTCTCCGGCGGCGTTGCAGCGGCGGCCGCGGGGACTCTGGCCTTCATGTGCGGCGGTGACCCGATGACTTTCGAGAAAGCGCGCATCATCCTC
>CAYFVJ010000219.1:0-3908 GCA_964346555.1 uncultured Alteromonadaceae bacterium | reverse complement strand
GTCGTTGTGTCGCCGGCGGGCTGGATTGGGGGCTTCGCTGGGTGACTGCGTCTGCTCCTGAGTATCGCAACAGTATCAAACCGGACCGAACGTTTCTTGGCATGCAGGTCCGGAGCATTAACCGTTGGCGCGGCCTTCTCTCATGTACTGTTCTTATGTTATGTGACATCTGCCGCCAAGCGCAGGAAGTTTGCCATGTCTATAAAAGCCAAATTGTTTATGAGCGGGCGCAGCCAGGCCATCCGTTGGCCGGCCAGGCTGCGCATTAATGCGCGCGAGGTCCGGATCGAGCGCTTTGGTCAGGGTTTTCTGTTGCAGCCAGAGCCGACCTCTCAACTGGATCTGGGTGAGTGGCTGCGCGAGTTCTATGCTACTACTGAGCCTATGCCCGAGAACTTTCTGGCTGAACGTGAAGACACGGCCCCGCAGCAGCGCGATTGGGGCTGAGACGTGCTGCGGACGCTGGATACGAACATCTGCAGCTATATCCTGCGGCGACGCCCAGCCAATATGCTGGAGCGATTTGCTGGGCTGAGTGGGGATGAGGTCTGGTTGTCCGCGATTGTCGCTGCCGAGTTGCGTTTCGGGGCGGCCAGGCTCGGTGCAGCGCGGTTTGCTGCCACTATTGAGGCTTGGCTGGCGGGCTTTGATGTGCGGCCCTGGCCGGTGGAGGCGGCGCGATGCTATGCCGATGTTCGGGCAACGCTGGAGCGGCAGGGGCTACCCATTGGCAACATGGACCTTTTGATTGCCGCGCATGCCCTGGCGGAAAACAGCGTTGTGGTGACGAATAATGCAGGGGAATTTCGCCGCGTGCCTCGACTTGCTGTAGAAGAGTGGGAATAGCTGGGAAAGTAGCTTTGCCTCAGGCCAATTGCACGATCTGATTGAGCAGAGCGAGTACTTCGGCAAAGCGGGCATCGCTGATTTTCTTCATTGGGTGAGGCGCGCCGTTGCGCTGGCGCCAGTCGAAGGACTTTGGCTGGTGGCAAAGCACATAGCTCCTTTGCCCTGCCTTGCGCCCGCCGGCGATGCCGGCGGCTACCGCGAACGGGTTGTCGACGTTGTAGGTGGCCGTGGTCATGGGCAGGCCGACGACCGGGGATGTGCGCTCATTGAATGCCCGGGGAGACAGGACGAGAAAGGGATGCACATCGCGCATTTCCTTCCCGCGCTGGGGGTCACAGTCAATCCAGATGATGTCCTGGCGATCGGGTACCCAGCCCCTGGCCGGTTTTACCACTGCTCCGCGCCCAGTCGCTCGTCGGGGGGCATGACCTCGCCGCCGTGGCGCTCGGGATCGAACCTGGCGAGGCGCTGCTCCAGGCTCAGGGCTTCGTCATGCAGGGGCGTGATGACGACCCGCTCCCCTTCAACTGTAATGCGGACGCGCTGGTCAGCATGCAGTCGCGCAGCACGGGCGATGGCCGCGGGCAGGCGAACGCCAAGGTTGTTGCCCCAGTTCTTGAGGTCGAGGACGGTCTCTGTCATGTTGATTCCGATTTTGATGTCTAAACAAAGTATAGACGCAGATTGTTACCCGGGCGAATACAATGGATTCAGGGTGGCGCATTGAACCCGACTGACTCACTCAGCCACCCCATCCCGACACCCACACACCTCGCGCTGCCCCGTCTCCAGGCAATACAGCGTCATGTGCCCGCCCCACACGCAGCCGGTGTCCAGTGCGATTGCCGTGTCGACGCCGGTATGCCCCTCCAGCGCCGCCCAGTGCCCGAACACGATGCGCTCATCGGCTGCACGGCGCTCCGGATGCTGGAACCACGCGCGCAGGCTGGCGTCACTGGCCGCGGGTTCACCGGGGTTGCTCACGGGCCCCTTGCTCGCGAAGTCCAGCCGGCCCTCGGCGGTGCAGTAGCGCATGCGCGTGAAGTAGTTAGTGATCACTCTCAAGCGATCGTTGCCGGTGAGGTCATCGGACCACTGGTCGGGGGAGTTGCCGTACATCGCCGCAAGGAAATCTTCGTAGTTATCCCCGCTTAGAACAGCCTCCACCTCCCGCGCACGCGCGGCGGCTTCGTCCACGGACCACTGCGGCGGAATGCCCGCATGCACCATGGTCACGCCGTGGGCCTGCCACAGCAGGGGGCGCTGGCGCAGCCAGTCGAGCAGCGTGTCACGGTCCGGTGCAGCGAGAATCGGCGCCAGAGTATCGCCGCGGGACAGGGTCTTGTGCCCGGCGGCCGCGGCGAGCAGGTGCAGGTCGTGATTGCCCAGCACCACGCGCAGGTTGTCGCGCCGGTCATGCAGCCAGCGCAATGTTTCCAGGCAGCTCGGCCCGCGGTTGACCAGGTCGCCCACGGACCACAGCTCGTCGCGCTCGTCGTTGAAATCGACCCGCTCCAGCAGGCACTGCAGGGGCTGCAGACAGCCCTGGAGATCACCGACAACCCAGGTGCTCACGGTCGGCTCAGTTCAGCGCGGTGGGGGTGTGCAGGGTGAAGGCACGGATCGGCACCTCGAAGGCCGGCTGCTCCGCCGGGTCCGATACCTCGCCGTCCCGGACGATCATAGTGTACTCGCCCTGCATATAGCCCACCGGCGTCGGCAGGGTGGCGCCGCTGGTGTAGCGGAAATGCGTGCCGGGCTCGATCACCGGCTGTTCGCCGACCACGCCGTCGCCACGAACCTCCTGCACCTCGCCGTTGCCATCGGTGATCTGCCAGTGCCGGGACAGCAGCTGCACGGGCTGTTTGCCGAAGTTGGTGATGTCGATGGTGTAGGCAAAGGTGTACTGGTCGCTCTCCGGATTGGAGTGCGAAGGCAGGTAAGTCGTGCGGACGTCGACGGTGACGTTGTCAGGGTCGAATGTTGATTTACTCATGAAGTCGGTTCGCTATGGCTATGAAATCAGTCAATTCAAGGGTCTCGGCGCGGGCTCCAGGGTCGATGTACAGTGCCTCGAGTTGTGCATCGCTCGCCAGGCCCTTCAAGTTGTTGCGCAAGGTTTTGCGGCGCTGGGCGAAGGCAGCCTGCACCGTGTCGCGCAGCCGGTCAATATCCACCGGCGGCCAGGGCGAGCTGCGCCAGGGCACCAGGCGCACCACCGCCGACTGCACTTTCGGCGGCGGATTGAACGCCGTCGGCGGCACGTCGAACAGGTGCTCCACGTCGCAGTGATATTGCGCCATGATACCGAGGCGCCCCCAGTGCCCGCTACCGGGTTCGGCGGCCAGGCGCTGCACCACCTCCCGCTGCAGCATGAAGTGCATGTCCTCGACGATGCCGGCGCTGGCCAGCAGCCGGAAAATCAGCGGCGTGGCGATATTGTAGGGCAGGTTGCCGACAATGCGCAGGCGCGCGTCGTCTGCGTCGCTCTTATCCAGCAGGGACGCGTAGTCGAACTGCAGGGCATCGGCGCTGTGCAGCCGGAAACGCGGGTGGATGCTGAAGGCGGCGAGCAGGCCGGCGGTGAGGTCGCGATCCAGCTCGATGGCGTCCAGCCGGCAGCCGCTGCCGACGAGTGCCTCGGTCAGCGCTCCGCGGCCCGGGCCGATCTCCACCAGGTGGTCCTGCTCGCGCGGCGCTACCGCGCGCTCGATGCGACTGATCACGCCGCTGTCCTCGAGAAAGTTCTGGCCAAAGCGCTTGCGGGGGCGGGCGGGCTGCATGCGCGTAATTGTACGGTGTGGGGGTGGGAAGTACAGCGCGGGCTGGTACCATGCGCCGCTCAATCGACGCAGACTGCCGCATGCCGCTCAGCCACACCCTCAGCCATACCTTCAGCCTCATCGACACCATGGCCCGCATGTCGCTGAAAGCCGACGCCTCCCGGTTTTTTCTCGGCTATATCTGGTGGGTGCTGGAGCCGTTGCTGTACGTGGCCGTGTTCTACGTCGTATTCGAGATCATCCTGCAGAACCGCCAGGAGAACTTCCTGGTGTTCC
>CAYFVJ010000218.1:0-3912 GCA_964346555.1 uncultured Alteromonadaceae bacterium | reverse complement strand
GGCTTCTACACCTCGGGCCTGCTCATGCACCGGCCAGACGAGGACAGCACCGCCCAGTCCCTGATCCGAATGCAGGAGGACGCCCGCGTCGAGCAGGGCACAACGCTGATGCGCGGCGGCGTCTTTGAATACCTGATCAAACGGCAGCAGATTCGCGCCTATGCGGACGCGCAGCAGCGGGTGCGCAGCGTGATCCCGCCCGAGCGGGTCCAGGGGTCATAGGCCGGTGGCGCCTTAGCTGATGCTGAAACGCTTTGGAATTTGCTGACTGATTCGGGGGTCGAACGGGAAAACGAGGGGCTGGAAAAAGTAACACGGTTGTACTCGCGGGCATTACACCGTTTGTCTGCTTTGCCGTGCTACTTTGTCCAGTTTGACTAGTTTGACTAGCTGTTTGTCCAGGTTTGAGAGACACCCTGCCTGTGGCAGGGCACTACAGCTTGATCGACTTATCGCTCAGTATCCTGGCTTCTGATTTTGATCATAGCAGGCTGAGTCTTGCTCCATTCCCGCAGACCGAATACGAAAAAAGTGCCTAGAATGAACAGGTTAAGTACGGGTACAATTGCATTTTCCATTACAGATTTCCTCTTTAACGTTACGTCTTCAAAAGTTTGTTAGGCCATCGACGACGCCGATGATCTGTGCATAGCTTTACGGGTCGGCAACCGGCGATGGACTCTTCAGTGCACAGGTTTTTGCGACAATGAATAAGACAAAATATGGACAAAGCATACCGTGTCGCCGAACGTTGTAAGTCCTGAGTCAACGCCATCCGCATGCAAACTGCTCAGACGACAGCAGCGGGGCGCCGCCGGGCAGACGACAGCAGCGGACCGACGCCGGCGACATGAACGCACTCTGGACGCGGCCACGACCAGACAGCCCGTCAGCCGGATATTCGACTAGAGTTCAGGCGAGCGCAGGCAGTCACAATGCGTCATTTCATCCCGCGGATTTATTTATGGACATAAACTCCGATCCACGCCTGTCACGGCTTGACGACTTGCTGCGCGGCGCCCTCGCCGCACCGGCCGGCAAGGGCCGGATCGCGCTAGCGCTGACGGCGGGGCTCCTGTGTCATCTGATTTTTGCCGCGGCCATCCTGTCCATGGTCTACGCTATGTTCTTCGGCTTGAGTCGTGGTCTCGGTACCCTGCCTTACCCCCTGGCCCTGGCGGGCAATCTCGCGCTTCTGCTGCAGTTTCCCCTGCTCCACTCCCTGCTCCTGACAAAACGCGGGGGGCGGGCACTCGGTCGCCTGATTCCCGGACAGCACGGCGCGACCCTCAGCACCACGACCTACGCAATCATCGCCTCACTGCAGCTACTGGCCCTGTTCTGGTTGTGGACGCCATCGGGCATCATCTGGTGGCAGGCCGAGGGCGCAGCGCTGTATGCGGTAACTGCTGTCTATGCGCTCGCCTATCTGTTCCTCGGCAAGGCGGTGTTCGACGGCGGCGTTGAGCTGCAGAGCGGCGCTCTGGGCTGGCTGTCGCTGCTGGCTGACCGTGCACCGCGATTCCCGGACATGCCGACCCTCGGGCTGTTCCGACGCCTGCGTCAGCCTATTTACCTCGCCTTTGCCTGCACGCTCTGGACCGTGCCGACCTGGACACCTGACCAGTTGGCTCTTGCGTCGCTCTGGACCGCCTACTGCGTTTTTGCCCCGATCCTCAAGGAGCGGCGATTCCACAGGCGCTACGGTGAGCGCTGGGAACGTTACCGCGCGCAGGTTCCCTACATGATGCCGAAACCCGGCAAGGAGATCGCCCAGGATGCCCCGCGAGCGCAATAACCTCACGCTTTACAACGAAGTGGCCAGTGATTGGTGGTCTGACGATGTGCGCTGGATCCGCACCCTGAAAAATATGGTTCCGGGTCGACTGGGCTATTTTGACCGGCTGGTCGACTGGCAGGACAAGGCCGTGCTGGATCTCGGCTGCGCTGGCGGATTCATGGCGGAGGCACTTGACGATCGCGGTGCGCAAGTGACGGGCATCGATCCCGCCGCGGATGCCATCGCCGCGGCGCGTGCCCACGCGACTGCTCGACAGATCGAGTACCACGTCGGCGTCGGCGAAGCACTGCCCTATCCCGACGCAAGCTTTGACGCCGTGGTCTGCGTCGACGTACTGGAACATGTAAACGACTTGCCGCGGGTCGTAAGCGAAATTGCCCGCGTACTGCGACCCGACGGCCTGCTCTGCTACGACACGATCAACCGCAATGCGCTGGCCAGTCTCACCGTCGTCACGATGGCCGAAGACGTGCTGCGTCTGCTACCGCGAGGTACCCACGATCCGGACATGTTCATCAAGCCCGCCGAACTGGTGAGCCTATTCACCGATGCAGGGCTCACCGCCGGCGAGATAAGCGGTTTCGGTCCCCGAGGCATCGGCAAGCGGGGCGATCCGAGCTTCGGACAGCTCCCGTTCACGGGCATCATGTACATGGGAACGGCGAGGAAAGGTAGCCAAGCGCACGCCGCACACCCCATCTGAAACGTTCAAGCTTGCCGCGACCACCACCAGGAGCCTGTCGAACTCAGGGCTGCAGCGGATGAGCCCGAAATCCGACAGGCTCCCCGGTATCAAGATTGGAAACGGGAATGGCAATGGTTCCCATGCGCACCAATGTAGTGCACGCGAGCGCGACAAAAGCTGGACAGCGGTGAGCCAGTCACCTGATAATGCGCGTACAGTGCACGTAACCCAACGCATAGGAGTATGAAAAATGAGCAACCTGAATCGTCGTAAGTTCCTGCAGTCATCTGTCGTCGCCGGTGCGGGCCTGATGATCGCTCGCTTCAGCCACGCACAAGAAATAGTGAGTGAAGATGGCCCGGTCGCGACGTCACTGGGCTACAAAGCCGATCACACCACGGTTGACACCGAGAAGTACCCGAAAAAAGCGGGAGCCGACGGCGCGAAACAACAATGCACCACCTGCTCCATTTACCAGAAAATCGACGATGAGTATGGCCTGTGCCCGATTTTTGCGGGTAAGCGTGTGCACGCAACCGGGTGGTGTACTTCCTGGGTAGGGTGAGTCGAGGGCGGTAAGCGGGCGCAGTACACATGCTGTTTACCTGGCAGATTGCCGCCGCTCAGCTCATGGTGGCGTTTTTATTCGGTGGATCGCTGCTCTACTCGTCTAGTTTCGCCGCCTTTCTCTTTCGTACACTGCCCCCGCAGGAAGCGGGGGCACTTTTGCGCAAGGCGTTCACGCAGTTCTATCTCTGGCTCATCGTCACGGCCTTCATATCTGCGCTTCTTCTCATCAATATCGATGTCATCAGCAGCCTCATCCTGGCGGCTATTGCGGTGATGACGGTGCCTTTGCGGCAGCAGCTCATGCCCGCGATCAATGCCGCCTCAGACGCCGGCGATAAACAACGCTTCCATCGATTGCACCTGGTCTCAGTATTTTTTGGAGTGGGTCAGATTGTAGCAATGGCCTTCGTACTGATCAGGACTTTTTGACCGGCCGGCAGAGGTCGCGCAGCGTCACGTCCTCCCCCGCATGCACCAGCTGGGCGAGCAGCAGTTCAGCGGTGGCCAGCGCATCACCCAGGGCATCGTGTGCAGGATAGTCCGGCAGGCCGTAGTGGCGACGACAGGCTGCCAGGGTCAAATCGCCGGGTGCGATCAGCAGTCCGCGCCGCTGCCGCCGCCGGTGCTCGCGCGCCAGGGTATCGATGACGGATAGCGACAGCGGCAAGCCGTAACAGCGGCGGTGCAAGCGGTTGAGAAACGCCAGGTCCAGCGGCGCGTGATGAAAGACGGCAATGCGCCCGGCAGCCGCCGCCAGAAAGGCACTGAGAACCGTGTAGGGATCTTCCCCCTGCACCAGGTCGCGATCGCGAATGCCGTGGATCGTGGCGCTGTCGCCGACATCACCCTTAGCCAG
>CAYFVJ010000217.1:2387-3936 GCA_964346555.1 uncultured Alteromonadaceae bacterium | reverse complement strand
CAAAATCGCCGAATTCGTCATACCCGGCAACAATTTCCGCCAGCTGCAGCTGGCGCTCGTGGCGTTCGCCGCTGAGCATCATCCACAGATCCTGGAGGGCCGGCGCCATGCGGCAATCGTCCAGGTCGACAAAATGGGCGCAGTTGTCCCGCCACAGGATATTGCCGACGTGGCAATCGCCGTGGGTGCGGATCAGGTCAGCGCTGCCGACACCCCGCCACAAGGGCAGAATGCGATCAATCAGATCCTGCGTCAGGGTCGCATAGGCCTCGCGCAGGTCAGCGGGAATAAAGTGCTCGAGCAGGAAGTCGCGGTTCTCCACCAGCATGTGCTGCGGGTGCATTGCGGGTCGGTGACGAAAGGTGGACGCGGCGCCGACCCGATGGATTCTGCCGATGGTGCGCCCCAGAACCAGCAGGTTGTCCAGGTTGTCGAGCTCCGGCGGATAGCCGCCGCGACGCGGGAACAACGCAAACAGGAAGCCCTCGAACTCGTGCAGGGTGGCACCATCGTCGTTTGCCATCGGGGCGATGACGGAAATATCCGCATCCGCCAGTTCCCGGGAGAAGCTGTGCTCCTCCTCGATCTGCTCGCGCCGCCAGCGGCCGGGGCGATAGAATTTTGCGATCACCGGTGTAGCATCCTCTATACCGACCTGATACACACGGTTTTCGTAGCTGTTGAGCGCCAACAGGCGGGCATCGCTGCGGAATCCGGCGGATTCCACGGCCCGGATGATGGCGTCCGGAGTGAGGGCGTCGTAGGGATGGCTGTGCATGCTGGCAGAGACCTGCGTTGTCGAGAGAGTTACCCGCTGCCCGCGAAGGGTGAAGGCGTTCGCGCCAGGCACCAGACATCAATTACCCGGGCACCGCCGGCACGCAACACTCTGGCCGCCGCATCGGCGGTCGCCCCGGTGGTGCACACATCGTCAACTAACGCGACGTGGAGATTGTCACAGCTCCCCATTAGAGTAAAGGCGCCGCTGGCGTTATCACTGCGCCCGCTGGCGCCGAGGCCGGCTTGCGCCTGTGCCGCGCGCTGTCGCTTGAGCAGGCGCCGGTCCAGCTGTTGAATGCGCAGACGGGGATGCTGCGCGGCCAGATAGTCGGCAAGCAGCTCGGCCTGGTTGAAGCCGCGCCGCAGCTGTCGGCGCCAGTGCAGTGGCACGGGTACCAGCAGATCCGGCAAGGGGCCCGGGCGGGCATGGGTCAGCCAGAGTTCACCCAGCAGGGGTGTCAGGCGGTGATCGCCGGCGTATTTCCAGCGGCCGATCAGCTGCGCCAGCGCCGCATCGTAGGTAAAGGGTGCGACCACGCGATCAAAGTCGAAGCTGCCCTCCTGGCAGGCGATGCACAGGCCGTCGACGCCCGTAGCCTCGCCCAGTGGAATGGCACAACAGGCGCAGGCGTTGTGGTTGCGAACCAGGGCGCGCTCGCAGTAGCGGCACAGGGGCAGCTCGCGACCCGCATCCTCGGTGCATAGCCGGCAGCGCAGGGGGAACAGGCCGTCCAGCAGCGCCCGGGTCCAGCTCCCCATGTCAACCACG
>CAYFVJ010000217.1:0-2287 GCA_964346555.1 uncultured Alteromonadaceae bacterium | reverse complement strand
GTCAAGTACCTCACCCGCTTCGAGATTGCGCACCAGCGTCACGCTGTCGATTGCATCATCCACTGTCTGGCTCAGGCGCGAGACGCCGCGCCCGGTTACCATCTGTACGCTCATTGCGCGCATGGCCGACAGCAGCGGCCGCCATTCCACTGCGTCCCAGCCGCTGGCCGGCACAAAGCTGGCCAGTTCGCGCAGCTCGGCGGGGATGAATCCCGGGAGTTTCATGATTTTTGCTGCATCCGGGTATCCAGACCCGACTGCATGTCTGCCTCCGCCCGGCGCGCGATCGCGCGGGTCCAGCCGCGAAACAGGAACAGGTGCGCGGGCACCATCACATACCAGTAGGCCAGGCCCCAAACACCCCGCGGGTGCCAATAGGCGGTGATATCGAGTCGTGTCCGGCCGTCCCCGAGGGGCTCGATGTCGAATTCGAGAACGCCCGAGCCGGGTGCCTTGAGGCCGAAGTACAGGGTGAGATGTTCCTCGGGGCGGATGCCGATCACAGTCCAGTAATCGATCACGTCACCCAGGCGCAGCTGATCCGGGTCGCGCCGCCCGCGGGTGAAGCCGGTACCGCCCAGGCACCAGTCGATGAATTCGCGCAGGGTCCAGAGGAAGTTCATGTAGTAGTAGCGATTGTGGCCGCCGATGCGTGATACGTGCCGCCACACGGCTTCTGGCGTGGCGTTCGCGACCGCGCTGCCGCTGGCCCTCTTGGCATAGAAGGCGGTGTCGTGACGGTAGCCTCGCTGGGCAAACGCGCCCTCGTTCCAGCGCGCAGCCACCGCGTGGTCCCGCTCGGCGGCATAGGCAGCGGCAATGGCTTCGCGCACCGTGAGCAGCTTCTGTGGTATCAGGCTGCGCAGCACAGCGTCATCCGCGCTGAAGTCGTGGCGCAGGCCGCTGATCAGTGCGCGGGCCACCGGCGCCGGTACGGCGGTAGTCAGGCCCAGCCAGTAGGACGACAGCCGCGGCGTCAGCACCGGCACGGGAATGATCAGCGGCTCGCGTTTGCCGGCAATCTCTGCCACCCAGCGCATCATCTGGTCATAGCTGACCTGTTCAGGCCCGGCGGCGTCCAGAATCGCCCCCGCGGTTTCGTCGATTGCCGGCACCTCGATGAGGTAGTACAGCAGGTTGTCGAGGGCGATGGGCGGCGATTTTGCACGCACCCAGCGTGGCGTTACCATCAGGGGCAGATTCAGTGCGAGATCGCGCATTACCTCAAATGCCGCCGAGCCGGCGCCGACGATAATGCCCGCGCGGAGCTCGGTTACCGGCACGCTTCCGCGGCGCAGCACCTCGCCGGTGTCCCGGCGCGAGGTGATATGCACGCCGCTGGCGTCATCAGGTACCAGGCCCCCGAGATAGACAATCCGCCTGACCCCGGCGTTTGCCGCCGCCTGTGCAAAGTTTGCCGCCGCCTCCAGATCCAGGCTGGCAAAGCGGCGGCCGGAGGCCATCGAGTGCACCAGGTAGTAGGCGGTATCGATGCCAGCCAGCGGCGCCGCCAGGCTGGCGGGCTCCAGGGCATCCGCCTGCGCCAGCTCCACGCCCTCCCACGCGCGCGCCTCGAGCACCTCGATGCTGCGTGCAGCGGCCCGGACCGGAATGCCACGCCCGACAAGCTGCGGCACGAGATTGCTGCCGATGTAGCCGCTGGCGCCGAATACCAGGGTGCGTCCTGATGCTGTAGCTGGCTGCAAAATACGTCTCCTGATTTCCGCTGAGATGCAATGATAGCGCAGAGCCCGTCTCGTTCGATGCTAAATCAAGGAGGACGTGGCTATCCTATTGCGCCCCGAGTGTTTCGCATCATAGAGGGCCTGGTCTGCACGTTTCAGCAAAGACGTCTGATCGGCCTCCTCTTCCGGGTTGAACGTTGCAGTGCCCAGGCTGATGGTCACCACCGGGCCGACACTTGAGTGCTCGTGCTTGATTCCCAGATGCTCAATGCTTCTGCGCATGGTTTCAGCCAGCTGCCACGCCCCGGTGGCGTCGGTGCCTGGAAGCAGGGCGACGAACTCCTCCCCGCCATACCGGCAAACCCGATCTGTCGGGCGTTTCGCCGCGGCACTCAAGGTCGCAGAAACCTGTTGCAGGCACTGGTCACCGGCGCCGTGGCCGTAATTGTCGTTATACGGTTTGAAATGGTCCAGGTCGATCATAATCACGGACAGCGGATGACCCTCGCGCAGGCTGTGCCTGATTTCGCTATCCAGTTGCTCATCGAACAGGCGCCGATTGGGAATGCCGGTAAGTCCGTCAAGACGCGCATATTGTTCGA
>CAYFVJ010000216.1:0-3938 GCA_964346555.1 uncultured Alteromonadaceae bacterium | reverse complement strand
CTTCCTGATCTACTATCCTCTGACGAACTCCTGGAGTTTTTCTCCTCTCGGGGAGGAACATGGACCCGCGATGACTTGGTATGGCCTGGTCCTGGCCGCGTTTTTACCGGCGATTATCGGTGGAACAGCGTCATTCTTCTGGGAGGGTTCCTCCCGACTGGTGAAATTCACCCCGTATGTCGCCGCTTTCTCGCTTGCCGGTTGCGCTCTTTTGATGGGTGAATTTTTTCTGCCCGGCGCGGACTAATGAAATTGAAGTAATCGGGCATGGAATCGATGTGATGCGTAAAATCCGGCTACCTGCCCTGCTTCTGGCAGCCGTTGCCGCCAACTTCATTACAACTGCCGGGGCACAGCTCTACTCGGACTTTAGCGCCGACACTGACGACGATACGCCCGCCAATATCTACTTCGGCGCCGCCAAGGATGCGGATGGGGACTACATCCACGGCGCCACAGTGGTCTTGTCTTCGGACATGATGGATTTTGTTGCAGTAACCGACCATCGCGGCCGTTTTCGTCTAAGGTTGCCAGTCGAGCTTGCCCCAGCTGACATCGAGGTGCGGTGCTCCCACAATGCCTATCGGGGGTCGAAAGTATTCCGGCGGCTTCCGCGTGATCGGGCGCTGAGCCCTGTGGAAATCAGCTGTCGACTACGGTGACGACTACGGAAGAACGAGATCACAACTTTCAACGGCGAACCCATCGCCGCCTCAAATTGGTGGCCTTTGCAACACTTTCCTGCCTGGCATATCCGATTGCATCTTTTGCTAAGGAACCAGTCCAATCTCTGCTGGCAACAGCAAAGAACATGCGTGATACGGCGCCGACAACGGATGCAGACGCTGCCTACCCGCTACAACAGCAACATCTCCGTCGATGGCTGTCTGCTCTACTCGCTGAAGGACAGCCTGTATTTAAAGAATGGCACAGTGAACGCGCCACATTTGCAAATAATACATTAGAAACCAATATCGACACGCATCGTTTCCCCGGTACCACCGGGACCGGTTCCCGGCGTGCCGAATCCGCCCATGGCTCCCATGGCGGACCCCTGATTCATTTCACGCATTTCAATAAGTCGGCGCATCGGCATATCCGCGAGAACGAACTTTATGATCACGCTACCCTGCGCACTCTTGGCGCAGTTGGAAACACCATCACGGCGCCGCCTCCAGATGCGATGGTCGTGCTGACAGGCTGGTGGCCACTGGCAGCCCACCAGCCAACACCAATACCCCTCTGGGACCCAGAGACGCCGTTGCGGGCGTCCGGTGCCAACGGTTACTTGAACTGGCCGCGTGTGGATCTCATTGCGGCAGCAGACGGACAGGCTTCATCCAAGGACACAGCTGTCAATCAGTTCGCCGGACGCACCATCAATGATCCGCGTGTATTCCCCCGTGACGCGTTATACAGGGTCAAACCATCGCCCGCTCACCTGCGCGCGCTTATGCAGAATCCGCAGTTTCGCAAGGCCGCGTTCATCACTCTTGGCAGACCGATGAAAGAGGGGGACGAGCTGGCGCTGGTAGGTTTTCATCTCCTGCATTTCGGGTTGCAAGAGGGCGTCTGGCTCACCTACTGGTGGGATATGAAGCGCTCGTTGCAGTCCTTCCCGGCCGCAATGCCCGCCGAGCAGGGACACATAAATCTCCCAAATCCCTGGCAGAATTATCGAGGCGACATGACGCTCAGTCCAGAATATCCACAGGAATCTGACGGCAGCCCGGCTATCTGCTTCAACCCATGGTTCGACGCCGTTTTTACTGACTCCGGCCAGGGCAACGGGCTGGTGTCAAACTGTCTCAGCTGTCACCTGCGCGCAGGCATTCCCGCGGCTGGCAGGCTTGAAGTGACACGCGGGAGACCCCTGGGCGCAGTCGAAGACCCCAGAATCATCGCCACCAGCCTGCTTTGGTCGCTCGCCAACCCGGTCAGATCCGACACGAAGGGGAGAAATCCCTGACGTCAGCATCTCTTGAACTCAGTCGGGAATTTCGACCCGTATCAGTTCACCGCGATTCTTGTTTGGCAGCCACACCGTGATTTGTTCCGCGGACTCGTCCAGGACGAGCTTGCGGGAATCGTAATACACAGGCATCAGATACTTTGTAATGTCACCGGTTTCAGGATCAAGGCGAAGCAGACGATCAGAGCCCGTGCTCGAAATCCAGATATCGCCATTTCGATCCGGCCGCGTGAAATATGGCGAAATATAGCGCGGCGACAATGGATACTCGGTAATCTCGTCCGTATCGAGGTCGATCATGCCCACGCGGTCGGCAAAGAACTCGGAAAACCAGAAGCGGTTATCAGAATCCCGGTAGCCACGTCGCGGGTAGGCGTTGGGTGTCGGCGTGGGGATATACCGCACCTCGCCAGCGTCATCGATGCGTACAATTGCCGATGTCTCGGACGCGGTACACAGAAAATTGCCCTGGCGATCCTGATCAAACATGTAGCAGTAGTTGCGGCGATTGGTGTGGGTCGGTGACTTGGGAGCAGGCATCCCGTCGAACAGGGCGATGCCCTCAGTCAACACGCCCGTGCTTGTATTCAGCCCGTAAGCGTGCTCATTCATATCGTCACCATCAGGCGGCGCAGTGATCCCTGAGCCCCAGAGCATATGCTGATCGTCGCGCACGGGGCTCAGAAAAGGATTTTTCCATATTACCGGCAGGTCGAAGATGCGCCAGCGCTCTGTCTCGCGATCAAACGCGGCGTGCTTGTTGCCCATGACGGCCACCCAGACATTGCCGTGCGGATCAACCTGGATATCCTGCACACCGACAATGCGATCGAGATCACCCTGGGCCGGCGGCAGGAAATTCGGAGCGGGCCACTCGGAGAATTCACCGCTGTCTGGATCAAGTCGACCGAGATAGTCCCAGCCGGTATTGCCGTACCAAACGTTGCCGGACTCATCCACATCGAGGTCGTGTATGACACTGGGCTGGCGTGGAATAGGGTAGACTGTGACTACTGCACGGGTACCTTCATCGCGGGGTCGTGGTAATGGCTTTAGGTCATAATCCCAGGTCTTCCTGCCGTCGCTCAGGTTGATGCGCGCAAGATACTCCGCCAGTTCCCGCGCGTCACGCCCATACCATTCGAGCCCGTCCAGAGGCTCCTCCTCGGCTACTACCTGGATACGTGTCCCCGATGAATGATCCGTCTCGTAAGTCTTCATGCGCTGAATAACCGACATGAAGGCATCGGCATCATGCGTTGATCGCGCAACCTGCTCCAGCGTGTGGCAGAAAGCACAATTCACCATGTTGCGGGTCAACAGATCCTTCTCTTCATAAGATCCGGGGAAACTGTTCACCCAGGCGAGGGAGGTGAGCTGGCCGGCAAGCTTATTCCTGTCAGTGACCGGACTCAGCGCCAGCTTAAGGGGCTTCGCCTCATCCGGCGGGGGAAAGCTCCGCGACGGGCTGGCTCCGACCAATTCGAATCCTGCGGCACGCACTCCGATCTGATAGCGTCCCGCGGGAAGCCGGTCCTCCGGGAAAGCAAACTTGCCGTCAGCGCCCGTAGTGACGGCCACGCTGCGCTCACCGGTAACCAGCGTAGCGATAACAACCACACCCTCCATGGCGGTGCCGGCTTCATTACTCACCGATCCGGCAAAGGCCGTCCCTTGCGCTGTTGCACCGGTTTGCGGTGGTATGAGCGTCATGGCGCATAGCAGTATCCTTGCGCCGACACAAAATTTACGTTGCATGGCGCGCACGCATAGACGACGGGAATCAAATCGTGAATTGATCACACAGTCTCCTGTAATGGGGTAGCCCGGGTGTTCAGCGTTTTCTGCTCAACGGAGTGGGCCTCGGTCCTGTCAGCCCATCTCACTGGCGAAAGGTATCCGGTGCAAGGTCTGCCCACCCGACATATCGATAATCTGACCGGTAATGAACGCCTCGTCCGACGCC
>CAYFVJ010000215.1:2747-3952 GCA_964346555.1 uncultured Alteromonadaceae bacterium | reverse complement strand
GCGGTGGTGCTGCTCGGCATCATGAAATCCGGCGCCTGTGTGGTGCCAATCAGTACCATGCTCACGCCCGCGCAGGTGGCCTCTTTGCTGGCAGATTCCGGCGCCAGTGTGGTTTTTGCCGATACCGATACTCAGGCGCTGGCAGACGCAGCGCTCAGGGACGTAATGAACGCAGATCTGCTGCTGAAGATCTGTGCGGGCAGTGGTGAGGGATGCTGGAATGCCCTGGATGACTGGCTGCAGGGCGCCGCCGACGGAGAGCCGCCAGTACGCTATGACCTCGCCGACGACTTCAATATTATTTACTCCTCCGGCACCACGGGGATACCCAAGGGCATTGTCCAGACCCATCGGGCGCGCCAGCACTGGTCCTATTCCAACGCGCTGGAGCTGCGCATGGACCATACCAGTATCGCGCTGGCCACCACCGCGCTTTACAGCAATGGCACCTGGTTCATGTTATTGCCGCCCCTGTTTGTCGGTGCCACAGTGGTAGTGATGGATGGTTTCAGTCCAGATGGCTTCCTTGAAATCGTGTCCCGCGAGGGTGTCACCCATACCTTCATGGTGCCTACACAGTATATTGGCGTGCTGGAAAGCGCGAAGCTGCCCGCAGCGAACCTGTCCAGCCTGCGAACACTGCTATCGGCCGGGTCGCCCCTGCGCCAGGACACGAAGGAGGCCATCCTCGAGCGTATCGACACTGGCCTGTTCGAGCTCTATGGCTTCTCTGAGGGCTTTGCCACGATGTGTCGGCCGGAGCAGCAGTACAAGCGCGGGTCCGTGGGCACGCCGGTCATTGGGTTCGATCTGCGGATTGTCGATGATGAGGGTCGCGAGCTTCCCCCGGGTGAACCGGGCGAGATCGTCGGCTACGGCGGCGGCCTCATGAAGCAATACCACAACCGGCCGCAAGAGACCGAGGCCGCCATTTGGCGCGATGAGCGAGGCCGCACCTTCCTGCGCAGTGGCGATATTGGCAAGGTGGATGAAGATAGCTTTCTGTACATTCTCGATCGCAAAAAGGACATGATTATCTCTGGCGGTTTTAATATTTTCCCGAAAGATATTGAAGAAGTGGTCGGCGCCCATCCGGAGGTTTCCGACGTCACGGTTATCGGCATTCCCGATCCCAAGTGGGGCGAGACGCCGCTGGCACTGGTGGTTCCTGTCGCCGGCGTTACACTCGACACGGCGGCGCTGCT
>CAYFVJ010000215.1:0-2647 GCA_964346555.1 uncultured Alteromonadaceae bacterium | reverse complement strand
CGCTGGCACTGGTGGTTCCTGTCGCCGGCGTTACACTCGACACGGCGGCGCTGCTCGACTGGGTCAACGCGCGTTTGGCCAAGGCGCAACGGCTGAAATCGGTGGAGTTACGCGAGGACTTTCCACGCAACGCACTCGGCAAAGTGATCAAGCGCGAGCTGCGGGAACCGTACTGGGCGGACTCATGAGCGAGGTCTATCTTATCGGCGCGTATAGCACGGCCTTCGGCAAACGGCCGGCAGACAGCGTGAAGGCGCTGACGCGTGAAGCGTACACGGGTGTGCTCGCGGATGCGGGACTGGATGAAGGCGGCGCTATCGACAGCTGCTGGTTCGGCAATTGCGGCATGTGGGTGGAGGAGCAAGGTAGCATCCGTGGCCAGGTATGCCTTACGCCGCTGGTGCGCGAGGGCTTGTTCCCGGAGCGGGTGCCGGTGATCAATGTGGAGGGCGGCTGCGCCACCGCGTCCATGGCTCTGAACGGTGCCTGGAAGGACATCGCCGCAGGCGTGGCGGATACCGTGCTGGCCATGGGCGTGGAGAAGACTTTCTACCCGGATGATCCGTCGCAATCCGTGCGCTTGTTCACTGGCGGCATCGACCAGTATGACCCGCAGGAGTGGCAGGATTATTATGCCCGGGCGGGGGCGATGGCGGGCAAGGACTTTTCGCCCGGGCCGGACCGCTCCATCTTCATGGATACATACGCCATGCAGGCCTGTTACCACATGCGCACCCACGGCACGACGCAGGCGCAGATTGCCGCGGCGGCGGCCAAGAACCACGGCCACGGTGCGCTCAACCCGCGTGCTCAGTACCGCTTCGAGATGACGGTCGAGCAGGTGCTCGCGGACCGCGAAGTGTCCTGGCCGCTGACGCGGGCCATGTGTGCCCCGATCGGCGATGGCGCCGCGGCGGCGCTGCTGGTCTCGGCACGGCAGCTGCGAACGCTGCCGGTGGCGGTGCGCGAACGCGCCGTGCGCGTGCTGGCGACCACCCTCTCGGGTGGCAAGTATCGCGAACTGGATGAGCCGGGTCTTTCCCGCACCGCGGCGCAGAAAGCCTATCGGCAAGCCGAACTGACCCCTGACGCGATCGAGGTGGCGGAAGTGCACGACGCCACCTCGTTTTGTGAAATCTACCAGGCCGAGATGCTCGGTTTCTGCGAGGAGGGACAGGGTGGACCCTTTGTCGAGAGCGGTGCGACAAGCCTTGGCGGCAGCCTGCCGATCAACACCTCCGGTGGACTGGTGTCCAAAGGGCACCCTGTTGGGGCGACGGGACTTTCCATGATCGCTGAGCTGACCGAGCAATTGCGCGGTGAGGCAGGGCCGCGACAGGTGGCTCGCGCGCATACGGCACTGGCGGAAAACGGCGGCGGCGTGATCGGCTTCGACGAGGCTGCCTGTTCAGTGATTATTCTGCAGCGCGCCTGAGCGACGCTGACTCAAGCTTGCGTAGATCTTGTTGATTCGTTGCCGCGCGGTCATGGTGGCGTCGTTGCTTCCCCTCTCCTCGGCACCTATTCCAGAAAACGCAGGCGGGCCACGCGCGGCACGGCGGCGGGCAGTGAGGAATAGGCCGTCCATACGTCGCCGCTGGCCTCGTCTATCGCGATATGCCGCGTGTATGCAGGTTCCGTAGGCAATGGTACGGTTAGGATGTCGCCGCTGTCCGGCCGGTAGCGAATCAGCGTAGAAGCCAGAGATCCTGTAGCCCAGATGTCATTGTTTCCCTGATTGACCTCTACATCATACAGTCCGATGGACGAACTGCCGAGCGCCACGCGCTCAAAGGTTTCTTTGCCCGGATCAAAAAAGGCCAAGTGACCGGTGTTGAACTCGGGAATCCACAGACCCTGCTGATTATCCAGACCCGGCCGCCGCGGACCGCTGTTGTTCATGGGCATCTCGAACAGGGCGCCCTCGCCAGTGCGGGTGTCATGGCGCGCCAGGGTATTCGCTGCCAACTGCGTGCTGTACAGGCGTCCCTCGACGTCCACCTGCAGGCCGTAGGGTAGCGGCAGCCCCTCGCTGGCAGGTCGGTTGGCCGGTGGTATCGGGAGTACGGTCACCGTCTTATCCGTGGCAGATACTCGGGCAACTCGTTCTTCTGCAGAAAAATAGTCGTTGACCCAGATGTCGCCGTCGGGGCCGATGTCAATACTGTGCGCGTACATGCCTACGGGGATCTCATCGTATTCACCGGTCCCCGGGTCGAAGTGCAATACCGATTCGGTACCGCCGTTGACCAACCAAAGAATGCCATCGTCATCGAACTTGAGTGCCCGAGGCTGGGCGTTGATGTCCTCGCGCGTGTCTACGCTGTAGCGCTGTATATCGCCGTTGTCGGGTTTCAGCGCCCAGAGTTCGTCGTACACAAATGCGGTGATCCAGATGCGTTCGTCAGGGCCGATCACGAGGTCGTGGGGCAGTGAGTCCCCTTTCGGCAGGGTGTATTCGGTGATCTCAATGTTTGCAAGCTTACCCGCATTTTTTGGCGCCTCCGGTCGCAGGCTGGCGATATTCTCTGCGTTCAGGTTTTCAGCGAGCCATTCAGAATAGCGCTGGTCATCGAAATCGGGTGGGATCACTTCGTAGGCGTCCATCGCTCGCATCATGGCAAAAGCCGCGAGCCACTCCTCGGTC
>CAYFVJ010000214.1:0-3975 GCA_964346555.1 uncultured Alteromonadaceae bacterium | reverse complement strand
CGTTAATTTTCGGGGGGTCGCGCTGACGGGCATTTGCTGAAGTCCGCAGGCGAAATTCGTTGTGCGCATCACTACATTATTTTATGCTTAAAGTATGAAAGATGTCTATGTTCCCTACAGAGCGTACTGGTCCACGCCCTTCAGCCGCTGGCAGATGAGTCTGTCTGGCCTGCATTCCTTCGAGCTTGCCGCGCAAGCCGCTAAAAAAGCGGTTGCAACTCGCGATCTGCCGCTGGACGCGCTTGACTTTGGCGTGCTCGGAACCACGGTCCCGCAGCGTGGTGCTTTCTACGGATTGCCTTGGCTCGCCGCCGAGATCGGCGCTCCCCAGCTCGCGGGGCCGACGATCAGCCAGGCCTGCGCGACGAGTGCCAGGATATTGTCGCAGGCAACGTCGGCGATCCGGGCCGGAGAGGCGACGGCGTCGCTGGCAATCGCAACCGACCGTGTCTCCAATGGCCCGCACATTTATTACCCGGACCCGGGCGGCATGGGCGGTGCGGGTGTCCATGAAGTGTGGGTGCTGGACAACTTTGACCGCGACCCTTGGGCGGATTGCGCTATGGTGCAGACGGCAGAAAACGTTGCCGCGGAGTTCGATATCGGTACTGCCGAGCAGAATGAACTGGTCCTCTTGCGCTTTGAACAGTATCAGGCATCTTTGGCAAACGATCGTGTCTTTCAGCGCCGCTACATGATCGAACCTATTGAACTGACTGACCGCAGGGGCCGCGTGAAGGCCAGTTGCAGCGGGGATGAAGGTATTCGCCCCCCAGATCGAGCGGCCATCGAGGCGCTTAGACCGACTCAGCCTGACGGCACCGTCACCTTTGCCACACAAACCCATCCGGCGGATGGATCCGCCGGTATGGTTATTACCGACGCGGATCAAGCAGCGGCATTTTCGCAAGATCCTGCAATTTCGATTCGGATTATCAGCTTTGGCCAGCATCGCGAGCGCACTGCATTTATGCCTGCCGCTCCAATCGGCGCGAGCCGCAAGGCGCTGGCTGCCGCCGGTATCGATATCGGGCAGGTGGCGGCGATAAAGTCACACAATCCCTTCGCCGTCAACGATATCGCCTTTGCGCGGGCGTTTGGTATTCCGGTAGAAAAGCTCAATAATTTTGGTTGTTCGCTCATCTGGGGTCATCCACAGGCGCCGACAGGCCTCCGAGCGATCATAGAGCTGATCGAAGAGCTTGTGCTAAACGGCGGTGGCTACGGCCTTTTTCAGGGCTGCGCAGCCGGCGACACCGGTATGGCGACCGTCCTCAAGGTGGGCTAGAGAGCCTGTCTCCCAGCGCTATTTAGTTTTAACCCGGAGCTAGTACGCGAGGCATGACATGACGCAGGCTGTTTCCCTAAGAGATCGCTACGAGGTTCAGCAGGGCCTGGTTTTTCTGAACCCCATGCAGGCACTCGTGCGCCTGGCGCTAACGCAGGCCCGGCTGGATGCCGACGCCGGTCTCGCGACGGCCGGATTTATTTCAGGTTATCGCGGCTCGCCGCTGGGTGGTTTTGACAAGGCGCTGTGGTCCGAGTCCAAACTGCTGGATGACGCGCGTATCACCTTTACCTCGGGCCTCAATGAAGATCTCGCCGCTACATCCGTCTGGGGTTCGCAGCTGACGGGTATTGATCCCAAGCGCACGGTCGACGGCGTTTTCGGCCTCTGGTACGGCAAGGGACCGGGTGTTGATCGCTCCATGGATGCTCTCAAGCATGCCAACATGGCGGGCACGAGTCGGTATGGTGGGGTGCTTGCCGTGGCGGGAGATGATCACGGCGCATTTTCCTCATCGCTCGCACATCAGTCAGATCACATGTTTATCGGCGCGGCGATGCCGGTTGTTTATCCTGCCACGCTGGAGGAGCTTATCGACTTTGGCATCCGTGGCTGGGCGCTGTCACGTTTTTCCGGCTGCTGGGTGGGGATCAAACTCGTCTCTGAAATTGCAGAAACGTCGCGCGTCACGCCGGTCGGGCTTGAGCGGCACCGCCTGCACCCCGTCGACTCGCAGCCCGATGTTGAAGTGCGCTGGCCCGATCCGCCGCTGGACATGGAGCGGCGATTGATTGAGGTTCGCCTGCCGGCCGTACAGCAATTCAGTGCGGTCAACAGCTTTGACAAGGTTTTTTGGCGCGATGAGTGCAGCCGCCTGGGCATTGTTGCCGCCGGCAAGAGCTGGCTTGACGTTTGCGAGTCACTGTCTCTGCTGGGTATCGGCGAGGACGAGGCAAAGGAAATCGGCCTCGCGCTGCTCAAACCCGGGTTGATCTGGCCCCTGGACGCCGCCGGCCTGTGTCGATTCGCCCTCGGCCTGCGTGAGTTGCTCGTGGTAGAGGAAAAGCGCTCGGTTATAGAGAACCAGGTAACAAGCCTCCTGTACGGAAAGGCGGGCGCTCCGTCAATACTGGGTGAGCGCGACGCCACCGGCGAGGTGCTCATCCCGGTTACCGGCGACATCCAGGCAGTTGACCTGGCGATCAGTATCGGTGACTGGCTGGCGGCAAAAGGTGCGCTGAGCAATAAGTCCGTGAGCTTACTGGCCGGGCTTCGGGCGCGTAGGCAGCCGCAGCACGGGGACGCCTTGCCCGCGCCGGAGCCGCGCCGGCCATTTTACTGCGCGGGATGTCCGCACAATACATCCACCAGGGTGCCAGAGGGTTCACAGGCCATGGCGGGAATCGGGTGTCACGGCATGGCCGCCTGGATACCGAGCCGTGCCATTGTCTCGATGACCCACATGGGCGGTGAAGGGATGCACTGGCTGGGCCGTGCGCCATTCACGGATGAATCGCACATTTTCCAGAATCTCGGTGATGGTACTTATGCGCATTCCGCCTCGCTCAACATCCGAGCCGCCGTGGCGGCCAATGTCACGATGACCTTCAAGATTCTTTACAACGAGGCCGTGGCGATGACCGGCGGGCAAGCTGTTGAAGGTGCGCTCACGGTCAACCAGATCTGCGACCTGGTGCTGGCGGAGAGGGTGGCCGATGTCGCCGTGGTAACCGACGATCCTGCACGTTTTGACGCGGCGCCCCTGCCGAAGCAGGTGACGCTGCTGCCCCGCGAGGAACTGGACGCCCTGCAGGAGCGTTTCAAAGAAACACCCGGCGTAACAGTGCTTATCTATGCGCAGGGCTGCGCCGCGGAAAAGCGCCGCAAACGCAAGCGCAAGCAGATTGCCGATCCCGCCGTGCGCGTCATGATCAACGAACAGGTGTGTGAGGGCTGCGGCGACTGTGGGCGAAAATCGAATTGCGTGGCGGTCCAGCCCCTGGAGACACCGCTTGGCCGCAAGCGTCGCATCAACCAGTCCGCCTGCAACAAGGACCTTTCCTGCCTGAGGGGTTTCTGCCCTAGCTTTGTGAGTTTTGAAGGGGGCGAATATGCGCCGCAGGCGCGCGTGATCGACGAGCAATGGCGTGCAGATCTGCCCGTGCCGCGTCGTCGCGAACTCGGTGACGTGTTCAATATTGCCATGGCTGGCATCGGTGGCGGCGGTGTCGTCAGCGTTGCCGCAATAGTGGGCATGGCGGCACACATTGAGGGGCTGCGGGCCAGCATTCTGGACGTAACGGGACTGGCGCAGAAAAATGGCGCCGTCTACAGCCATATTCGACTCAGTACGGCCGCGGAGCGGCTGGCCAGCGGGCGCATCCCCGAGGCAACCGCCAACGTAGTGCTCGGTTTTGACCTGATTGCCGCTGCCGGCGAGGGCGCGGCCCGCGCCATGCACGATAGCTGCACCAGCACCTATCTCAACGGCGTGTTTACTCCCTCGGCTCATTTTATCGATGATGGTGATCAGGATTTTGGCGAGGATCGACTGCAGCAGCGCCTGCGTGACCGGTCACTGGAGATAAAGACCATTGACGCCGGTGGTCTGGCGGAACGGCTGCTGGGCGACCAGATCTATTCCAATCTGCTTTTGCTCGGTGCGGCGTGGCAGAACGGGGACGTGC
>CAYFVJ010000213.1:0-4004 GCA_964346555.1 uncultured Alteromonadaceae bacterium | reverse complement strand
TGCTGATGGCGAGGGCCAGGAAGAAACGTATCATTGGTCTCATGGTGGTATCCTGCCTGCGGTAAAACCGCATGGTACCGAATCTACGTTGGTTTGAGAGGGTCACAGGGCCGGAACCCGGCCGATTTAATCAATTAAGCCACTGCATCAGCTGGGACTGACGACGTCTGGCCGCGCAATGGCCGGGTTGCGCAGGGGTGTTCAGGGTGGTTTTGCAGTGAAAAGAGGGTTTATATTTCCTAGACTTGTGCGCATGGCGGGAGCCATACCGGTAAACTGATGGAGCGTTGAGAGACAATTTATGACGGAATCGGCGCAACTGGTGTGCAATAATCCGTTCAGTGAAGTGATCGGCTCAGGTCTGCCAGAGGTTGATGGCCTGTATGTCCCCTCGGCAACCCCACCTGCCGAGTCGGAAGTTAGCGTCGTGCGCACCCCGGGTTACTGGAAAGAGCCACGAAGCTCAGGTTCGACACCTTCGAGGAAGAGACACTGCCCACCGTCGAGCTTTTCCAGAGCAAGGCCAAGTGCGTTGAGATCCATGCCAGCAAGGACCGCGGAGTGGTTTACGTGCTGCACCACCATCCGGCCATCTACACGGATCGCGAACTCATGGATCAACCGCTCAGCGAGAAAGCGGAAATACTGTTGGGTTTGAGGCCCTACCTTAAGACAGCCTGAGCATCACGCGTAATGTTGCCGGGCATGACAAACCAGAATACGCCGAGTAATCGCCCATGTTCTTTTCATTGTCTTGCCGTACCTTAGCCGTCCTCCTGCTGGCGATCGCCGCGGATATTCAAGCCGGCGAAACCCGTCACCAAGGCTCTGAAGCCACTCTCTCCGGCTCCCAGGCCGACCGGCCGCCGCATGCGCTCGACGCCGGCTTCAGCGACGAGATCAACACTCGCCGCCACCTGATGCAGGTTTCTCTGGCGCGGGCGCCTGCCGATCTGATCATCCGTGGTGCAACTGTGTTGAATGTGTTCACTAATGAATGGCTGCAGGGTCAGGATATTGTCGTCGCCGGTGAGCGCATCGCCTGGGTGGGCCCCGCCCGAACCTGGCCGGGGGAGGCAAATGAGATCGTCGACGCCGAAGGCCTGTGGGCCGTTCCCGGCTTCGGTGAATCGCACAAGCACATCGAAAGCTCCTACCTGACCCCGGAGTACGAGGCCGCGCTGGTTATCCCGATGGGTAATACCTGGACTGCCGAAGGCAGTCACGAAATCTCCAACGTAGTCGGTAATGACAACGCCGACTTCTGGCTGATGGCGGAAGACGCCGGTAGCCCGCTGAAGATCTTTCCCGCCATCGGTTCGGCAACACCGCCCACGGTCTACGAATCCGGTGGCGGGCACTATGGATACGAAGAAATGGCGGCGTTCATGCAGCGCGATCTGCGCGTTGTCGGTCTGGGCGAGGTGATGGACTGGCCGGCGCTGAGTAATCTGGGCGCGCCCGGGCACGAACGTATCTGGAGCATGATCCAGGCCACCTATGACCTGCGCGGCGTGGTGGAGGGGCACGGCAGCGGCATGACCGACGTGAACGAGATCAACGCGTTCGCCGCCGCCGGTCTGGCATCGGATCATGAAACCCGGCTGCCCGATGAGGGCCTGGACAAGATTCGCCGCGGCATATTCCTGGAAGTGCGGCCGGACACGTCGCGGGTGCTTTTCCCCAGGCTGCTCGAGATGGGGCTGCAGGACTGGAACACCCTGTCGCCCACCACGGAGGCCGGGGATCCCCCCCCCCCCCCCCGGTTGGGAGAAATGTATTAAACCCCCCGCGCGGAAAAAGGGGGGGGTGTCCCCGCCTCTATTGCCTACCAGATGGGTAGCTACAATACCGCGCGCCATTTCCGCATCGATCACCTGGTCGGCTCGATTGCGCCGGGGCGCTATGCGGATGTCGTGCTGCTGTCCGATCCGGACACCGTTGCCATCGATCGCGTTTACGCTAATGGCAAACTGGCGGCGCGCAAGGGCGAGTACCTGCTGGACATCCCGGACATCGATTACCCCGCATGGGCTTCGGATACCATCGATATTGGCCGCAGTGTGATGGCGGATGATTTTGTGATTGAGGCAGAGGCCGGCCGCGATGAAATGAACGTGGCCATTCTGGAACCTTTTTATTTCGGCGAGCGTTTCATGACGGATCAACTGCCGGTGACCAACGGTGTGCTGAAGGCGGACCCGGAGCGGGGCATCATCAAGGTGGCCATGGTGGATCGCTATCATGGCGATGCGGCAATTTCGACAATGTTCTGGCGCAACGTCGGGCCGGTGACTCCGGACTCTGCGCTGGCGAGTTCCCAGTCCCATGACCTGCACAACATCTGGGTGATCGGCAACGACGATGCCGCGATGGCGAAAGCCGTCAATGCCGTTGCACAACAACAGGGCGGCTGGGCGCTGGTGAGCGGGGGCGAGATCGTGGCCAGCGTGCAGCTGGAAATCGCCGGCCTGGTGTCTCAGCGCCCTGTGGCGGAGGTGGCTGCCGAAGTGGAGATGCTGTTCCAGGCCGCTGATCAGATGCGCTGGATCGGTGCCCCGGGTCTTCCAGCAAGAATGCGCTTTGCGTTCCTTACAGCGTCGCCGTGGAAGTGGCAGCTGGTCGCGCCCTACAAGGGCAATCCTGGCGGCCTGGTGGATGTGACCAGCGGCGAGACACATGCCATTGCGTGGTAATGGCGGCAGTTTACTGCGCTATGTTTGTTTCGTCTGGCTAAGTCTGCTTTGCCTGCATTCTCATGCGCACCTGCTGAACATGTCGCTGGTGCACGTTGATTTTCTGCCTGAGAGGCGGGTCGAGATGCAGCTGGAGCTGGATCTGACGGTCAGCGCCGGCAGTCGGGAAGCCTACTACGGGCTGAGTCAGCTGCAGGAGCCACTCGACCAACCCGAGGTGCAGGTATTGCTTGCAAACCTGACTCAGGCGATAGATCTGGACGTTGGAGGACGTGGCACCCCGTTATCGCCAGTGTCGATTGAGTTTCCCCGGGGTGGCGCCGATATCTATCTGGACTCCTTCAGCTGGCCCCGCACTCGCATTGTTCTCACCGGCGAATTGCCGGATGCTGTCGCGGATGCAGCGCCAGTGGCACGCGTTCGTTTCCTCGGCAGTTTCGTGTTTGAAGAGCCGATTGCCACGACACTACAGCTGCCGCAGGAAGACCGACGTATGACCCGCTGGCTGGTGCCGAGACAGGTCTCGCCGCCCTTCGATGTCGCCGCATGGCTGGGTAGTGCTGACCCGGCCGATCCGGCCCTGGCCGCAGCACCGGATATGGCGGGGAAAGCACGGCAGATGTTCCAGTACGCGATCATTGGCTTTCGCCACATCATCCCGAACGGCATAGATCACCTGCTGTTTGTGCTGGGCCTGTGCCTGGGCGCGCGATCCCTGCGCATGCTGTTGCTGCTGATCACCTTGTTCACGCTGTCCCACAGCCTGTCCCTGGGTGCCATGGCAATGGGGTTGGTCGCCGCGCCTTCGCGAATCGTCGAGCCATTGATTCTGGCTAGCATCATGTGGGTGGCGATTGAAAATCTGTGGTTGCGCGGCGGAGGGGCTGTGCTGCGCAGTCTTATCGTATTGGTTTTCGGCCTGATACACGGCCTGGGATTTGCGGGTGCGCTACGTGATATCGGGCTTCCCTCAGAGGGGCTTGTCGCTTCCCTTCTGGGTTTCAATATCGGCGTCGAGATAGGCCAGCTGGTCTTTATCGCTTTGATAATGACGCTTCTGTACCTCTTGCGAGGCAGCCCGCGATATCGCCAGGCCATGACTACGGGCGCATCACTGTGTGTGGCCCTGGTGGCCGGTTTCTGGATCATCCGCGATGTTCTGTACACGTGACGCAACAGCTGCTTGGCAGACTACTACATCACCATGGACATGCACTTCACGCTCGTGGGTGACAAGCCCATGAATGAATCGAAAGCGCAACGACCGCTCCCGCTATCAGTCTCGCGGCAAAGATGCCCATGTGCGAC
>CAYFVJ010000212.1:1529-4022 GCA_964346555.1 uncultured Alteromonadaceae bacterium | reverse complement strand
CACCAGCCGCACCGGCGTAAGCGGCACCTGCTCGGAGGGTTTGAGGACAAAGGTATTGCCGGCGGCGATGGCCAGCGGGAACATCCACAGGGGAATCATCGCCGGGAAGTTGAACGGGGTTATACCGACGCACACGCCCAGCGGCTGTATGTAGGTACAGGTGTCGATGCCACCCGCCACATTCTCCACGGTTTCGCCCATCATATTGGACGGGATATTCGCCGCCTGCTCCACCACCTCGATGCCACGCCACACGTCACCCTTGGCGTCCTCGAAAGTCTTGCCGGTATCCTGGGCAAGGATCTCGCCGAGCTCGTCGTGATACTCCTTGAGCAGCGCCTGGTAGCGCATCATCAGCCGCGCGCGCTCCGCCACCGGCACGTCGCGCCAGGTCTGGAACGCCTCTTTCGCGCTGGCCACGGCCACGTCCACTTCGTTCGCCGTGGTGAAGGGCACCTCGGCGAGCACCGCCTGGGTGGCCGGGTTAATGACATCGCGCTTCTCACTGCTCGCGCTCTGGACGAATTCGCCGTTGATAAACAGCGGAACATGACGGGCCATGACATACCTCTAAGACAATTTATTAAAAACGGTCTAACTGTAGCAGCTGCCAACGCGCCCTGCCATTGACGAAATTGCGACAGACATGGACTATTTTGCTGTTGACCACGGAGCGCTGGAGCACATCTGAGTGAGGACGTCATGAGCACACCATCCGATTGGCCACTGCCACCACAGGGCATACGCTTTGTCTCACCGGGGTTCATACTGGCGGCCCTGCAGCGCAACCCCCTGACCCGGGATTGCTTCCCCACCGCGATGGGTTTCTACCCCCGGGCGCAGGGCCACCACATGCGCCGCGAGCGCCACGACGACAACCTGGTGATCTATTGCACCGCCGGAAAAGGCGAACTGCAGGTCGATGGCGAAACCCACACCGTGAGCCCCGGCAGCCTGATGCTGCTGCCAAAGGGCATTGCTCACGAGTACCGCGCCAGCAGCAAAGACCCGTGGCACCTGTACTGGGTCCACTGCCGCGGTAACAGCATCGATGCCTTCATGGACTATCTGGGCTATCGACCGGGCAGGCCTGTCCTGGAGGTCGACGTGCACCCGGCTCTGATTGCCAGCTTCGACAGCCTGCTCGGGGTACGCAGCACCGGCTACAGCCTGGCGGCCTTTGTCAACGCCGCCAACCACCTGCGCCATCTATTCACCCAGCTTGCCCTCGCCGCCAGCCGGCGCCGTGCTGCACAGCCGGGGGAGCTGGACCTGGCCATGCTGCAGGACTACATGCGCGAGAATATCGACAAGCGCCTGTCACTGGACGAGCTGGCAGGCCTTGCCAACCTGTCGCGCTTCCACTTTGCCAACCGCTACAAGGCACTTACCGGCTACTCGCCGATCAAGCACTTCCTGCACCTGAAAATGGAGGCGGCCTGTCGCATGCTGGATACCTCGAGGCGCAGCATCGGCAGTATCGCAGAGGAGCTGGGGTACACGGATGCGCTGTATTTCTCGCGGGCATTCAAGGGGGTGGTGGGACTGTCACCGCGGGATTATCGGGGGTCGGTGCGGCGGTGACGTCAGCGCAAATACGCAGGGCCCGTACTTTTCCTAACCTGCATTCGTCTGCGTTCAGGCCATTAGCTTGAGCAATGTCAGACCTTCAACTTAGCAACAGCCTCAACAGGACCGAGGGGTTGCCTGCAAAGGGATTGACCACGGTTACTCCCCGCCAGATAAATCCATCCTGAAAATCCTCCGATAGCAGCGCACGACAGCGACCATCAGCAGCAACCGAGAGGATCAATGCGTCCCATATCGGAAGCTGGTGTTCTGCCGTCAGGTCCAGGGCGGCCTGAAAGGCGAACCAGGTTGAATCCGCGACAGGGAAACTGTCTGCCCATCCAAGAACCGCAGCGCGCGCTTCTACCGCGCTCATGCCGGCTTTTCTGGTCAGGACTCGCGATAGCTCGCCGAGGGTCTGCGCTGGCAACAATACGTCGCGACTGGGTAATGTCTGGACCAGACGCAGGGCCTGGTTGCAACGAACTTCATCCCCCAAGCCCTCCGCATAAGCCAGTACATTGGTGTCCAGCGCTACCCGCATCCCTGAGAATAATTATTCCGTCTCGTAAAGCTCGTCGCGAGACCAATCCCGACTACCGACCGGCTTGCACTTCTCCAGCCGCGCCAGGAGGGCACGACGCGAAACCTCACGCTCGTCTTGATGCTGTTCCACGGGCGAGATCATGGCCACGGGTTTGCCGCGAGAAAGAATCGTGATCGACTCGCCGGCGGCGACGTCGCGAAGCACACTCGAAAAGTGCCGGTTTGCATCGCTGGCCGATATCGTTTTCATGACAACCTCAATTGTAGTGTTTTTCACTACCTTAGCCCTCTGGGTCGATTGCGGCAAGTGAGTATCACTCAAACCACAATCTCCATGAACGTCAGATGTGATCAGTTGTAAGGTTGCTGGTTAGTACG
>CAYFVJ010000212.1:0-1429 GCA_964346555.1 uncultured Alteromonadaceae bacterium | reverse complement strand
GGTAATCACAAGGTGCCCGCCGGGTCTGAGCAGTTCGGAAAGTATGCGGAAGGCGCGCTCGCGAGCACTCTGTGGCAGGTGCATCCACACCGCGCTCACAAGGATAAGATCAAAGCGATGGCCCATGGCGCGCAGGCGACGCAGCTCAGGCAGACTGTCATCGAGCCAGGTCACATTGGGATGGGACCCCGGGAATGCCTGCTCGCGCATGCCGGCACTGGGTTCCACTGCGATCACATCCCAGTCCTTACCCGTCAGCCAGTTGGCATCGCGGCCAGACCCGGCGCCGATGTCGCAGGCAAACCCTGCGGTGCGCTCCTGCAGCAGTGACAACCATGGCGCGTGCACGTCTTCCGGACTCAATGAATTGTAGCTCGCACTGAGTCCGGCGGCGTGACTGTCTTAGTAATCAGGCATGCACTGGAGCATACGGTTTTTCGGCAGGTGATCAAGCCTGTGTTCGCCGCGGGATTATCGGGGATCGGTGTGCCGGTGAGAGTTGGCACTCAGGAGCGCAGCCGGCGCAGGTGCTCCCGGATCATGCTGATCTGCTCCTCGGTGAGTGCATTCTTGATGGCAATCAGCAGCCGGAAATGCGCGCGCTTGAACTCGCTCTCCGTCTGCAGCACCTGCTCCACCTGCGGCATGGCAGCCTCCTGGTCGATACGGTTTTGCGTCAGTGTCTGGCGCAGCATCTGCTGCTCGTTCTGCAGATTCCACTGCAGGTCCGCGACGTCATCCTGAAACGCCCTGACCTGTTTCAGCATTTCATCGCGCTGATCATCGGTAATACCCAGGCGTTGCTGGTGGCGCATGATCAGGTCCGGCGGGTACAGCCCCATGGCCAGGACCTCCCGGTGAGACCGGGGGTTATCCGTATCCAGGGTCTGGGCGCCGGCTGTCGCCGCTACCGCCAGCAAAAGCGTGAACAGAATAAGTCCGGGAATGCGCATGTTGGTTACTCCTCTATGTCCGCAAAGTCAGATGGATGTCAGCAAAGTCAGATGGCCAGCGTGCCGTCTGCAGACAGCGGCTCGTACAGCCCCGGCAATGGCGATTGTTCCGGCAACGCCAGCGGCGACACCTCCAGTAACTCGTCTGTCACAAGAACGTTGGCGTTCATGATGTCGAGGTAGAGTTCATCCGGCGACGGCGGTCGTAAAACCGCGAAGAGCGCAGCAACCACCACGGCCACCAGGGACGCAGCAAGCCCCAGCGCCACGCCGCGGCCGCCCGGCGCCAACGGGGCGCGTCGATGTGCGGCCGGTTCCTCGGTCCAGGGCGGTACCGCGAGACTTTCTTCCGCGCGCAGTCGCCGGAAGCGCCGGGCCAGTTCGCGCTCGAGGGGATCGGCTTGTTCATGTATCGAGTGCATCGCCTGCCTCCAGACTGAGCAGTTCGGCCAGCCGCAGCTTGCCGCGATGGTAGT
>CAYFVJ010000211.1:1966-4066 GCA_964346555.1 uncultured Alteromonadaceae bacterium | reverse complement strand
CTCGCCACCCGCTCGTTGCATGGCCTGGCGCTGCACCACGTAGCGGATGATCTGTTCACGGCTCACGTCGTCCGGATCGAACGCCAGGCGGATCCAGCATGACTGATCCTCGCTGTCAGCAGGCACACTCTCCAACACGGTACAATCGAGCTTAACGGGCACCTGTGATGGCTGCAGCAGAACACTGAGACGCCGGCGCGAGCCAACCGTAAGGCACTTGTCATTGTCGAAGGCAATCCCGCTGCCGCTCAGACTCACCCGTGTAGGGACATGGCGTGCGTTATCCATTGCGTCCTGTCCCGGCAGCATGGCGCCAATCAGGGAAATCTTGCGGTTGAGCAGGCCAAGAGCCTGTCCGGTAACAGGATCGTCACGGAACACACGGTTGACGGCGTCATTCAGCTCGGGCTCCAATGCCGAGAGCAGCACGCGGGGATCAGACGACTGCTCGTCGACAGACGGGGCGGGGACCGCCGAATGATATAGCGGCAGTATGTCGTTGATCCGGAAATACTCTCGACGCTCCGCGCTCATGGTCAACGCTAGTCCCCTATTCAGTCAGCACCTGACGGATGACGATCTCCACCCGCCGATTGCGTGCACGCCCTTCAGCCGTTTCGTTGTCAGCCAGTGGCTGCGTGTCGCCGTATCCCACCACCATCATGCGCCGCTCTTCCATATCGGGATCGCGCAGCAACTCATGCGTAACCGACAGAGCGCGCGCGGCGGAGAGGGCCCAGTTCGAGGGAAAAGGCTCGCGGCTTATTGGCACATTATCCGTGTGCCCCTCGATAGCCACCTTACCCGGAACGTCCCCGATAGCGGATCGCAGCTTGCTCATGACCGGCAGAAAACCTTCGGTCAGCGTGGCGGAACCGGAAGGAAACGAACCGTTCTCGCGAATGCGGATGGTGATAAAACGACCCTCTGTCTCGATGTCGATGTTATCGTCACTGATCTCTTCGGCAAAGATACCGCGCAGGCGCTCTGCGTCGGCGGCGGTTCCGCGCTCCAGCTCCGCGAGCTTCTGCTCCAGCATGGCGTCCGTCTGCCCATCGTCGCGGCGGGCCAGCGTAGACGCCGGACTGCCTACCTGCAGTGAAGGGCGGCTGGTGTCCTGGCTTGATTGTTGAATCCGCTGGATTGGCGTGGGCATGGTCCGACCCGGACTGAAGTTGCGGGCAATGACGCTGGTACCCTTGGGTATAGAATCTGCCTTGATTTGCCGTTGCACGCCGAAGGCCTCTTTCATTGAGCCGGCAATGGTCTTGTAGCGCTCCAGGTCCATCTCGGAGAACGACAGAAGAAGAACAAAAAACGCCAGCAGCAACGACATGAGGTCGGCAAACGTGGCCATCCACGCAGGTGCGCCGCGTTTATCATCCTCACCCTGATCAAAATCAATCATGCATCACTGTCGCCGCGCTTGGACGGCGCGAGATACATCTTGAGTGTTGACTCGATGACTCTCGGGTTCTGGCCGTCCTGGATGGCGAGTAGGCCATCAATGCAAATGGCCTTTATCCGACCTTCTTCTACTTTTCGCAGGTTGAGTTTGTCAGCGATGGGAAACGCCACCATATTGGCAAGCACGGCTCCATACAGGGTCGTTAACAGGGCAATTGCCATGGCGGGACCGATCGTCTTCGGATCGCTCATTGTCGATAGCATCTGAACGAGGCCGATCAGTGTTCCAATCATTCCCATGGCAGGCGCCACGTCACCCGTGGCGGTGAACACCTTCGCACTCCACTGATGCCGGTCAATGGTGTTCTGGAGGTCCTTGGTCATTACGTTGCTGACGACTTCCGGTGAATTGCCGTCAGAAACCATCTGCAGGCCGCGTTTCAGAAAGTCGTTGTCGATCTGGGCATTCTCGAGTGCCAGAAGTCCCTCTTTGCGGGCAATCGTCGCCAGCTCGATGATCTTCTGCACTATTTCTTCAGGATTTTCCATCCTGTTGGAAAATGCCCTCAGGGCCACTTTGAACGCGCCCAGGAAGTGCCGCATGTTGAACTTGATCATCACGACCAGCATGGTGCCCGCGAGCACGATGAGGATAGACGGTATGTTGAAAAACATGACGGGGGAACCGCCGGT
>CAYFVJ010000211.1:0-1866 GCA_964346555.1 uncultured Alteromonadaceae bacterium | reverse complement strand
CGAGCACGATGAGGATAGACGGTATGTTGAAAAACATGACGGGGGAACCGCCGGTAATGATAGCGGCGATCACGACGCCCATAGCGCCGACCAGCCCCAGCAACGTTGCCAGATCCATGCTCGCTATTCCCCCTACATCCCTCGTTCAAGGCCGCATACAGGCATAAACCAGAGATTATAGCGTAAGCGAGTCGTCAGATCGCCCGCAGCAGGTAGACGCGGAGCACCGATTGAGACGTGAGAGGCGATTCTACGATCTGAGCGGAGATTGGACCTCGCGATACCAGTCGCGCATGTCGTCATACATATCGCCGCGCCACAGATGCAAGGGCGCGCGATGGTAGATGTACCAGTCGTGAAACGGGTCGGTGAGGATCTTGGTCGCCCACACCAGGCCGGACTGTACACCCTTGGCGAAGAACAGCTGCAGCGTGCGAAACAGCACAGCCCCGACGCCGGTGAACAGCCACAGTATCGCTGTGTTGTGCAGCGGACCACGGGCCACTTCGCTGGCAGTGAAAAAACCGAAGAAGGTGGCATCGAGCATCAGCACCGCAGGTAGCGCGACCCAGATCGACAGCAGCACGACCTTGCGGCGCAGGTTGTAGCCCACCTTGACCGCTTCCTTGTAGGCGTGACTGGCATCGTTGATCTCGTCGTAGGTCTTTGGCTCAAAGAAGAAATGCCCGACCTGGCGCAGGATCATCGCCAGCAGCCAGCCGACCATGACAGCGGCCACGGGATCGACGAAAATCAGTCCGTAGCTGACGATGAAACAGGAAGCACTGACCAGGTGCAGCACCTGGTTGATGCGGTTGTGATGATAGTAGCGGTGGTCATCCCAGCGCTGCTGGTGCAATTCCTCGAGGAATTTCATTGGCGACTCTCCCTGCGGCGGCGCCCTGCGGCGACACATCTGCAAAATCCCGATGGCGACCCGCAGCCACCGGACCCAGTAAAAGCGCTTCGCCCATCCGGATGCGCTGCCCGCTGACAAGGCCGGGATACAGTGCATGCCCCGCGGGCGCGAACAGAAGAATGGTCGAACCATGCTCGAAGTAACCCAGTTCATCCCCGCGGCGGTAGCGGGCGTCACAGGGAAACCGATACGCCCCCGCCCGGCGCACACTCGAGTCCGGCCCCAGGCAATGCAGGCGGATACTCGCCACCAGGATCGCCGCCACCGCCACCAGACACAGGCGGGTATCGTCGTCATTGCAGACAAATTGCAGCACGGCCCGCTCATTGCGGCAGTACAGCCGCTGAATACGCTTCAGAGTCACCGGGTTCACGTTCCAGGTATCCCCGGACACGTAGTCAACACGCGTCAGTCGTCCGTCCGCGGGGGCGTGAAAGCGGTGATACATGCTCGACGACAGGCGCAGGGTGACGAAAACCCCATCGCGCAATGTCGCTCGCAGGGCCGGATCAGGCACAAGCTCGGCTAGCTCGTAGGGGAAGCCCTTGGCCTGGTAGACCCGCTCGCCCTCAATGCGGCCGCAGGCGCCGACAATGCCGTCGCAGGGGCTGACGCAGATGCCGTCCCTTGGGTCCAGCGGTCGCACGCCAGGCTTCAGGGCGCGCGTAAAGCAGGCCTGCAGGCTACTGAACTCGCGCTCGCTAGCTTCCTCGAGATTGAGGTCATCGGCGAAGAGTCGCCAGACCCACAGATTCATGCGCGTCAGCCGGGGGCTTTGAATACGGCTGTACCATCCCATGAAGCGCGTGAGCAGGCGCCTGGGAATGCGATTGGTGACGAGAAAGTTCAGTCGTTCCCACTCGCTTAGCTGGCGCAGGAGCCCGGCCATCTCAGGCGACGCGAGCACTGCTGGCGTCGAACTCGCCACAGGCGCCGGGCAACCCGAG
>CAYFVJ010000210.1:0-4071 GCA_964346555.1 uncultured Alteromonadaceae bacterium | reverse complement strand
CGCATGCTGATCTGCGTATTCACGGGCCTCGCATCGGGCATGCCCCTGTATGTCCTGCTCCAGCTGGTGCCCGCCTGGCTGCGCGACCAGGGTGTGTCGCTGGCGGAAATCGGCCTGTTTGCCCTGGTCGGCATGCCCTATACCTGGAAGTTCGTGTGGGCGCCGCTGCTGGATCGCTTCGCACCGCTGGGCATGGGCCGGCGCCGCGGCTGGCTGATGCTTGCACAGCTGGCGCTGGTGCTGGCCATCGGCGGCATGGGGTTCCTGGAGCCGGCGCAGAGTACCGGCGTGGTGGCCTTTCTGGCGCTGGCGGTGGCCTTTTTCAGTGCCAGTCAGGACGTTGCAATTGATGCTTTCCGCCGCGAGATTCTCCCGGACAACGAACTGGGGCTGGGCAATGCCATCCATGTGCAGGCCTATCGTATTTCCAGCCTGGTGCCGGGATCCCTGTCGCTTATACTCGCCGATTCGCTGCCCTGGAATACCGTGTTCCTCGTCACTGCGGCCTTCATGGGAGTGGGTATTGCGATGACGCTGGCGGTACGCGAACCGGAGAGTGAGCCGCCGAAGAAACTGAGCATTCGCGACTCGGTGGTGGCGCCCTTTGGTGAATATCTGTCCCGGCGCGGCTGGCACGGCGTGCTGCTGGTGCTCGGCTTCATGGTCATGTACAAGATCGGCGACAACATGGCCACGGCGCTGGCCACGCCGTTCTATCTCGACATGGGTTTCAGCATGACCGAGATCGGGCTGGTGGCCAAGCACGCGGCGCTGTGGCCCGCGATTATCGGTGGCTTGCTCGGCGGCCTGGTGATGATCCGGCTCGGCATCAACCGCGCGCTGTGGGTGTTTGGCCTGGTGCAGGTGGTGAGTATTCTCGGCTTCGCCTTACTCGCACAGCAGGGACACGTGCTGTGGCTTCTCGCGGCGGTGATCAGCTTCGAGTACCTCGGCGTCGGCATGGGCACCGCGGCCTTCACCGCCTTTATCGCCAGGGAAACCAGCCGCACTTTCGCCGCAACCCAGTTTGCCCTGTTCACGGCGCTCGCCTCCCTGCCGCGCACCTTTGCCAATGCCAGCACCGGCTTGCTGGTGGAGAGCATGGGCTGGGTGACGTTTTTCCTGTTCTGTGCCGCAATCGCCGTGCCGGGCATGCTGCTGCTGTTCTGGGTCGCGCCCTGGGGGGATGATCCGGAGACGTAGGCATTGTCGCGGTGACTGTCGACCTGGTTATGCCGCCCGGCGTGCCCCGCGCGATCACCGCCGGCAAGCACGCTTGAAATGCTGGTCTGTGCCCTCATACTGTCGGAATGAGATGGGTAATTCTATTAATGCCATGGCTGGAGCTGCTCACGCTCATCCAGCTCGGCGTCTCTATAGGCGCATTCACTGCTCTCGCCTACGTATTCCTGACGTTGGTCGCCGGGATTATGCTGCTGCGGTTTCAGGGGCGCGACATGTTTGTACGTCTGCGCGAGGCACAGGACGGGCGCATCTTCGGGCCACAGATATTCGTTGACGATATGGCGGTGGGGCTCGCTGCCCTGCTGCTGATGATCCCCGGATTGATTACCGACGCTGCGGCTCTGCTGGTATTGTTCGGGCCCTTGCGCCGACGACTGTCGCGCTGGCTTTTCGGGGACAGATCAGACCCGGGGGCCGGACGCGGCCCCGGGGGTCCCGACGGGCCCGGTCCCGTGGGACCGACCACAATTGAAGGTGAATACCGCCGCGTTGATGAAGAAAAACGCTGACTCGCGCACGTGACACCAGCAGTTGGACGTGTTTCGGTACTTCCCTCTTCCTTTACGCGCAATTCGGCCAGCATAGGCAGAAAAATTTAGCACTCTCGTAAAAAGAGTGCTAATCAGCCCTTGAATTCCATGGCGGGCACCCCAATACCTTGCGCAGGCCCCGATAGGGGAGTCGATAACACTGAACGAAATGAATCGGAGATTGTAATCCATGAAAATCCGTCCACTCTACGACCGAGTCGTCGTACGTCGCAAGGAAGAAGAAGAGAAAACGTCCGGTGGCATCGTCCTGCCGGGGTCAGCCAAGGAAAAGCCGAACCAGGGTGAAGTGGTCGCAGTCGGCGATGGCAAGGTACTCGACAATGGTGAAAAGCGCCCGGTTGCGGTAAAGGTGGGAGATACCGTGGTATTCGGGCAGTATGCCGGCAGCAATACAATCAAGGTTGACGACGAAGAGCTTATCATCATGAGCGAAGGCGAATTGTACGCTGTCGTTGAGTAACGACAGAGAACTTCCCAACTCCCAATCAATTGCAAACAGTAAAAGGTAAAGGAAAAAATCATGGCTGCTAAAGACGTATTTCTTGGCGATGAAGCCCGCCAGTCAATGCTGCGAGGCGTAAATGTTCTGGCCGACGCGGTCAAGGCGACGCTGGGACCAAAAGGCCGCAATGCGGTTCTGGACAAATCCTTCGGCGCGCCGACGGTAACTAAAGACGGCGTATCTGTCGCCAAGGAAATCGAGCTCAAGGACAAGTTCGAGAACATGGGCGCTCAAATGGTCAAGGAAGTGGCGTCTCAGGCGTCCGATGCCGCCGGCGACGGCACCACGACTGCGACCGTACTTGCCCAGGGCATTATCACTGAAGGCCTCAAGGCTGTTATTGCGGGTATGAACCCGATGGACCTTAAGCGCGGTATTGACAAGGCGATCGACGCCGCGGTGGCGGAAATTCACAAGGCGTCCATCCCCTGTGAGGACAACAAGGCGATCACCCAGGTCGGCACAATTTCCGCCAACAGTGATGAATCCGTCGGCACGATCATTGCCGATGCCATGGATAAAGTCGGCAAGGAAGGCGTAATCACGGTCGAGGAAGGTTCTGGCCTGGAAAATGAACTCGACGTCGTTGAGGGCATGCAGTTCGACCGCGGCTATCTGTCGCCGTACTTCATATCCAACCAGGACAACATGATGGTCGAGTCCGACGCGCCCTACATCCTGCTGGTGGACAAGAAAATCTCCAACATCCGTGAATTGCTGCCCCTGCTTGAGCAGGTCGCCAAGTCGTCCAAGCCGTTGATCATCATTGCGGAAGACGTCGAGGGCGAAGCGCTGGCGACCCTGGTGGTCAACAACATGCGCGGTATCGTCAAGGTTGCGGCCTGTAAGGCACCAGGCTTCGGTGATCGCCGCAAAGCCATGCTGCAGGATATCGCCACCCTGACCGGTGGCACCGTGATCTCTGAAGAAGTGGGTATGGATCTCGAGTCGGCGACCCTTGAGCACCTCGGTACCGCCAAGCGCGTCACCATGGACAAGGACAACACGACCATTATCGATGGTGAAGGTGACGCCGCCGCCATCGAGGCGCGGGTGAAGGAAGTTCGCGTCCAGATCGAGAACACCTCGTCCGACTACGACCGCGAGAAGCTGCAGGAGCGCGTTGCGAAGCTGGCTGGCGGTGTTGCAGTGGTCAAGGTCGGTGCGGCAACCGAGTTCGAGATGAAAGAGAAAAAAGCCCGCGTTGAAGATGCGCTGCACGCTACCCGTGCCGCGGTCGAGGAAGGCGTGGTTGCCGGTGGTGGTGTTGCATTGATCCGTGCTGTGGATGCGATCAAGGGCCTCAAGGGTGATAACCATGACCAGGACATCGGCATTGCCGCTGCCCTGCGTGCGATGGAAAACCCGCTTCGCCATATCGTCACCAATGCCGGTGGCGAAGCCTCCGTGGTGCTCGACAAGGTGCGCCAACACTCGGGTAACGACGGATTTGATGCGGCAACCGGCGAGTACGTCGATATGTTCGAAGCCGGTGTCATCGACCCCGCCAAGGTGACCCGCACGGCCCTCCAGGCCGCTGGCTCCGTCGCCGGCCTGATGATCACCACGCAGGTGATGATCGCCGATTCACCGGAAGAGAAAGAAGCTGCTGGTGGCGCGCCCGACATGGGCGGCATGGGTGGCATGGGTGGCATGGGCGGCATGATGTAAGCAGCCCACTATCCGGGAGGACACGCACCGCGAGGCCTCTCACCCAAGCACTATCAAAAAACCCCGGATACAAGCCGGGGTTTTTTTTGCCTGCCCTATGGC
>CAYFVJ010000209.1:0-4093 GCA_964346555.1 uncultured Alteromonadaceae bacterium | reverse complement strand
CTGGTCCTCTTCAATCGTGAGCTCATCGAAATCAAGCTCCAGATCGAGTGCTTCGTTATTATCCGGCGCCGTGGGCGCGGGGACGTCGTCATCCCGCGGCAGATCATCCAGCGACAACTCCAGCGGCTCGTACTCGATTTCCTCCTCTGCCGGCGTCGCATCAGTATCCGTGACAGGCGGACCGCTCCCGGGCGCTGCCGGGGCCCGCTCTGCGGGACGCTCGGCGAGATCAGCCTCGTCATCGACATCGTCCGGCGGCCCGGCGTAGTCCTCGGGCAACTGTGGCAGTGTATCGTCCTCGAACAGCGATCGCTCCGGCTCGCCGGCGGCAGGCGCTGATCCGCGCTCGGGCGCCGCATTGACTGCCGGCTCCGGCCCGGATTCGCTTGGCGCTGCACTGCCACCGACGATCGCCTCTCCTCGCCGCACGGCATCGGCATCACCGAGCTCGCGCAGCGCGTCAAGCTGCTCCTGCGCCTGGGTGGACTCGCCCATATCGACGTACAGCTCAATGAGCTTGAGGCGATAGGCTGTGTTGCCGGGTTCACCCTCGATCGCGGTCGTCAACAGTTCTGCAGCCTGCAGATAACGCCCGTAGGCAATGTAAATGTCTGCCTCGGCGAGAGCGTCGCCGGCACCCGCGTCATCGATGTAATCATCGTAGCGACGTTCGCCGTAACCGCGATTGTTTCTTTGCGCCACAGGCTCGGGTTCCTCGGGCGCCGCCCTGGCGGCCTGCACCGGCTCTGCGGGCGGCTGACGCGCAACGTCCGGCTCGTCGCGCAGTGTAACGCCGGCAAACACGTCATCGCCCGCTTCGCCGCGCGCCATGGTCGCGCTGAACGCGCCATCACCGTCGCCGGCCGCGTTGCGCCGACGCCGCCAGAACAGGACACCCAGTAAGGCTGCGACCAGTGCGGCGCCCACGGCGTAAAGCCAGAACCCCGGCCCTCCCTGTTCGGGCGCGCTTGTCGTCGATGCAGCAGGCTCAGGCGCGGGGGCGGGCGCAGGGGTCACAGCCGGTGCCTCACTCGTCGTCGGCGCCGGCGCTGCGGGCTCCTCTGGCGCCGCACGCGCTTCACGCAGCGACTGCTCGAGGGACGCGATCTGTTCATCTTTTAACGCCACGATCTGTTCGAGCGTATCGAGACGCTCGGTCATCGCGGCGATCTGACCTGCCAGCTCGCTATCTGCCGCGGTGCCCGCGCCGGAATCCACGCTGGCAGCCGCGCCGCCGTCGACGCGGCGATCGCTGCGTTCCGCGGACTCACCGCCACCATTGGCGGATGTACCCGCCGCATCGGAGGCGGCCCCCGCCGAGGCTTCCGCTACCCGGGTCTCGCTGCGGTCATTCTCGCCACCTTCATCGACACTGCGCGCAGCGTCAGCGGAGTCAGCGGAAATCCGCAACGAAGCCGCAGCCGTGACACCCGGTTCGCGGGAACGCTGGCCGGCCCAGTCGGCATTCTGCTGGCGTACCTCGGCAAGCGCTTGCGATAGGTCGTCGGAACTGATGTCGCCCGCAGATGGGAGATAGATGATGTAGCCCGCCTTGATACGGTTGATATTGCCATCTATGAAGGCTTCCGGATTGAGGCGCTGGATATCCAGCATGGCCTGCTGCACGCTGGAGCCTTGCGGTCTGCCGCGCTCGGCGATTTGCCATAGGGTTTCATCGCGGCGGACCATGTAGCGCTGACCGGGTGCCGGCGTGTCAGCCGTTGCGGCGGAAAACGCTCGCTCGGGCATTTCCCCGTCCGCCAGCTCGCTGCGGCGCGTGGCAAGCCGATCGCCGCTGCCGCCAACTGCGTCAGCGGCGGGCTTTTCGGGTGCCGGACCCGGCGGGGTCGCGGCCTCGGCTGCTTCCTGTTCGACGGCGGCCACGCGCTCGGACGCCGACACCACCAGTGGCTCCTCGCGAAAGACGGGTGGGTCGACGAGCATCGTGTATTCTCGCAGCAGCCTGCCGGCCGGCCAGCGCGCTTCTATGATGAGATCCACGAAGGGCTCGCGAACCGGCTCCTGGGTTGTCAAGCGTATAACGCCCGTGTTGCGCTCGCGATCGATACTGATGTCGAACTGAATGCGCGTCAGGAAGTAGTTGCGATTGACGCCAAAGCGCTCGAACTCATCGACCCCGGCGAGCCTGACCTTGATCTCGTCGGCCACCAGGTCGCGTGTATCGATCAGCGTGACTTCGGCGTCCAGCGGTTCATTGAGAAAGGAGTTGAGCGTGATATCGCCCAGACCGAGCGCGGACACTGCACCGGCATGCAGCAGGCTACCGATCAGAACAGCCGACGGGAAGTGAACTCGCTTTGCCATAAACATGCCTTGTTATTGTCCTGATTCCCTGAGGCGAGATTGCCCGGGACCCCCTCAGGGACTCACAACATACAATGCAAAATGCCATTAATCACAACGACTTGCAACGCGATATGAACAAAGCGCTGAAAGCGATTACGGCGGCGAGGTTCACACCACCGGCAGGATCACAAGTATCGGGTAAGGCCTGGCGTTAATCAAGGTAGTCGCGGATCATGTATTCGGCAATCTGCACACTGTTAAGGGCCGCTCCCTTGCGCACGTTGTCCGCCACCACCCAGAGGTTGATGCCGTTTGGATGCGAGATATCTTCGCGCACGCGACTGACGAAAACCGCGTCCTTGCCCGCGGCCTCGGTCACTGCCGTGGCGTAGCCGCCATCGACCCGGTCATCGAGCAACGTGATGCCCGGCGCACTGCGCATGAGCTCCTGGACGTCAGCCGCCGGGATTCTGTCAACGGTTTCGATATGTATCGCCTCTGAGTGACCGAAGAATACCGGCACGCGAACGCAGGTGGGATTTACCAGTATCTCTTCGCTGGCGAAGATCTTCTGGGTTTCCCAGACCATCTTCATCTCTTCACGCGTGTAGCCATTGTCCTGGAATGTATCGATATGCGGCAGGGCATTGAAAGCGATCTGCTTTGGATAGACTGACTGCTCCGCCGGCTGGCCGTTCAGCAGTCGCGCAGACTGTCCGGCGAGTTCCTCTATCCCCTCTTTGCCGGTGCCGGATACCGCCTGATAAGTGGCCACATTGATGCGCCTGATGCCCACGGCATCGTGGATGGGCTTGAGGGCCACCAGCATCTGGATAGTCGAGCAGTTGGGGTTGGCGATAATGCCGCGGTCGCGCCAGGTGGCGAGCGCTTCCGGGTTGACCTCCGGCACGACGAGCGGGATATCGTCCTCGCGCCTGAAATGCGACGTGTTGTCGATAACCACACACCCGGCCGCGGCGGCGCCGGGGGCGTACTCGGCAGAAATCGAGCCACCGGCGGAAAACAGGCCGATATGCGCCCGACTGAAGTCGAACTCGGCAAGGTTGCCGATGCTGACACGCCGGCCGCGAAAGTTGATGGTCTTGCCCGCGGAGCGCTCGCTCGCCAGCGGGTAGAGCTTGTCTACCGGGAAGTTGCGCTCTGCCAGCAGCTCCAGCATGACCTCGCCGACGGCACCGGTAGCGCCCACCACGGCGACATTATACGTCTCTGCCATCTGCCTGATTCCCCTTGTCTCAGCGGTGACTGTCGATCGCGGTCACTACCGCATCGCCCATTGCGTGTGTGCTGACGGCTGTCTCGCCCGGCGCACTGATGTCCGCGGTTCGCAGGCCGGCATCGAGAACCTCGCCCACGGCTTCCTCGATTGCACGCGCGGCCCCGGGCTCACCGAGGGTGTAACGCATCATCATGGCCACCGACAGTATCGTCGCCAGTGGATTGGCTTTTGCCTGACCGGAGATATCCGGCGCCGACCCGTGGCACGGTTCATACAGACCCCGGCCCGATTCATCGAGCGACGCGGAGGGTAACATGCCGATGGAACCGGTCAGCATCGCCGCAGCGTCCGACAGAATATCGCCGAACAGATTGCCGGTCACCATGACGTCAAACTGTCGGGGCGCGATAACCAGCTGCATGGCGGCGTTGTCCACATACAGATGCTGCAGCTCGACGTCGGGATAGGAAGTAGCGACGGCCTCGACTACTTCGCGCCAGAGTACAGTCACCTCGAGCACATTCGCCTTGTCAACAGAGCACAGGC
>CAYFVJ010000208.1:0-4119 GCA_964346555.1 uncultured Alteromonadaceae bacterium | reverse complement strand
ACAGGTCCCCTGAATGACGTATCTACCCTGTGTTGAAATCGAACCCGAACATCGCAAAGCAGATGCCGCAGTAATCTGGTTGCACGGTCTCGGTGCCAGCGGTCACGACTTTGAACCGATCGTGCCTGAATTGCGTCTGCCAGAGTCGTTTGCAGTGCGCTTCGTGTTTCCCCACGCGCCGGAGCTGCCGGTTACCCTGAATGGTGGCATGTCGATGCCGGCGTGGTATGACATCACGGCGCTGGATCTTGAACGTCAGCTCGATGAAAAACAGTTGCTGCAATCCGCGCAGTGGACGGTGGATCTCATCGAGCGGGAGAGGGCGCGCGGGATAGACAGCCGGCGCATCATGGTGGCCGGGTTTTCCCAGGGTGGCGCGGTTGCCTGGCACGTTGCGCTCACTTACCCGCAGCCGCTGGCCGGATTGATGGCGTTATCCACCTATTTCGCCACACCGCATATAACGGTGCCGAGTGACGCCAACCGTCAGCTGCCTGTGCACATTTTTCACGGCAGTAATGACCCGATGGTGCCGGAAGCGTTGGGCCAGCGCGCAGCGCAACAAGTGCGCGATTGGGGTTATCAGCCGGACTACAGCACTTACCCCATGGGGCATGAGGTATGCCTGCAAGAAGTGCGGGATATTTCAGCGTTTATCTGCCGCTGTTTCGCAAGCGATATCGATGAATGAAGTCAGTCGACCTTCCGGACGCAAAAAGGGCTGGTGCCCATGAAAGCGGACAGTCCTAGCGATAGCGTCGCTCTGCGGTCCGCACTTTTGTGACGTAGCCCCGAGTTTCAGCGAAGGGATGCCGATCTACCAGGTGGCTGTATACCTGCGCTGAGCTCATCGCATTGATGCGGCCCAGCGCGCGTTCACGGTTGGCATTGAAAGCGCGCAGGGTGCTACCCGGGCCACCGTTGTATGCCGCGATCGTCGCAAAGCGACGACTGTTTTCATCGTTGATCTCCTTCAGGTATCTGTCGTCGAGCAAGTGCAGGTAGGCGCTGCCAATATCGATGTTGAAATCGGGACGAAACAGCTGTTCTCGCGTCGGTTCACCGCGCAGTCGCTTTATACGCTCGAATACATCCCGGCCCGCAGTGGCCGGCACCACCTGCATGAGACCGTAGGCGTTCGCCGGGCTGACCGCGTAGGGATTGAACGCGCTTTCCACTTCGATTACCGCATAGACCAGAGAGGGTGGCATCCGGTAGCGTTGCGCGGCTGCGAGCACCTCCTCCGCGTACTCGAGTTCACGCAAACGCTGATGGTTATCTACCAGCGCCACCCGCACGCTGTGGGCGAGCCTGCCGTGCTGGCGCTGACGCTGCAATGCATTGTCCAGCAGATGATCGGCAAAGCGCTCTGCCCGCCATCGCCAGCGTATGGATTGCCCGTCGTGGTCCAGTAACTGGCCGAACAGGAACGGTTCACCGCCCATATGTGGCTCGGTAGCGTTGAAAATGTCCTCGACACGCATATCCCGGTCAGTGAGGACGGTAGCGACAATGGCCTGGCGCAGCTTGCTGCGCATGTTCTCGGTGGCGATTGTCTCCACCTGCAGGAAACCCTGTTCAAAATCGACAATCGCACGCGCCTCGTAATCATTGCTGTACTTAACATAGCGCCTTGGTGAGGCCACCTCCGGCTCGCGCTCACCCCAGGATTCGCGCAACAGGCGAGCCAGATCGCGAATAAGTCCCGGCACGTCCTGTACACTGGTCGGCAGCCCCTGCCGTTCCAGTTGGTCCTGCAGCACGCTGCGTGCGATGCGCTCTGGGTCACCATTGATTGCAGCGTTGATCACTCTGCGCGATGGTGTTGTACTGCAGCCGCTCACCATCGCGAGTACGGCGGCCCTCAGGATCGCTCGCCGCTGCAGTCGCCCCGCGGCGACCCCAGTACCCTCGCGCGACCCTGAGGTGGTATCGTCACCGCGGGATATAAATGAACTGTCGCGTCCGAAGCGCGTTTTGCTGTCCGAGGGCAATGTCATGATAACCCGCCTGATTCCTTCACTGCTCTTGTTCGTCTGCGTTCAGGCTTTGGGCTGGGGCAGCACCGCGCACCGCGCCGCAGCCGGTATTGCCGAGCGGTATCTGTCGCCCGAGGCGCGCCTCGCGATAGAGGATATCCTGGAGCGGGAGACCCTGGCGGAGGCGTCAACCTGGCCGGACTTCATGCGCTCAGCTCCGTCTGAATTCTGGCAGCGCACCGCCAACCCCTGGCATTACGTTACCGTGCCCGAGGGCAAGGCCTACGAGGAGGTGGGTGCACCGGGACAGGGAGATGCCTACACTGCATTGCAAAGCTTCTCTGCCGATCTGCGCGCCGCGGAAACGCCACCGCAGGACCGCGCGCTCGCGCTGCGCTTTATCATACATATAATTGCTGACCTGCATCAGCCGCTGCACGTGGGCAACGGTACCGATCGCGGAGGCAATGATACACGTGTCACCTATTTCGGGCAGTCCACCAATCTGCACCGCGTCTGGGACAGTCAGCTGGTCGATAGCGAGCAGCTCTCATACAGCGAGTGGATCGAGTGGCTGGACAGGAAAATATCGCGCGAGGACTTTGTAGCCTGGCGCGATCCAAGTCCACTGGTGTGGATCGCGGAAAGCGCCGAACTGCGCGATCGTATCTATCCCGACGAGCCCGATCTGGCCTGGGATTACCGGTATCGCTGGACCAGCGCACTCCGGCTCAGGATCTCGCAGGCGGGCGTACGCACGGCTGTCTACCTCAATGAACTGTTCGCGGGCGAGTGATTAGTGACATGAGTCAGGCCCCCGGCCCCTCGCGTGGAAAGCTGCAGGCGACCGGTGGTCACGGCTTTGCGACGCACACCGGCGACGGGTGCAAGCAGAAATAAATCACCATTCCGACCCTGCAGACGCTGCGGCACCCCAATGCTCCGGGCCAGCTCGGCATGCGCCTGCAGGTGCTGCGGCTCACCATGAACCGGAATGGCGATTTGCGGTCTCACCCATCGATACATGTCCCGAAGCTCTTCCTGTGCCGGATGGCCGGAGGCGTGCAGCGGCTGGGAGATATCGCCATCGGCAACCACTAGCAAACCGAGACGGCGCAAGCGAGACAGCAGCTTCGCTACCGCATTCTCATTGCCCGGAATGATGCGCGCACTGAGTATGACCGTGTCTCCTGGCTGCAGTTCGAGGTCGGGGTGCCGGCCTGAGGCGAGGCGGTCCAGCGCGGCCCCTGCTTCGCCCTGGCTGCCTGTGGCAATTGCCAGCACCTCCTCCGGGGGCAGATAGCCCAGATGCTGGCTGTCGATAAATCGCAGCTCATCCGGCCACAAATCCGCGCTGACGGCGGCGCCGTGATATCTGCGCAGCGAGCGGCCGAGCAGTCCCGCGTGCCGCTTGGTCGCCGCCGCGACCTGCGCCAGTGTGTGCAGACGCGCGATGTTGCTGCCGAAACATGCGGCTATGACGCGGCCTTGCGCCTGCGAAACCGCTGAGAGGAGACCTGCAAAGAGAGCGCCTTCAGAGGGGGAGCGACCGGCTACGTCGGCGTTGGTGGAATCGCAGACCATCGCACGAATACCCCCATCGCCCAATGCACGATAGTACGACTCGGGGTACGGTGCGCCGATCAGAGGCTCCGGGTCCAGCTTCCAGTCGCCGGTATGAAATATCGTTCCCAATGGCGTGCGGATAAGCAGTGCCTGGGACTCTGGCGTAGAGTGCGTCAGGTCGACCCATTCAACATCAAAACGGCCGATTTGTCGTCGACACTGGCGCGCCACCACGTGTACGGGCACCCGGTGCGTAAGCCCTGCTTCACGCAGCTTGCGCTGGAGTATCTCCGCGGTAAAGCGCGTGGTGTAAACGGGGCACCCCAGTTGCGGCCATAGATACGCGATAGCCCCGATATGGTCTTCGTGCGCATGGGTTATCACCAGCCCGCATAAGTTATCGCGCTGATCGCAGATGAATGCCGGGTCAGCCATCTGCACCAGCGTCTCGCCGCCGGCAGTCCGCTCGAACGTAATACCGCAATCAACCATGAGCCATTGGCCATCATGGCCGTAGAGGTTCATGTTCATGCCGATTTCGCCGCAGCCACCCAGGGGAACGAACCAGAGTTGA
>CAYFVJ010000207.1:0-4134 GCA_964346555.1 uncultured Alteromonadaceae bacterium | reverse complement strand
GGACCACAGATAGAACTCAGCCTCTGAAACGCCGTCCCAGGTGCGTCGGACGCTGCCGCGCAACAGCGCATAACCGCTCTCCATACTGTAGTGAAAGTCGGTGAGATGCAGAGCTTCGGGCCAGCTGCGGGCATCCTGCGACGACAGCAGTTGACGCATGTTCCCGCTGCGGACATCGACTGACTGGACGCGCTGCTCGCCACTGTCGTGATCGGTCTCGATAAACGTCAACATCTGCGCGCCGTAAACCCAGCGCGGGCTCTCTGGCATAGCGGCGCGGAATGTGTCGCTTTGAAAAATAGCCTCGAGCGTTAGGTCCTTTTTGGCCGCATGGCTGTCGGCATGCGCGCCTGTGACAAGTACGCAGCACAGTAGCAGACTTATAGTGAAGAGTTGCATAACGACTTGCCTCGCTCAGGTGTACTGCACCAGTTCCATCTGGTTGCCGAAAGGGTCCAGCACATACCACGACAATGAGTCTGAGCTGGGGCCATCCTCGGCCACGATAGGGCCGGCTAGCGGTGTGCAGCCATTGGCACCGAGATAATCCACTGCCTGACGGACATCGTCCACTTCAAGGCAGATGTGCCGGCTACCCACATCGCAGTTGCGAGCGGGCGTCTGCGCCGCGTCCTCGGGCTTTTCGTATTCAAAAAGTTCCATGCCCAGGTTGTCGCAGAGCTGCAGCATGGCAATGTGCAGCCGTGCACCCGGTACGTTTACATGCGCATCTGTCCAGTCGCGGCCGTCGTCCATTTTCGGAATCTCCGCTGCGTCGAAAGGCCCCATGCGGTAGCGCAGCGTCGCGCCCATGACATCGCTATAAAACTTTACCGCAGCATCGATATCCTTTACGGTCAATGACACATGATCCGCGCGTCTGAATTCAGGTTTTAAAGCTTCACTCATTGAATTGACCTCCGTTTTCCATTCTTCAGGTGTAACTCAGCGACCCAGCATTACAACGTAGTCAGGTGTTTTGTGGACCGCAAGTAACAGCGAGAGCGCAAACCCGGCGAATAGAATTGCATTGCGCCACCAAGTAGCCCGGTGTTGCCCCATAAGATCTCGGTTATTCATAAAATAAATGACGATCAGAAAAACGACCGGTATTACGAGCAAGTTGACGCCCATGAGCAGAAGCACCTTGAGCATCGCCGGAAAACTCCAGTGCGGCGCGAGCAGCGCCGCAGTCAGAATGAAACCTACGGCGACTCCATGGTAGAGGCGATTATTGCGGGAGAACGCCCATGGGCTCCCAAAAGTGTCCAGAATGAAATAGGTTGAGACCTGCACCACGACAACCAGTGTCGTCAGTGCCGCTACCAGCATGCCGAGCGTGAAGATCACCGGACCCAGGAATGAAAGTTGCTGCGGAAAGATCGACTGCATCACCAGGCGCGCCTGACCGACGTCGGAGAACTGCGCATGGTCCGGCAGTGAATACAGGGCAAAGCCACCGGCTATGATGACCAAAATCGCATAGGCGCCAAAGATGAAGCCCAGATTGACGATCGCGCGGCGCAACATGTGCCAGAGTTCACTTTCGCCAACGCCGGCATCGGATGACAGATACGGCATACCGAGCAGCGCTGCCGGCGCGATCGCGCTGCCAGCAATTGCCAGAATGGAGCCGGTCGCCGAGCGTATTCCGTCCGTGCCGGGTACGGTGAGATCAGGCGGAATGTGCGGGACGAAGCCGGCCAGGATCGCACGCCACTCGGAAAAACCGCGCACCGCCACAACGAGAAAACAGAAAAACATGATCATGAGCAGCCATGTCATCACCCGTTGCATGCGCTCGTAACCCTGCGAGAATACCAGCCAGATAACTGCGCCTCCGATGCCAAGCGCAAGGCAGGATTCTCCCAGTCTGCCGAGTGCAGGCACCGCCGAGCCCGACGGTGTAAGCAGTGAGAGCAGGGAAGAGCTCATGACTGAAAGCTGACCCATACCAATGAGTAAATGCACGGGAACGTTGATCAGCAACAGTAGCCATCCGACCATCGGATGGATGCGTCGATTGATCAGCGCGAACATACCGCTGTCGGGATTCAACGCGCCGATCCTAGAGGAACTGTCTACAGAGATCACGAAAACCGGCAACATGAGCAGCACCACCCACAGTAGCTCGTAACGGAACCAGGCGCCCGACAAGAGAAGCGAGGCTACTGCGCCAGCGCCCATGGTACCCGCCGCCATGACAGCGGTGGGGCCGACAATGTTGCGTGCGATGGTGCCTAACATAGATACCTCGCCCGCACCTGAATATCAGGGGTCGGGAAGTTCATTGCGATAGACAACCCCGCCCTTGATGACCAGTCGGATATCCCGCAGCGCCTCGATATCGGCGGTGGGGTCAGAGCTGACAGCGACGATGTCGGCATATTTGCCAACATCCAGTGAGCCGATATGATCATCGGCCTCCAGCATGCGCGCCGGCTGAATGGTCGTGGCCTGGAGCGCCTGTAATGCCGTCATGCCAGCCTCGACATAGTACTGCGCCTCGCGCGCCGTCGCGGTCGTGCCGTCATTGGGTTCATGCGGCAGCTGATCGGTACCCAGGGCGATATTGACGCCCTCTTCGATAGCGGTCTGAAGTGCTTGCCAGTGCTGTTTGCCGACCGCTTCGCGACGTGCCAGGTACCACGGCGGTGAGCCGATTTTCTTGAAGAACGGGGCCGTTGCAGGCTGGCTGACAACAATCGTGGGCACTAGCCAGGTGCCCGTTTTGGCCATCCTGCTCAGCGTCTTGCGATCCAGCGTGTAACCATGCTCGATGCTGTCCACGCCGGCATCCACGGCGACGCTGGTTGCCGCAGAGGAGCCCGAGTGCGCAGCGACTTTCGCACCGAAACGGTGCGCGGCATCCACGACCGCGCTGATTTCCCCGGGCGTCATTAGAGCCTCGCTGATATCGCCACCGTCGGTGGCAATGCCGCCGGAAATCAGAATTTTCACCCAGTCGGCGCCCATGCTTATCTGCTTGCGAGCGGCCTTCATCAATTCGTCAGGACCGTCGGCATAGACCTTGCCCGGGTCGGAGCCATGCCCCCCGGTGATCACAAGTGCCTCGCCGGAAGAAAAAATGCGAGGACCGTGGCTCTCGCCTTTTTCGATCGATCGTCGGAGGAAGATATCACCGTAGCGCTGGTCTCCCGGCAGGCGGATGGTGGTTACCCCTGCCTGCAATGTCTTTCGAGCCGCGTTGGCCATACGCAGCGTCAGGGCGCCGAGTGATTCCTCGGCGAGTTCCGCCTGCATTTTCCCGGGCAGCACAAGCCCCAAATGCACATGCATGTTCATCATACCGGGTATCAGCCAGGTGCCGCTGGCATCAATAATCTCGGCGCCTGTCGGCACTTCCAGCTCGCCGGCCAGACCGACCGCGGCGATGCGCTCGCGATCAACCAAAATAACAGCGTCTGATAAGACCTCACCTGTATTGATATCGAGGACGTTGCCCCCGGTAATCGCCATTTGAGCGCCAGCAACGCTGAAGCATTGCGAAATGAGGTAAATCGTCGTGGCGATCAGCGTGGATTTCTTCATGGCTTCTTCATCTCCGTGTGCAGAATTGGGAGGGGCAGTGAGCCGAGAGTGAGTGCTGGGACATCGTCCAGTCTGCGATCATACATCTGCTGGAACAGACCCAATCGGGAAATCCAGGACGCTGGGTCGTGTTGCCGAGTTGAAAAGACGAGGGTCGGGAACAATGAGCGACGCCCCGTCATCTGAGGCTGCCTAAAATTCGTATCGACCCCTGATACCTAACACCTGCCGAGAAGGCTCGACATGCAGACCACCCATGAACGCCTTACGGTAGGCATTAGTGTAGAACTCATCGTCGAAGGCGTTCTCGGCGTAGGCGGTAATCGTATAGTTATCGGCCTGGATTCCCGCGCGAACATTCCAGAAATCGTAGCTGGGTACGATGAACGGGAACTTGTTTCCGCTCTCACGAAACTGAATGAACTGCTCGGTATCTGCTATGATCTCGTCGCGATAAGCCCACTCGACCCTTACAAAACCTTCAAGAGAGTCTGACAGTGGGAAGCGATAATCCGCATCGAACGAGGCCGTCCATTCCGGGGAGTTGGGGATGGTCTCGTTCGATGCGGATTATCGCTTCCC
>CAYFVJ010000206.1:0-4164 GCA_964346555.1 uncultured Alteromonadaceae bacterium | reverse complement strand
CGGGATGATCCGGTGTATGCACTCTGGAATGATGCCTGAATACGGTTGAATAGCAGGAGCACCCATGGAAAATACCACGGCAAAAAATACCCAGGTTGTTCTCAAGCGGCATCCCGAGGGAGCCGTAACAACTGAGGACTTCGAGGTCGTGTCTTCCGACATACCCGAGCCAACGAACGGTCAGGTGCTGGTGCGCAACCTACACCTGTCGATGGATGCCGGCTTCCGCTACTGGATGACGGAGGGGGCGGGAGATAACTATCTGCCCGGCATGCAGATCGGTGATCCGGTCCAGAGCATGGTGCTGGGCCAGGTGGTCAAAAGCCGCCACCCGGGCTATCCAGAGGGCGCGTACCTGAGTGCCCGATGTGCCTGGGAAACGTTCAGCATCCTTGACGGCGGTGATCTCGCTGCTGTGATTGACCCGGAGCCGGGTGTGCCCCTGCACGAATACATGTCGCTGCTCGGGCCCACGGGAATGACCGCGTACCTGGGACTGATGCGGTTTGGCGTTCCGCAGGCCGGAGATACTCTTGTGGTATCAGCAGCCGGTGGTGCGGTGGGGACGGCGGTCGGCCAGCTCGGGAAAGTTCACGGCTGTCGCACTATCGGCCTGACAGGAAGTGAAACCAAGGCGGAATGGCTGCGCCAGGATGTCGGCTATGATCTCGCGATCAGCCGTGAGCGCGAACCCGTCCTGGTTGAAGCGCTGTCACGGGCAGCGCCTGAGGGCATCGATATATTTTTTGACAACGTGGGCGGCGCGACATTGGATGCCGCCCTCGGTCAGCTCTCGGAGGGTGCGCGTATCGTTCTCTGCGGAGCCATTTCCCAGTATGAGCAGGATCGCCCGGAGCCGGTATTCAACACCTGGGAGCTTATAACCAAGCGTGCGCGCATGGAGGGTTTTATGTTTTCGGACTATGCCGATGAGTTTCCCTCAGCAGCCAGCACTCTTGCCGAACACTATCGTGCCGGTGAGCTTGTGAGCTTCAATCAGATGTATTCGGGAATTGAAAGCACGCCGCAGGCTTTCTGCGACATGATGCATGGCGCCTCTCGCGGCAAGTGCCTCGTCAATCTTGTCGAAGGCTAGAATTGCGACGGGGGCATGCGCACGACCAGGCCGTCCATGGCCTCCGTTATCGCTATCTGGCAGCCCAGGCGGCTGTTTTCCCTGGGTTCGATAGCGAAATCCAGCAGGTCCACCTCCATTTCATCCGCTGGTCCGGTAAGTTCAAACCATTCCGGCTCGACGTAGCAGTGGCAGGTTGCACAGGAGCAGCAGCCGCCACACTCACCGACGATGCCATCAATCCCGTTCTCCAGCGCGGTTTCCATGATGCTGGCACCGGTCTTCGCGTCGACAACGGTTTCCTTGCCGTCATGTGATATGTAGGTAATCTTCGGCATTGATCGATTATCTCCTTCTGGCTGATTGCTGAGCCGGTGTATTTCCGTTCACGGCTTTAAACGTGTTCAGGCTGTGTTTGCCGGCTCAGAGTTATTCCATGTAATCGTTAAGAACCTCGTGGAAATGCTGCACACGACGCTCTTGATGTGGCATGTAGAACCCCTGGAATCCGACTGAGCCGAGCCCTTCCTGCTGGATGGTCGCGACGCTGACGTCCTGGTCGGCGGTGCGCCCCAGACTCTTCTCGCCCTGGCAGATCTGTTCGTGCTCGGCGTCCTCCATGGGCAGGTCGGGACCGCCCGCTGGCGAGGGGGTAGTCTCCTGACCTTCAATACGGTTGACCAGCCACCAGTGATCAAACAGGCACTGCGCTGGATCCGTCGGGTGTGGTCGGGGCCGCAGTAGCTGCACACCGTCTGGGCCTACCGTGATCACGTTGTTCGGGAATACGTTGTAGATGACGTAGTCCGTGAGCTGGTAATCGGCCAGGTGGTTGTAGTGATGGTAACCGCGGTCGGAGGCTTTTTTGCGCTTGGCTCGCTGGATGTCCAGGCGCAGCGCCTTCCAGCTTTCGCGCCCCACGTAATCGTCACTGTTGACGCCCCAGGCCTGTGCCATGCTCTTCAAGGGCTCACCGATCGTGTCGTCGGCGAATTCCTGGGATGGAAGGAATGACGGAAACCAGCCGCGGTTGTGTCCACCGGGTAACATGTCGAACTGACAATCCTCATGGTCGGCTGCAATGTAGGGTATGAGTTCCGGATGCAGGACCTTGACGTGATAAGCTTCGTTGAAATTGTCGGTAATGATTTTCCAGTTGCACTTGATCTGGGCGGTGATATTCAGAACGCGCAGCATCTCTTCCATGCGGTGGGATTCCAGCTCGCGTGTAACCTGCTCGCCCAGAAAATCCGCAAGGGAGGACGCGTTTTCGTCGAGGTTGAACCAGATCATGCCAAAGCGTTCCTCGCACCTGATCTCTTTCATCCTCTGTTTGCCGCAGGGGGAGCCCTGAGGAAAATCATCTTCGCTCGGCACCGCCACTACCAGGCCACTACGATCGAATTCCCAGCCGTGGTAGGGACACTGGAAGCGCTTAACGCTGCCTTCCTCGGCCTGGGTTACGCGAGTTCCGCGATGCGGGCATACGTTGAACAGGGCTTTGACGTCGCCGTCGTCCTGACGCACCAGAATAATGGATTCTGCACCCAGCTCGGTAACAAGATAATCTCCGGGTTCGCTCATCTGGTAACTCATTCCACCGATATTCCAGACTTTGTGCCACACTGCTGCCCACTCGCGGCGCAGGTAGGACGGATCAATGTAGCGATCTGCGCTGACGTGGTCGCCGCGCAGCTTTGGTTCATCCAGTTTTTCGGGGCATTGCAATTGTTTGTCCAGGGAAATAGTCACGATGTCTGTATCCTTTTGGCTGTTTCAGAAGGTGAACCGGAAGTCTACACCGATCTCGCGTGGAGCCCCCATGCTGCCTATACCAAAGCTCGGAGTGAACCACTGCTTCTGCAGGAAGTATTCCTTATCCAGCAGGTTGCGGCCATACACCCCCGCAGTCCAGCGCTCACTGCCGGGTGACCAGGACAGTTTGGCGTTCACAAGCGTGATGTCGCCGATGCGCTCCTGCGGGAAGGCCGTGAAATTGCTGAACTTTTCACTGCTGTGTGTGACCTGGGCGAACAGGTCCGCGTTGCCGCCGCCAACCGGTAAGGAGTAGGTGGCGCTGGCGTTACCGCTCCACTCGGGTGCGTTCATCAATGGATTGCCGGCAAAGCTGGTGGTCACCAGCTGCCCGGTCGCCGGGTCCGGAGCCAGGGTGTCGTATTCTTCATACTCCGATTCGAGCCAGGCGACTGCAAAACTCAGCGACAGGCGTTCGCTGAGGTAGGCGTCTACCTCAAGTTCTGCGCCATAGGAGTTTGCTTCAGCCGCGTTCTGGATGCTCGCGCTGTTCGCGCCAGATGGAAACGTGATATTCTGCACGACCTGCATGTCGTCGTACTCATTGTAGAAGATGGCCGCGTTGGCGCGTATCCGGTTGTTCAGCAGTTCTGTTTTTATGCCGAATTCGACGGTGTCGAGGAACTCGGGGTCGAAGGGGCCGATATCCTGGGCGATGGCGATGCGCCCGGTGAAGCCCCCGGACTTGAAGCCTCGAGCGTAGTAGCCGTACATTAACGTGTCAGGGTTGACGCTAAAGTCCAGCCCCACCTTGTAGCCGACGTTATCCCAGTCTTTTTTGCCGCTGGCAATAATCAGTGAGCCCGGAATCACCGGATCATTGAAGCTCGCCAGTGCGCCAGGCATTGTCGCGAAGGTGTTCGCGGTGGTTGATGTTGCTTCCGTTTCCTCGCGGGCGATGCGGGCTCCGATCTGCAGCGTGAGTCGCTCTGACAGGCTGTAATAGGTCTGGGCAAACAGGGAGGCGGACCAGTTATCCTGCTCCTGAGTCTGAGGTTGCCCAAGGCCCGGCAGGAAGCCGTCAAGCACGCCCTGCTGGTTCAATTCGTAGGACTGGCTGAAGAAAAATCCTCCTGCCACCATACGCAGATCCGGTGTGGGATCAAAGCTGGCGAGCAGTTCCTGGGAGAACTGCCAGTGCTCTGTCTGACGTGCCGTCTGCAGCAGCTGCAGGGTCGTCGCGTCATCGTCACTGTAAAGCTCGTGGTCGTATTCGCGGTAGTTGCTGATTGCAACCCATTCCGCCGCGTCCGTTTCCCATTTCTGGGACAGGG
>CAYFVJ010000205.1:0-4194 GCA_964346555.1 uncultured Alteromonadaceae bacterium | reverse complement strand
CACTGACGCGCTTGAAGTCCATAGCGGCGGCTGGCGCCGCGATATCGCCGCAAGCGAGCAGGCGGACGTTTTTCTTGCCGGCAACCGCCTTGCTGGCTGCATCGCTGACGCGTGGAGCGATGATCACCTCCACGAACTGCTGCTCGACAATGCGCTGGGCCGTGTCGGCGTCCAGCTCGCGATTGCAGGCGATGATGCCGCCGAAGGCCGATTCCGGGTCGGTGGCAAAGGCGCGTTCATAGGCTTCCAGCAGTGTGCCGCCGCCGGCGACACCACAGGGGTTGGCGTGCTTGACGATAACGCAGGTCGGCTCGCTGAACGACTTCACGCATTCCAGTGCGGCATCGGTATCGGCCACATTGTTGTAGGACAGCGCCTTGCCCTGCAGCTGCCGCGCGCTGGCGATACAGGCACCGGCCGGGTCCTGCTCCCGGTAAAAAGCCGCGCGCTGGTGGGGATTCTCGCCATAGCGCATGGATTGAACCTGCTGGAACTGCAGATTGTAGGTGCGCGGAAAGTCCTGCGCGCCGCCGTCGACCCGGGTGCCGAGGTAGTTGGCGATGGCGCCATCGTAGGCCGCCGTGTGCTCGTAGGCTCGCACGGCCAGGTCGAAGCGTGTTTCCGGACTGGTGGCGCCGTTTCTCTCGCGCATCTCCGCGAGGACGCGCGGGTAGTCGTCACTGTGTGTGACAACAGTGACGGACGGGTGGTTCTTGGCGGCTGCGCGCACCAGGGTCGGTCCACCGATGTCGATATTCTCGATCGCGTCTTCGAGGCTGCAGTCGGAGCGAGCGACCGTCGCCTCAAACGGGTAGAGATTGACCACGACCAGGTCGATCGGGGCAATGGCTTGAGCGTCCATGACGACGTCGTCCTGTCCGCGTCGGCCGAGAATGCCACCGTGCACTTTCGGGTGCAGCGTCTTGACCCTGCCATCCATCATTTCCGGAAATCCGGTGTAATCCGAGACCTCTGTGACTGCCAGACCGGCTTCGCTGAGCAGTCTGTAGGTGCCGCCAGTGGATAGCAGCTCGACGTCGAACTCGCGCAGCGCCCGCGCAAAGTCGAGGATACCGATCTTGTCGGAGACGCTGATCAGGGCGCGTCTGACAGGTGTCACGGGCGGTGTGGTCATAAGCGTGCAGGGGCCTTATTCGCTGTCGGGAGAAATGTCGTATTGGCGAAGTTTCTTGCGCAGGGTCGCGCGGTTGAGCCCGAGCACCTGCGCTGCGCGGGTCTGGTTGTGTCGCGTGTAGGCCATGACCTCGCGCAACAGGGGCGGTTCCACCTGTGACAGCAGCAAGGGGTAGAAGTCGGTGGTGGGCTCACCATCGATCTCCGCAAGGTACTGACGCACACAGGCCGTCACAGTTTCCTGCAAAGTCCCGTGATGGTCCGGCTGTGCACTCGCGTGACCGTTGAGTGCTTCCTGCTTGAATGCGGGTGCTGTCTCGGTGTTGGCGGCTGCAGGTGCTGCTGTCTCGCTCGCTGCTCCACTGCCGCGCTTGGCCGTTGGCGGCGCCGTGCCCCTCATGCTGCCAGTTCCTCGTCTTGTTGTCTGATTTCATTGAACAGTCCGTCGATCCTCGATATCTGCGCGGCCGGCTCCTGCAGCCCGTTGAACTGCCGGCGCGTTTCGGCGCCAAGGCCCGCGGCATCGAAATACCAGCCCGCGTGCTTGCGCGCGATGCGAACTCCCATGACTTCCCCGTAGAACCCGTGCAATTCGCGGATATGTGCCATCAGCGTTGCGAACTGCTCGTCGAGGCCCGGTGACGGCGCGCAGTGCCCACGCCGGATAAAGTCGCCGATCTGGCCACACAGCCAGGGTCGGCCCTGGGCGGCGCGGCCTATCATGACGCCTGCGGCGCGGGTGTGCGACATGACCTCGGCGGCGCGCCGCGGGCTGTCGATATCGCCATTGGCCCACACCGGGATATCGACTGCCTCGACAATGTAAGCGATGGTGTCGTACTCGGCTTCGCCGCGAAAAGCGCAGGCCCGGGTGCGCCCGTGCACGGCGAGCGCGGCGATACCCGCGTCCTCTGCTATGCGCGCGACGCTGACGCCGTTGCGGTGCGCCGGACTCGTGCCGGTGCGGATCTTCAGGGTGACGGGGATGTCGACGGCGGCCACTACCGCTTGCAATATGCGGGCGATCAGCGCCTCGTCCGCCAGCAGCGCTGAGCCGGCCGCCTTGCGACAGACTTTCTTGGCCGGACAACCCATGTTGATGTCGATGATCTGCGCACCCAATGCTTCATTATGGCGCGCGGCGGCGGCCATTGTCTGCGGGTCGTTGCCGACGATCTGTATCGCGCGCGGCAGGCATTCCGCATCGTGGCGCTTGCGCAGCCGGGATTTGCGCGAGTCGCGCTGTTGCGGGTTGGCGCTGACCATTTCGGCCACTGCCAAGCCGGCCCCGTAGCGCAGGCAAAGACGCCGGAACGGCAGGTCTGTTACCCCGGCCATGGGAGCCAGTGCCACAGGCGCTGCCAGACTGTAGGGGCCGATCGATACCATGCGCGGGGAACATCGCTAACGGATCAGCGATGATACGCGAGCGCCGGGTGCGGATAAAGCGACGCCGGCCGGAAAATGGCCAGCGCAAGCGCTTTGCCTACTCGAGATGACCGCGCAGGCACACCCAGTTGTCCGTCTCACCTGCTACCGCGAGCGCAATATCCGGGCGGTAGTGAGTGATAACTTCCTCTGCCTGGGAGGCGAGCAGACCGGATAGCAGCAGAGTACCTCCAGGGCGCAGAAAACCCAGAAGGGTCCGCGACAGAGACAGCAGGGGAGCGGCGAGAATGTTCGCGACAACCAGGTCGGCGCGGCCGTGCCAGGCAGCCTCGTCGCAGTCCGCGGGAAGGGTGACCGGCAGGCGGTCCCGGGGAATGCCATTACGTGATGCATTCTCCGCCGTGGCGATCAGTGCCTGAGGATCGTTGTCGACGCACAGCACCTTCTGTGCGCCGAGTTTGCCGGCGGCTAGCGCCAGAATGCCGGAGCCGCAGCCATAATCGATGACGCGCGAATCCTGCAGGGGCAGGGCGTCCAGTGCAGTAAGGCACAGGGCAGTGGTCGGGTGGGTGCCGGTGCCAAAGGCGAGTCCCGGGTCGAGCAGAAGATTGATCGCATCGGGCTGCGGCGGCTGCAGCCAGCTCGGGCAGACCCACAGACGGTCTCCGAAACGCATGGGCTGGTAGTGCTGCATCCACTCCCGCTCCCAGTCCCGGTCCTCGAGAATTTCAATGCGCTGGTTGCAGCGCGCCAGCAGGGTCGGATCGAGCTGCGCCTGCACAGCCTGCATGTCGGTATCGGCGGCAAAAAGGGCGGTCAGCCGGATCTGCCGCCACAGGGGCGTCTCGCCGACGCCCGGCTCGAGCAGCGGCTGGTCCGCGTTGTCCTCCAGTGTGACCGCAGCAGCGCCGGCTTCAACAACGGCTTCTTCCAGCCTCTTGCTGGTATCCGGGTCGGTGTCCAGTCGCAGCTGTAGCCAGCTCATGTGCTGTCAGTCTTCCAGCTTGCTTTCCAGATAGTGGATGCTCACACCCCCGGCGCGGAACGAAGCGTCGCGCACCAGGTCACGGTGCAGAGCGGTATTGGTGCGGATGCCCTGTATGACGAGCTCGTCGAGCGCCTGGCGCATGCGTGCCATCGCGGTGTCGCGGTCTTCGCCATAACTTATGATCTTGGCGATCAGCGAGTCATAGAACGGCGGCACTGTATAGCCGTCGTACATGTGCGAATCGACGCGGACACCCGGGCCGCCCGGCGCGTGGAAAGTCGTGATGGTGCCGGGAGAGGGCATGAACGTATGCGGGTCCTCCGCGTTGATGCGGCACTCGATCGCGTGACCGCGGATGTGCACATCTTCCTGTCTGACCGACAGGGGCAGGCCGCTGGCGATGCGCAACTGCTCGCGGACAATATCCACGCCGGTAATCATCTCGGTTACCGGGTGCTCTACCTGCACGCGTGTATTCATTTCGATGAAGTAGAAGCCGCCATCCTCGTACAGAAACTCGAAGGTGCCGGCGCCGCGATAATCGATGTCGATACAGGCCTTGACGCAGGCATCGGCGACCTGCTCGCGCAGGTGTGGGTCGATGTCGGGCGCCGGCGCCTCTTCGATGACCTTCTGGTGTCGGCGTTGCAGCGAGCAGTCGCGGTCGCCGAGGTGAATGGCAT
>CAYFVJ010000204.1:2318-4196 GCA_964346555.1 uncultured Alteromonadaceae bacterium | reverse complement strand
GGGTTATCGGCTCACCCAGGATAATAATGCCACCCAGCGCCGCAATAACAGGAACACTCAGTTGGACTGTTGCAGCGTTGGTAGCTTTCAACGCAGGTAAGGTCGTGTACCAAATAGCGTAACCCAGCCCAGAAGCTAGTGCCCCCGAGGAAACGGCATACCAGAACCCAGCAGTATCGAGTGATAAACCCTTTAACATGAATACGCTCATCACTACCGTAATCGGAGCAGCACGCAGAAAATTCCCCGTGGTCACCCTGGTAGGATCACCCGCTCCTTTACCGCGCAAGGAATATATGCCCCATGCGACCCCGGCACCCAGCATTAGTATGGAACCGTATAATGGCGGAGCCGATAGGCCCGGTAGCAATAGACCAACGAGACCTCCAAAAGCGAGGAGAAGGCCAAAAATTTGCAGTTTGAGAAGACGTTCCCCAGACCAGATACCATAGCCGATCATTGTCGCCTGAACGGCACCAAAGAGCAGAAGCGCACCCGTTGCCGTAGAAAGGCTTATGTAGCCAAAAGAAAAGCCAGCCGCATACACAAACAACGCAATTGCCGAAAGCCAGTTGCCTGCGCCGGCAGGTGTGCCTTGCCTCATTCGCACGACCAGCCAAAGCACCACTGCACCAGAAATCAATCGTATAGAAGTGAAGCTCGCTGCATCGATGCTGGTATGTAGTAGAGCAGCCCGACAGAGCAGTGAATTACCCGCAAAAGCAGTCATGGCAAGTGACGTAAGAACAAGGATACGTGTGCGTGACAATCGAGGGTTTCCTCATAAGTGAAATCGGAAAAAAGCTCTCTTGGTGATGGTGCAGCTTTCCCCCCAAGTTTTTAAAACTAAAGTCGCGAAAATTTTCACATTATTTGCGCGAGGACGGAATGTGTCAGCGATAACCGAGAACTCTGATTTAAATGATCTACTACACCAATGCAAAGTCAGTATATAAGACCAAGTGGAATAGGGGGGAAGGGTTATCCGAAATACTAGTATCGCGCATGTCCAATGGCAGCACTAAGTCGTAAGCTACCGTAACGCCTCAGGCAGCACGGACCGCACGTATTTGCCATAAGCCGTCTGCCGACCACTCGTTCTTGATCGACTGAAACACAACAATCCTGTAGACCGCGACCCGGCCACGCTCTCCGGCGGACAGAAGGCGCAGGTGGCCCTCATGCGGACGCTGTTGTCAGAGCCCTTTGCGTTATTGCTGAATGAACCTTTCTCACGGCTGGATGCGTCGCGCCGCTCGCAGGTGCGCGACATGGTGTTTGACCGCGCGAGGGCGCGCCAGTTGCCCGTGTTGATGGTGACGCATGATGCAGACGATGCGCAGGCTGCGGGCGGGGTTATTTCGACTCTGGGTGAGTGAGCACATGGGCGGCTCACCGGGCTGAATTCAGTGTCGCCTTGCTGATTTTTAGGCATGTTCATCGCCATCGGTCGGCCATCGCCTGACCCCAGTCACTGGCCCATGCGTCCGGGGCACAGTCCATGCGTAAAAGACACCCCTCATCAATGCAGGGATAAAGCTCGGCATAGTTCATGACGCTGCCTTGACTGAACCGCCGCTGGATATCCGCAGGTTCCAGGTCCTCCAATCGATCCTTGCCGAGAATGCTGAGCAGTTCTGACAGGGTTTCCAGGGAGGAATGATGGTAGTTGGCAACCCTGACGCCCTTGTCGGTAACATCCAGCTGCCTGTAGCGGGCCGGATTCTGGGTGGTGATACCGGTGGGGCATTTGTCGGTATTGCAGCTCCGGGACTGGATGCAGCCCAGTGCCAGCATCATGCCACGGGCCGAGTTCACCGTATCCGCCCCCAGAGCCATCATCCTCAGTATGTGAAACGCCGAAAAGGCTTTGCCGGA
>CAYFVJ010000204.1:0-2218 GCA_964346555.1 uncultured Alteromonadaceae bacterium | reverse complement strand
CCGCCCCCAGAGCCATCATCCTCAGTATGTGAAACGCCGAAAAGGCTTTGCCGGACCGGCTTACCCCCCGACAGCTTTCGAAGTTCCGCGACGAATTGCAGCAGCTCCACGGGACTCGAGAATGCAGAGTGCCCGGGTGGCGATAATACATCCTCCCCCATCGGTACCATGCGGATACGGGCAATTTCCTCAGTGAGCTTGGCGGCTGGCAGCATACCGCCGTGCCCGGGTTTAGCGCCCTGCGACAGCTTGATCTCAATCATCCTGATCACATCCCGGGCTGCCTGCTCCGCAAACTGAGCGGAATCAAATTTGCCCTCTGACGTGCGGCAGCCAAAAGCCGGTTCCAATCTGCCAGATCAGGTGACCACCATATTTAAGGTGCCATTCGCTGATCCCGCCCTCGCCCGTGTTGTGGGCGAAATTTCCAATTTTTGCGCCACGATTGAGCGCCATTACGGCATTTCGGCTTAGCGCGCCGTAACTCATGGCGGAGATGTTCAGCGGCGATGCGTCATAAGGCTCGACGCAATCAGACCCATCTTAGCTATCGATTGCGTGTGCTGTCGACCTGCCGCCACTACTGCATGGCGAACGCTGGCGTATCGGTTCCGTCGGCACTCAATCGTTTTATTGCTAATGTAGCTGTGACGACCGGCGCACTTGATCGCCAGATCACCGAGGCGACTCCTCCGCAAGGCTGGTGCGGACTTCCAGCCGCCCATGCAGGGTGCGATGCACCGGACATCGATCAGCGATTTGCAACAGCCGTTGCCGCTGTGCGTCAGAAAGTTCACCGCGCAGAATGATTTTCCGGGTCAAGACCTCGATCTGCGCCGGCTTGTCATCACAGCCCTCGCAATCCTGCGCGTAATTCCGATCATGACGAATTTCCACTGTGACATGTTCGAGGGATAGCTTCTTGTGTGTCGCATACTGCCGCAGGGTCATTGCCGTGCAGGTACCCAGTGCCGCGAGCAGATGCTCATAGGGATCCGGGCCACTGTCGGCGCCGCCGACGGATCGTGGTTCGTCGGCAAACCAGTGATGGCTGTCACTGTACACGTGCTGCGTGAAGCGCAGGTCTTTTTCCTCAACTCGCACGTGGCCGCGGCCCACCGACGGGCGATTCGCCGCTTCCGGCTCGGCGGCAAGATAGCGACTCGCCCAGCTGGCCAGCGTGCGAGCAGCGTACTCTGCATCTGTGCGCCGCGTGAGCAGATGATCCGAGTCGTCGAGGCTGATAAAGCTCTTTGGGTGCTTTGCTTCACGATAAATTTTTTCGGCCTCGTCGATGCCGACTGTATCATCAAGCGGCGCGTGCATGATCAGAAGCGGCTTGCGCAGGGAGGGAGGATCCCCGGCGCCATGCCACTCGAGATCGTCGATAAACTGCTCCCTGATAAGGAACTTGCGCCCGGCCAGCGTGACCTCCGCCTCGCCGTCGCGGCGGATAGTCTGCATATTGGCGGCAAAATTATCGGCGACATGATCCGCCCGGTGCGGCGCGCCAATAGTCACCACCGCGCGAACCTCGGCCACCTGTGCGGCCATCGCGAGTACCGCTGCACCGCCAAGGCTGTGCCCGATTAGTAGCTGTGGCGCCTGGAAACTTTCCCGCAGGAAATCACAGGCCGCAAGAAGATCCTGAAGGTTCGACGAGAAATTGGTATTGGCAAAATCGCCGTCGCTGTTGCCCAGACCGGTGAAATCAAAGCGCAGCACGGCGATACCGTCCGCCGTCAGCGCCCGGGAAATTCGAGAGGCAGCGGCGACATCCTTGCCGCAGGTAAAACAGTGGGCAAAAAGTGCATAGCAACGCGCACCGGACTCCGGCATTTCCAGAGCGCCGCTTAAATTCACACCACTGCTTTTGAACGTTACTTTCTGGCGCATGGGAAGCTCCTCGAATCTTCAAAACAGACAGTTCGCCACATCATCGAATATACCCCGCCACGACGCCAACACCGTTGCCATAAATAGCCGCGTCAAGCCTTCTGATGTCGTCGCTACGTCGGCATATTAGTAACGCGGTTCGTACATGGCGTCCGCTATAACTTTGGCAGTAGATCGCTTCCCCCCGGTCTTTTCGACCAGCCCCTCTTCCTCAGCAATCTCGCAGACCGCTTGCGCGATTCTCTGAGATACATCTCGTATTTCGCTCAGGGGTGGAAACAGCGTGCCGGCGTCTAGCGACTCCTCGTCAACACTGTCTGCC
>CAYFVJ010000203.1:0-4217 GCA_964346555.1 uncultured Alteromonadaceae bacterium | reverse complement strand
GCTAGGGTCTTCCTTGCCGGAATCGGCGGAATTCCAGAATGAGGAAATCCGCAAGGAATTCCGTCTCTTGACGGAGCGCTTAAGCGACTGACGATGCGCTGTGGTGTGCCGCTCGCTCCGAGTGCTGATATGGACGCCGGTCAGCGTTCCTCTCGGAGGGGGCGCTGATCAGCCCTGAGCTGCCGCCCGGGCACCGCTTACAAGCGTTCCCTTATGGACACATTGCGGACGGCAGCGAACCTAGGCAAGCGCGGCAGGGATATGTACAAACGACGGACCTCATAGCGGAGGCGATCCAGCTTCTATTGTCCGTCTAGACATGATTGCCGATTCCAACATCTTCCTTGCGGTTGCTCTGAACGAGCCAGAAAGGGACCGTGTCATTAGCCTCACGGTCGACGCGTCAGCGTTGGCGCCTGAAATCTTGCCGTATGAGATCGGCAACGCGCTTTCTGCGATGGTTAAGCGTCGTCAACTTACGAAGTCAGAGGCTCTGGAGGCCGAGAAATCGATTGGACGGATTCCCGTTCGGTTGATGTCCGTAGATATACATAGCTCGCTGCAAATCGCTCTGGAGCAGGAAATTTACGCCTATGACGCATATTTCTTACGATGCGCGCAGGAGCTATCGTGTCCATTACTGACCCTTGATCGTCGTATGAAGCAGGTGGCGACAGAACTTGGGATCCGGGTGCTGGAGCAAGCGTGATGAAGGTATTTACATACTCTGAGGCTCGGCAAAACTTGTCGAAAGTGCTGATCCTGGCTCAGCGCGAAGAGGTAGAAATCAGGAGAAAGGACGGCAGTACATTTTCTCTTCGCGCGAAGCGTAGGGAGCCCAAGTCGCCGTTTGACGTGCCTGGAGTAAGCACGAGCGTCACAACTCCAAACATACTTGACGCGGTTCGGGAATCACGCGAACGCTGACAATGCCATCCAGCCGACGCTCGCACCTCGCATGCCTGAGGGCTGGCGTTAGCCGGCCTGCGACTCGGGTGTGCTCAGCGTCATTGATGCGATCAGGCGTACTCGGAAGGTTCAGTGTCGGCAATCCCGTGATAAGCGGGCCCTGCTGGAGTGTTCAGTAGCGACCGCTCAGGGTCGAGTGCAGTCTTTCGTCGCCTCACGCACAGGTGCATATTCACTGCTGACATTGTCGCGCCCGGCTGCGCTGAGCAATGAGCCGCCGATCCAATCGGTCAGCCTCGCCCACCACCGTGCACGTTGATTCCCGCGCAAGACCCGCCCCAGGGCACTCACGCGCGCGACTCGACATTCATATACCGGGCGAGGTAGTAGCGGAAATGCCCGGCCACGTCCTTTCCGCCGGTGTCCTCGGCGAGCGTGACCTTGCCGCCACGGCGGTCGTGGGCCAGGACCTTGAACCGACGGATCTTGTCGACGCCCTGGCCGGTACTGCCGCTGCGCTTGATACTGAGATGCAACACGTCGGACACGCGGAGTCGGCGATAGAGGATCAGAACGAACAACAGGCGCCGCAATACCGTGATGTCGTTCCGCGCGATGCGCACCCGCAGGTTGTTGAACGGCAGATAGATCGTCGGGAGCGAGGCCGCGATGGCCATCAGCACGAACGGCATGCTTAACAGGCCGACGAATATGGCCATGACGCCGCCTTCGAGCGCCTTCCCTGCCATCTGGAACCTGGCGAAACCGAAGCCCCCGGCGAACAGGGCCACGAACAGCGTCAACAGCCTGTTGCGGAACATCGGGAAGGCCGTACGGATCTCGCCGCCGGAGGTGCTGATTCGCATCGCGCGGGACAGACCGGGCAGGTCGAAATCCCTCTGGGCGATGGATTGCCTGGTAGCTCGGACGCCTGCGCCTTCCGCTCGGCGACCTGCACACTGACGTCGTGTCGCACGGCGCTGGACGTGTGGGTAAAGCCGCGCCTGATGGCGCTTTATCTGGTGGTTGCACCGTTCCTGAAGATATGGGCCGACCCTGCCGACTGGTCCGGCATGGTTTTGAACGACCAGGCGCTGCCCGGCGTGGTCGCGACCGTGCTGCTGACCCAGATTGCGCTGGTCGGCACGGCGTTTCTCGCGTTGGCCTTTTTTCCCGCTGGTTTCGCAGAAGTTCTGATGTGCGCACGTCTGCGTTTGAGCACCCGGGTGGAGTCTTGCAGCGGCACCTGATTGCGCACAGCGGGTGGCGCCGTGCCGCGGAGGTCACACCGGGGGGCGCAGCAAGGCGTCGCGCCCTTGGATGATCCGCCGCGACAGGCCGGGCGCTGCACTGATCATGGACACCAGCCCGGTCGCCGCGTAAGGCACCGCCTGGATGACCAGCATGGTGGACCAGAGTTGCACGTCGAACAATGCACCATCTGCGCGTGCCAGCACCGCGATCGCTCCCAATAACAGGGCGGCGAGCAGCAGCAGTTCTTCGCGCGCATCCTGCAGCGCCCGGCGCATGCCGTGGCTCGCGGTTACCTTGGGTGTGCGGAAAAAACCGATGTCACGATTGATGCAACCAGTCAGGGTGGCGCGGGCAATCACGTGCGACAGCGACAGGCCGGCGAGCCCGGCTGCGAGGCTCTCACGGGGACCGGCGCGCACGCGCCATCGATAGAGCACAAACAGTTTCGACAGCTTGAAGACGAACAGAGTCAATGGCAGTGCGACGAATACCGGGTGTGGTGGCGCGAAGATTTCGGGAGCCACGACCATGGCCGTTGTCCAGGCAATCGCCGCGAGCGTGAAGAACAGGTTAAGCCCGTCCGCGAGCCACGGCAGCCAACCGGCGATGAAGTGATAGCGCTGTCCCGGTGTCAGCACACTGTGCCGCAGTCCCGCCAATTCGGCCAAGTGCCTGCGCAGGATCATCATGGCGCCGTAGGCCCATCGAAAGCGTTGTTTCTTGAAGTCGCGAAAGGTGTCCGGCATCAGTCCGCGGCCGTAGCTTCGTGGTACGTAGACTGCCGAGTGGCCTTGCTCGAACAGCTTCAATCCCAACTCGGCATCTTCAGTGATGCACCACTCGCTCCAGCCGGCCACCGATGCCAGCGACGTGCGCCGTACCAGGGTCATGGTGCCGTGCTGGATAATTGCATCGCGTTCGTTGCGGGTAACCATGCCGATGTGGAAGAAGCCACGATACTCCGCTTGGCACATGGCCTTGAACAGGCTCTCGTTGCCGTCCCGGTAGTCCTGCGGTGCCTGCACGATCGAGATCCCGGGGTCCGCAAACAGCGGTGCAAGGTCCCGAAGCCAGGCTGGCTCGACCTGGTAGTCGGCATCGATGACGGCAATGATGTTAGCGCCCGGATGCGTGCGTGTGAGCGCAAAGTTCAGCGCGCCGGCCTTGAAGCCGGCAAGTGGTGCAACATGATAAAAATGGAAGTTCGCCCCGAGCTGGCGACAGTGCGCTTCGACGGGTTGCCAAACCGCCGGGGCGTACGTGTTGTTGTCAATCACCAGTACCTCAAAGTCCGGGTAGTCGAGCCGGGTCAGCGCGTCTAGCGACTGGATCACCATGTCCGGGGGTTCGTTATGGATGGGAACATGGATCGAGACCTTGGGCAGCGGCGCGCCCTCCCCGGGTCGCGGTGATGCCAGCGGCTGGCTGCGCCAGCGCCGTCGCCACAACGATTCGGCCCACTCGTGCGCCTCCACCAGCAGCAGGATCACGATCGCCGTCGAACTCAAGAGCAGGGCAACAGTCACGATCAGCAGGCTGAGACTCATGTACTGCTGGGTGAAGTCGTAAAGCAGCCATACGACGAAGGTGGTTATGCCGTAGGCGACCAGCGCGAGGAAACCGCTGCCCGTGAGTGACAGGCCGTGGCTGTCACGCAGCAGTAATGTCAGCAATACCACGGCCAGGCCGATGCTGATGGCTGCGAGACTGCTCCAGTTCGGAATCGGGACGATCGGCGATACAAAGGCGAACTTCGCCTCGCGGTTGGCATTGAAGATCCCCCAGTGAGCGCCCGCTTGGCCCTCCAGCGTGCTTTTCCACGGTTGGTCGAATGCCTCCATCACGTAGTAGCTTAGGTCTTCGCGTTCGGCGGCAGCGAGAAAGCGGCGCAGGAAACGGGCCTGGTTGGCCGGTGTCGCCACGGCATCGTGGAGGGTTCGGCCATGGCTCGGCCAACCGATCTCGGTAATGACGATGGGCTTGCCCGGGTAAGCCGTCTGCAACTGCCGATAGCGTTGAAACACGTAGTCACCCGCATGCTCGAGCGCCACGCC
>CAYFVJ010000202.1:0-4249 GCA_964346555.1 uncultured Alteromonadaceae bacterium | reverse complement strand
GTGCCACCCGATTGCGTGCCACCCGCCTGCGTGCCACCCGATTGCGGGCCACCCGCCTGCGTGCCACCCGCCTGCGTGCCGTTACTTGCCGATGCCTGACCTTGGCTCTGGCTCGAGCTCTGGCTCTGGCTCTGGCCCTGACTTTGGCTCGAGCTCTGACTTTGGCTCGAACTCTGGCTTTGACTGGAGCTCTGACTTTGACTCTGACTCGAGCTCTGGCTCTGACTGCTCGGCGTCGGTGGGGTCGGGGGCTGTGGCGTCTGCGGTGATGTCGGTGTGCTGGCGCTCGGACAACCGGTCAGCAACAGGCACACGCCGGCGCTGAGCAGGCTGCCCCTGATCAGACGACTTGTTCGGTTTTCACTGCCACTCTTGCGTGTCATACGCCCATTGTATCCCTGTGGTTGGCACCGCTTCCCCGGTGTCGAAACGCGGCCTGAACGGTGTGCGCCGCAAAGTCCGCATAATGCGATTGGCTATGCCCTGATTAGCCCTGTTCTCGTCCAGCCGCTGCAGATCGGTGACCCGGCCGCGTTCATCGACGGAAAACTCAAGCAGTATATCGGACTGCTCGACGGCTACCGGCTCGGGTAAGGGACGAATGCCCTCGAGCGCCGGCAGCGCCACCGGCGCACCGAACAGCGACTGCATACCATCTTTGGCATCCTCTGCGGTGGCAAGTTCAATGATCGCCTCGGCGTAAGCGTCCATGGCCTCCCGATGCCGGCCGTGCCAGAGCCGCCAGTCGCCCATCATGGCCAGCACGCGTGCATTCGCCAGTCGCCCGGTGTCCGGTTGTGTTGCCTGCACGTCGAATATCGCGCGGATGACGGAGTCGCCCTGTTTATAGCTCTTCCCGCGAAAGGCAAGGGAGCGGCCCCCGTCACTGCGCATGCTGAATACATCGCGTCGGAATGTGCCGGTACTGTTCTCGCCGGTGGAGCCGCTCATGAGGTATTGTGCACGCAGCATGCCGTAGAGTGGGGGCAAGAGGGTGGCCGAGGTATCGCCGTGCGCTTGCGCAAATTCTGCAAGTGCCATGCGATGCAGGTTCCACATTTTTATCAGCCGGTTGAAACCCTCGTCATCGATTTCCAGCTCGTAGGCACGCCGCTGCCACCTGGCCTGACGCATCAGTGCGAAGCCTCTTCCCGAGTCTTTGAGCGTTCGCTGCTGTACCCGGTAAAGATAACGCTGGCGGTCATCGGCCTTGGCGAACTGACCGAGGGCGATATGACTTTTTATCTCGGCTTCCAGCAGCGCCAGCTGTATTTTGCTGTAAAGACCATTGTTGACGCGCGCAAGGTGTACGCCGCGCTTGAGGAGATCAATGGCTTCCGCGTGCATGCCCGCCTGCTGCATTGCAACGCCGAGTTCCAGTAGCGGTTCCGTCAGGGCCGGGTTGTAGGCGCCACCCTCTACTTCGAGACGGGTGACCAGGTCCCGGTAGCGGCGTATGGTCGCCGACTTTTCTTCCTGCAATGCTTCCAGGCCGGGTCGTTCCGCCAGCGATTCTGTGCTCTCGGCCAGCGCCGGCGACCCTGCGATCAACAAAGGAATACCGGCTAGGCGCAGCCCCGCCGCCACATTTCTGTACAGCCACCTGTTCATTGACATGGCTCCATCACTCTATCGGGCTGTGACATTCGACTCTTTGAGTATATACATGTTGCATTGTTACCAACAAAATACGCGCGGCTACGCAAAGCGGCTTACAGGAGTGCGACCGGGGATGGAAAACGTGAGCCAGTTCGAGCGCGAGACCGCGGTAACAGAAACCGCTGCACTGCGGTATACAGCTGAGCTACACCGCGGCTGGCGCATTGGCGAAGTACCCAATGGCGGCTACGTGCTGGCCGTTGTCGGACGCGCCCTGCGCGAAGCGCTGCCACACCGCGATCCCCTCGCCGTCAATGCGTTCTACCTTGCGCCCACGCAGCTCGGGCCGGCGGAGTGCCGCGTCGAAATTCTGCGCCGTGGTCGCAACATGAGCCATGCAGTGGGTCGTCTCTACCAGGAAGGGGAACTCAAGGTGCAGGTTACCGCTGCCTACACCGAGCTGCGCAGTCAGCGCGGCGAGGACTGGGCGGCGCGTGCGGTTCCTGAACTACCGCCCATGGCGGACTGTTTTGAGAATCGGCACAGCGAGCTGGAGTTTCACCAACGGGTAGACCTGCGCCTCGCCAGCGGCAGTGGCGTTTTCACTGGTGCGGGGCCCGATCACTGCGGTGAGTTCAGCGGTTACATGCAGCACCGCGATGGCGCGGCGCCGGATGTTCTGTCGCTGCTGATGTTTGCGGATGCGTTGCCGCCACCTGCCTACAGCCTGCTCGGCGTGGTTGGCTGGGTGCCGACCGTGGAGCTATCGGTACAGCTGCGCGCTCACCCGGCCCCCGGGCCGTTGCGGGCGCGCCTGTACTCCCGCTTCATGACGCGGGGTGTGGTAGAGGAGGACGGCGAGTACTGGGACAGCCAGGGGTCGCTGGTGGCCCTGAGCCGACAGACTGCCCTGGTACGCGTGCCGAGCGCTGTTCAGTAGCCCGCAATCCAGCCATCGGGACGACTCAGGGGGATAGCAATGACGGAGATGAACAGAATCCGGGCCGAAGTCGCAGCGCGCCTGCAGTCGATGCTGCAGGCAGTGGCCGCCGGAGCCGATATTCCACCGGGGCAGCGCTGGCGCACAGAAGGCCTCATGGAGGCGCTGGTCCTTTCCGGGGCTTGCAGCGGCGACGAGCTGCAGCAGGCCATGGCCGATACGCATGCCGAGGTGCTCGGGCAGTCGCTGGAGGATGTCCTCGGCAGTGCGTGGCGGCAGGATTTCCCGTTTCCGGAGATTCCCTATTTCATGCAGCGGGCGCCGGTGCATCGCGGCCGTTCCGATTGACTATACTACGCTTACAACCTTGCGACTTCAGGCGAAATAGCGGTGAAATTTGAAACCTACCGGCGGGAATATACTGCGGGAGGTCTGACCCGGGAGATGCTCGACGCGTCGCCGCTGCGACAGTTCGAGCACTGGCTGGAGCAGGCGACAAACGCCGGACTCAGCGATCCGACGGCGATGGCCCTGGCGACCCGCGATGCCGACGGCTTCCCCTGGCAGCGTATCGTCCTGCTCAAGGGGGTCTCGGCTGGCGGCTTTGTTTTCTACACTAACTATCGCAGCAACAAGGCGCGGGCGATCGAGGAAGATCCCCGCGTGTCGCTGCTGTTTCCCTGGAACGAACTGGATCGCCAGGTAATTATTGCCGGCGTCGTGGAAAAAATGAGCACGGTCGAGTCAGCGCGCTATTTTCTGTCGCGGCCGCGGGAAAGCCAGATTGCGGCGTGGGCCTCGCGCCAGAGTCGCCCGCTGCCGGCGCGAGCGGCTCTGGAGGCGGAGGTGGCGCGACTCAAGTCGCGCTTTGCCGCCGGCGAGATCCCGGTGCCGGATTTCTGGGGCGGTTATCGCGTCATGCCCCGGCGCATCGAGTTCTGGCAGGGCGGCGAACACCGGCTGCACGACCGCTTTCTCTACACCCGGGGCAAGGGCGACGTCTGGGAGATCGAGCAGCTGCAGCCCTGAGAGCGGCGCGCTGAAATGTCGCGAATTTATGTGTCGCGGTACTAGTGTATCCTGTGAGCTGAGTTCCGGGTCGGATGCTCCCGGGGCGATCGCACGCAACAGCAGGAGATAGCGCATGATCAGCAAGCAAGACCTGGTCGGGACCTGGCAGCTGGAGTCCTGGTCGGTGGGTTATTCCGACCGCGAGGACTACACGAGCCCGTTTGGCGAAGATCCGAAAGGGTTGTTGATTTATTCTGAAGACGACTGGATGAGCGCCTCCATCGGTCGCAGTGACAGGCACACGCTGCCGGAGGACGTCAGTTTCCGCAAAATACCCGAAGAGAAGCTGGCCCGCGCTTACCTGTCTTATTTCCACTATGCCGGTCGGTATCGCATCGTCGACGGCGATGTTATCCATTACGTCACCCAGAGCCTGAACCCGAACTTTGTCGGTACGGAGCAGCTGCGTCACGCAGAGCTTGACGGTCAGACGCTGGTGCTCAGCGGTCGGGATACGGCGAACGGCGTGTCGCGGCTGCACTCGCTGGTATGGCACAAGCTACCCGCGGCGGGCGGGTCCGACTAGTACCGCGACACATGAATTCGCAACGTTTCAGAGCCCGCCTACGGGACCGCAACAAGGTGCGGTCCGCAGGCAGTATCGAGAACTAGCGATCAATGCGTCGTTGCTCGGCCAGC
>CAYFVJ010000201.1:0-4304 GCA_964346555.1 uncultured Alteromonadaceae bacterium | reverse complement strand
GCCTGCGGACCATCGCCGGCCATGGATGGCCGGCGTTGAGCGCACACGGACGTGCTTGCAGCGTGTCCGCAGGCGCGGATTCGGCAGGCGATCCGCCACCGATCCCCGGCCATGGATGGCCGGCGCTGAGCGCACACGGACGTGCTTGCAGCGTGTCCGCTAAGCCGGGTAGGGCAGGCGAGCCGCCACGACCTCTGCCGTGTGCAACAGCCAGAAGCCAGACACAAAAAAGCCCTCAAGAAGAGGGCTTTTACGCAGATGCTGAGAAGTATTCGTTACTTCATATTCGACGCCACGAAATCCCAGTTGACCAGCGCCCAGAACGCTTCCATGTACTTCGGCCGCGCGTTGCGGTAATCGATGTAGTAGGCGTGCTCCCAGACGTCAACGGTCAGCAGCGGTGTCACACTTTCGTCCGTGAGCGGCGTCTCGGCGTCGTCGGTGTTGACGATCGCGAGAGCCCCATCCCGCTTTTGTACCAGCCAGGTCCAGCCTGAACCGAAGTTGCCCACAGCGCTGTTGGTGAACTCATCCTTGAACTTGTCAACAGAGCCGAAGGACTCGCTGATCTTTGCCGCCAGCTCGCCACTCGGTGCGCCGCCGCCATTGGGCGACAGGCAGTTCCAGTAAAACGTGTGATTCCACACCTGCGCCGCGTTATTGAACATGCCTCCGGTCGCGGTCTTGACGACATCTTCCAGCGCTTTGTTCGCCATGTCGGTGCCGTCAACCAGGCCATTCAGCTTGTCCACATAGGTTTTGTGGTGCTTGCCGTAATGGTATTCGAGCGTCTCTGCAGAGATGTGCGGCTCGAGTGCCGTCTTCTCGTAGGGCAGTGCGGGTAATTCAAAAGCCATGAAAGTCTCCTTTCGGTTGCCTGGGTAAAAATGCAGCGGGGAACACAGTGCTCCCGCAAAGTACTCGCCCCGTTAGTATACGGGAGAAAACGGGTAGCCGATGAACGTACCTTTTGCTGTTAAGCCCCTATATTAACACGTCCGGTAGCTTCTGCGTGAGGATGGGCGCTAATCGGTCCTGCTGTGAGCGGACGTGCCGCGGCTTTAAGCGCGCCCTCGGCACTGGGTATAATGAGTTTCAATTTTCACGGTGGCGTAAGCATGGCCATAGACGATGATCCAGACGCTATTCCCTCCATCGTTCCCAGTCGCGATGAGGGCGCCGCGTCTGGCAGGCCCGGGGGTAGCGGCGGCAGTGCACGTCGTGCACCGCGCCGGGAGCGGTCGGCAACGGCACGCAAAGGTAACGGTGGCGCGGGTGGCGGCGGATCTGCCCGCGACGGTAGTTCACTGCTCATGCGACTGCTGGTGACCGTGTCGATGGTCGTCGCCCTGATCGCCTGTGCCTGGGCCTGGCAGCTTGGAGAAAAGCTCACCCAGGCGACGTTCGAGCGCGAACGCTACGCCAAGCGCATCAGTGACCTGGAGGACCGACTTGCCGACACCGACCAGGGGCTGAGCCAGAACACGGCGCAAATGGCAGTGAAGATCGAGGAGCTGTATTCCGAGGTTGACAAGCTTTGGGCTTCCGCCTGGCGGCGCAATAAGGCTGCGATCGAGGAGTTGCAGGGGACGAGCGTGAACCTCGACAAGAAGATTGCCAGTCTCGATGATTCGATCAGCAGTACCGACGATAAGCTCGGTGGTCTCATGAGCGATGTCAGCAAACTCAAAAGTGTCGCGGGTGATCTGGAGCGCGTCATGAATAACGCCAGATCAAATCAGGCCAGTATGGAACGGGTCGCGGATACGGTGAACAAACTCAATCTGGATATTGCCCGGCTCAGCAAGCGCGTCGCCAGCAACGAGGAATGGGTCGAATCCATCAACAACTTCCGCCGCCAGGTCAATGGCAGGATCAGCGAGCTGCAAAGCATGCTGCGTTCGCTGCAGCAATCCGGCGCCTGACGCCGGCCAATCAATACGTAACGGCGAAACAGGGAAAACGGTATGAGCACGATCCGCCAGGACGACTTTATCGACAGTGTGGCCGATGCGCTGCAATTTATTTCCTATTACCACCCGCTGGACTTTGTGCAGGGTGTGCATCGGGCCTGGGAGATGGAACAGAATCCGGCGGCTAAGGACGCCATGGCGCAGATTCTCATCAATTCCCGGATGTGTGCCCAGGGCCACCGACCCATCTGCCAGGATACCGGTATCGTGACCGTATTCCTTCGTATCGGTATGGATGTGCGCTGGGATGCGACCCTGTCCGTGGCCGATATGGTCAACGAAGGCGTGCGCCGGGCCTACACGCATCCGGACAACGTTCTGCGCGCGTCGATTCTGGACGACCCCGCGGGCCAGCGCCGCAATACCGGTGACAACACCCCCGCCGTGATCCACATGGAAATGGTCCCGGGCGATGGCGTCGATGTGCGCCTGGCGGCCAAGGGCGGCGGCTCGGAGAACAAGTCGAAGCTGGCCATGCTCAACCCCTCTGATTCCGTGGTCGACTGGGTGGTGAAGACCGTGCCCACTATGGGCGCCGGCTGGTGTCCGCCGGGTATGCTCGGTATCGGTATTGGCGGCACCGCCGAGAAGGCCGCCGTGCTGGCGAAGGAGTCCCTCATGGACCCCATCGATATCCACGAGCTGCGCCAGCGCGGCCCGTCCTGCCGCAGTGAGGAGCTGCGTCTCGAGATCATGGATGCCGTGAATCGTCTCGGTATCGGCGCCCAGGGGCTCGGCGGTCTGACCACGGTGCTGGACGTCAAGATCAAGGAGTACCCGACCCATGCGGCGTCCCTGCCCGTGGCGATGATTCCCAACTGCGCCGCCACCCGGCACGCGCACTTTGCCCTCGACGGTAGCGGTCCGGCCCTGCAGACACCGCCTGACCTGGATGACTGGCCGGACATCACCTGGGAAGTGGGTAAGGGCGTGCGCCGCGTCAACCTCGACACCGTCACCCGCGAAGAGGCCGCGAGCTGGCAGCCGGGTGATACTCTGCTGCTGTCCGGGAAGATGCTCACCGGGCGCGACGCCGCGCACAAGAAAATGCAGGAACTGATAAGGAGCGGTGAAGGGCTCCCCGAGGGGGTCGATCTGCGCGAGCGGTTTATCTACTACGTCGGTCCCGTCGACCCGGTGCGCGACGAGGTGGTGGGTCCGGCGGGGCCGACGACCTCTACGCGGATGGACAAGTTCACCGATTTCATCCTGGAACACACGGGCCTGCTGGGCATGATCGGCAAGGCCGAGCGCGGGCCCGCGGGGATCGAGGCGATCAGGAAGCACGGCGCCGTCTATCTCATGGCGGTGGGCGGTGCGGCCTACCTGGTGTCCAAGGCCATTACCGCGTCGCGGGTGGTGGCCTTCCCCGAACTCGGCATGGAGGCGATCTACGAGTTCGAGGTAAGGGACATGCCGGTCAGCGTGGCGGTGGACAGCCGCGGCGTCTCGGTGCACGACACCGGGCCGAAGATGTGGCGCGAGAAAATACAGACCCAGGCGCTTGAGCTCATCTGAGCGACCGGCGCGCCGTTCATGTCCAGCCAGACTTTTTACTGGCACGATTACGAGACCTTCGGCGCCGATCCGGCGCGGGATCGCCCGGTGCAGTTTGCCGGCCAGCGGACCGACGCCGATCTCAATCCGGTGGGCGAACCGCTGGTGATCTATGCGCGACCGGCCGATGACTACCTGCCGCACCCGGATGCCTGCCTGGTCACGGGTATCACGCCTCAGCTTGCGCTGGAACAGGGCCTGCGGGAATGCGACTTCATCGCGCGGATCAACAAGGAACTCGCGGCACCGGGTACCTGTGGTGTCGGCTATAACTCCATTCGCTTCGACGACGAATTCACGCGCTACACGCTCTATCGCAACCTGTTCGACCCCTACGCCCGCGAGTGGCAGAACGGTAACTCACGCTGGGATATCATCGACGCGCTGCGGACGGCGTATGCGCTGCGCCCCGCCGGTATCGAGTGGCCACTGCACGATGACGGTCTGCCCAGTTTCCGTTTGCAGGACCTGACCGCCGCCAACGGCATCGACCACGCCGCGGCCCACGATGCGCTGTCCGATGTCACGGCCACGATCGGCATGGCGCGGCTGCTGCGGGAGCGCCAGCCCCGATTGTTCGATTATCTGCTGGGGCTGCGCAACAAGCGCAGCGCCGCCGACATGCTCGATATCGGGATGATGAAGCCGGTGCTGCATGTCTCTGGCATGTTCGGCGCGACGCGGCATTATACCGGCCTGATCGTCCCGCTGCTGGCACACCCCGGCAACCGCAATGAGGTCATCTGCTACGACCTCGATGTCGATCCGCGGGAT
>CAYFVJ010000200.1:0-4332 GCA_964346555.1 uncultured Alteromonadaceae bacterium | reverse complement strand
CGCAGGATACACAGACCGATCGCGGGTAGAACTGCCAGGTATGACAGTCGGCGCAGAATTGCAGGCGCAGGACGCCCTCGCGGCAGCCTTGAAAGAACGGTTCAGCAAGACCGTCGGTACGCTGGGGCAGGGTGCGCTGCATGTCAGATCTCCGTTCCCAGTACGAGAGTGGCGTGACTCGACATGATGCCGCCCTGTGCGTGCACAAGACCTGCGCAGGCATTTGCCACCTGGCGTTCTGCACAGTCGCCGCGCAATTGGCGCACGGCTTCCGTCAGCGCGAACATGGCGCCCGGATTTCCCGGATGGCAGTGCGACAGCATGCCGCCGTGCGTATTGACGGGCAGCCGCGCCCCGGGCCCCATGCCCTCGCTGGCGAGGTAGGCGCCGCCCTCGCCTTTGTCACAGAAGCCGAGGTCCTCTAGTTCAATGAGCACCGTCGGCGTGAAACAATCGTACAACTGGGCGAACGCCATGTCCCGCGCACCGAGGCCGGCCATGGCAAATGCACCCGCCCCGGATTCGCGTGCCGCCGATGTCGTCAGGTCTTTTGCCTGGCTGATATGCTCATGACTGTGGGCCTCCCCAAAGCCAAGGCAGTACACGGGCCTGTGACGCAGGTGTGCGGCGCGGTCAGCACGTGTCAGGACGACGGCGGCACCGCCATCTGAAACGAGCGAGCAGTCCAGAAGGCGCAGCGGGTCGGCGATGGGTCTCGAAGCGAGCACATCGTCAACGCTGATCAGCTCGCGTTTCTGTGCCGTGGGATTGCCCGCGGCGTGTTCGCGCGTATCTGTGGCTACCCGTGCCAGATGTTCCGGGCGCGTACCGAAGCGGGCCATGTGCGCCTGGGCGATCAGCGCGTAATACCCCGGCACCGTCAGTCCGTAGGGCTGTTCGAAGTCCGGATGCCCTGTGGCGGATTGCAGCAGCAGGGCCTGCTCCCGAGACAGACCGCTGCGCAGGCTGTCAGCCATAGCGAGCACCACGGTATCGACGACCCCGGCGTGGATGGCTGCCGCCGCGTGCTGAAGTGAGGATACCGTAGTGCCGCCCCCGGTCGCGAGCGTCATACACATTGTCGGAAACAGCTGCAGGTATTCCGCCATGGCTTCGGCGTGATAGAGCACCGGTTGCGCCATGCTGTTACAGGTAATGAGGCCATCCACGGCGGTGGGCTCGATTCCCGCGTCCGCCAGGGCACCGAGTATGGCCTCTGCGCAGAGTTCTGTCGGCGTCAGCTCAGGCACCACGCCGACCGCAGTATCGTAGGCGCCTACGAGGGCAGAGGCGGCACGCAGTCCCATCAGTACCCTGCCTCGAGCCTTACCCGTGCCGTGCCGGGCACCAGCGTATCCCCATTGTCGTTGCGCACCCAGAGTTCGAGCGACGCGCCATCTGAATCGACGCTGACCACTTCACCGCCGACATGCAGGTTCTCCCCGACGTAGGCAGCGCCCCGGTTGGAGTAGCTGACTGACATCAGAACGCCCTCGTCGCCGAGCCACTCCTCGACACACTGATGCAGCCAGTCGCCGAGCAGCGGGCCCGCAACGACCAGGCCGCTGTAGCCCTCCACAGCGGTGGCATATGGATGGTCGTAATGGATGCGATGCGCGTTGAACAGCACAGCGTTGTACAGAAAAAGCTGGACCTCGTCGCAGCGGCGGGTAACAACCGGCAGCGGATCGCCCTCGCGAGGCTTCAGAGTGGTTTCCGTCACGCTGCTCACCGCAATATCCGCGTTGTTTTTTCCCGTATGACCAGGTCACCGGCATCGTTCGTTACGTCCATGACGATCTCGTAGAATATCAGCGGCCCGGAGCGCCCGGCCTTCTCGTAAATATCCGTCAACTGCCGCGTCGCGGTGAGCCAGTCGCCGGGTCGCACGGGCAGGCGGTAGTCTAATTCCAGTCCGCCGGCCATCGCTTTCTCCAGGGGAAATTTCGGTAGCAGCTTGTCGACGAAGACACCATCCGGTGACAGTTCATCGAGACCGACAATGTCCCAGAACAGCGCAACGTGAAACATGGGTGGCGCAAGGTCCCCCTCCAGATAGCGCTGCTGCCGATTGCCTGTGGCAATGGCATATTTGCGAATTTCCCGCCGCGTGACAAGCTCGCGCCTCGGCTCGCTCGTGCGGCCGATGTGGGACAGCAGCTCAGAACTTAACAGCGGCTCGGGCTGATGATCGGCTCGGCTAGACATGTTTCTCGTGCTCCTGCCAGTAGGGGTCGCGCAAGTCGCGCTTCAGGATCTTGCCTGTCGGCGCCTTGGGCAGACCGTCCAGAAAGTCCACGGAGCGCGGTTTCTGGTAGGAGGCCAGGTGCTCGCTGGCGGTGCGGATAATGTCGCCCTCGGAAGCGGACATGCCCGGCTTGAGGACGACTACGGCCTTGACCGCCTCGCCCCACTCCGGGTCCGGCACGCCGAATACCGCGGCCTCCAGTACCGCCGGATGTTGATGGATTGCCGTCTCGACCTGCGTGCTGAAAATGTTTTCCCCGCCCGATATGATCATGTCCTTTGCGCGATCGACGATCGTTGCGTAGCCGTCACTGTCCCAGGTGGCAATGTCGCCCGTGTACAGCCAGCCGTCCCGTAGTGTTTCCGCGGTCTGGTCCGGCTGGCGCCAGTAGCCGACCATGTTGGCCTCGGATTGAACGATAATTTCGCCGGGGGTGGTGGCGTCACGGGGTACGTCTTCACCCTGTTCGTTGACCACGCGCAAGGCAGTGAGAAAGGCTTCGCGTCCACAGGAGGACAAACGTTCGGGATGGTCGCCGCTAATGGCTTTGCGGTGATCCTCCTGTGACAGGAAACTCATGGTCATGCCTTCGGTCTGGCCGTAGCCCTGAATGATGTTACAGGGAAAGGCCTGCAGGGCCGCCTCGACCACGCTGCGCGGCATGGGGCCACCCCCGTACTGAATGTTGCGCAGGCTCGAGAGGTCAAAGCGGTCAAAATCCTCCACGGCCATCATCCAGTTGAGCATGGTCGTTACCCCGAGAAACGCCGATACGCGCTCTCGCTCTATCACCTCGAGGGCCAACCGGGCCTCGAAATTGATCAGCACCAGCGGGCACCCGTGAGCCATGTAGTTCATGGCCAGAACCACCGGGATATGGAACATCTGGCCGGTCAACATGTAGACGTCGTCCTGCTGGACGCGCTCGGCCACGGTCTGGTTGAGCATGCCTGTAAAGAGCGAACGGTGAGTGTGCAGGGCGCCCTTGGAACGTCCGGTGGTGCCGCCGGTGTAGAGAATCAGAACAGGATCGTCATCGCCCACTGCAGTCGCTGCCGCGGGATTGTCTTCGGGGGCGGCAGCCAGCAGCGCCTCATAGTCCCCGCCCGGGCCGAAGCGCAACCAGTGACGCACGTTTATCCTGGCGTTAAGCGTCTGCGCGACGTCGTCAAAATCGCTCGAATAGGCCAGCACCAGTGGCTCGCCGTCGGCAATGATACGCGCCAGTTCTTCCGGACCCAGGCGCCAGTTGAGCGGCTGCAGGATCAGCCCGACACGCGCACAGGCGTAGTACAGCTCCATGTATTCGATGCAATTGCGCGCCAGCACCGCAACGCGATCACCCTTTGCTGCGCCCGGGCCCGTCAGGAGACCGTTGGCGAGCCGCCGAACGCGTGTCTCGAGCTCGCCATAGCTGATGCGGCGGTCGTTGGGAACGTCGATGAGCGCCGCCCGGTCCGGGTGCGCGCGCGCGGTTTTCGCGGGAATCATACCGAGATTCATTGCGCTGGCCTCAGTACGCTTTGTCGAGGTCCAGATGGCGGCGCGAAATCTGCCAACCCGCATCACCTGCTGTCAATTCGTCCCGGTAGACGCCGGCAGACAGCAAACGGCTATCGCCTGCCTCCGTAGCTATCAGCGTCAGGTAGGAGATAACGACAATAGCGCCGGAGACCGTCGGGGTAGCATCACCCGGGTAGAAAATGTTGGAGACCAGATGTCTACGTTGATCTGTCTGGCTTTCCCAGGCGCTGCGCATCAGGCCCATGATGGCCTCGCGACCCGTAAACGGCCCCACCAGCTCGCCGCCGGCAACGCGCAGGCTGAACACCGCGTCGTGTGAAAAGCAGGCAGACAGCATGGCGTCCTCGCGCTCGTCGAGCGCGTACGCCGCGCGCGAAAGGAGGTCTGCCGCTGCGACGTGAACGCCCGGATCGGATCTTTCGGAGCTTGCTGCCATCGCTGTAGAACTCCAGCTTTCTTTATTTATTTATCGCACTAAGTGTAGGCGAAATTGAACAACATTCAAATGAAATCTTTGGTAACTTGACGATCTCAGGTGCGGGCAGCGAGGCCACCATGGG
>CAYFVJ010000199.1:0-4351 GCA_964346555.1 uncultured Alteromonadaceae bacterium | reverse complement strand
TCCTTGTTGGTCACCATGCCGGCAACACCGACGTTACCGCCCAGCTTGCGGAAGTACTCGACCGCAGAACAGACGTTGTTGGCTACGTACAGCGACTGCAGATCATTGGATGCGACCACAATCACCTTCTGGCACATATCCCTGGCAATGGGCAGACCAAAGCCGCCGCAGACCACGTCGCCGAGAAAATCCAGGAGTACGTAATCAAAATCCCAATCGTGAAAACCGAGTTTCTCCAGGGTTTCAAAGCCGTGGATGATGCCCCGGCCACCGCAACCACGACCGACCTCGGGGCCACCGAGCTCCATCGCAAATACGCCATCCCGCTTGAAGCAGACATCCTCGATACGGACTTCCTCACCCGCCTCCTTCTTCTGCGAGGCCGTCTGGATAATGGTCGGGCAGGCCTTGCCGCCGAACAGCAGTGACGTGGTATCACTTTTCGGATCACAGCCGATCAAAAGCACCTTTTTGCCCTGCTGCGCCATCATGTAGGATAGATTCGATAGCGTGAAGCTCTTGCCGATGCCGCCCTTGCCGTAGATCGCTATGATCTGCGTACCCGGGCCGTCCTTCGAACTGGCCAACATATCGGTATCGTCAAGGGTTCCATCCTTTTCCATATCCGGCGTAAACTCGGCAACAGATGCTTCCGTCATTTGTCAGTCCTCCAATCAAGAATCATTTTCAGGCAATCCACATCGGCGAACGCCTGTTCATAGGCCGGCTCGGCTTTCGCTGCCGGCGAGCGATGCGTAATCAGGCCGTCGAGCGACAGCGCACCACTGTTTAACAATTCGGTCACCCGCACCAGGTCCGCCGCCTGCCATTCCGCCGATATGCGCAGCTGCGCTTCGCGCATGAAGGCTGGCGGGAAGCTGAAAGACACGGGTTCCTGGTAGAAACCCGCGAGAATCACGCATCCCGCGGGTGCCAGCCTTGCGATCAACTGGTCGAGGAGATCCGGCGCCCCGCTGGCATCGCAGATCAGGTGGTAATCGCTGCGTGAATCGCTTTCCGGGTCGATCGCGGTGTAGCCCTGCGCACCCGAACGGCGCGCTACCTGCGTTTCCCAGACGGTCGGCGCGGAACCGCCGAGGGCGAGGATCGTACGCGCCGCCAGTCGACCGAGCACGCCGTGGCCAATCACCAGATCCGGCAGGGTGTCTGCCGGACCGCGCGTCACTGCGCGATAGGCGGTTGCAGCCAGTGCCAGCAGAGTCGCCTCCTCGCCCAGATTCTCGGCCAGTGGCGTCACCCGACCGGCATTGACAACGAGTCGCTCGGCGGCACCGCCAAACAGGCCATGCACATCGGTAAAGCCGCGCGAACCCGGCACGAAAACGCGCTGCCCGACAGGCAGCGTACAGCTGCTGCCGACAGCGCTGACACGCCCGACAGACTCATAGCCAGGAACCAGTGGATAACCGAGACCGGGGAAAGCGGGCATGCGACCCTGCCAGAGAAGGCGTTCGGTGCCCGTACTGATGCCGCTCCATTCAACATCCACGACGCAATCGCCATCACCCGGTTCACTCAACCCGACCGGGCGCACGGCCAGCTGGCCGGGTTGCTCGAACACAACTGCTGCGACCTGATCGCTCACTGGGCTGCTCCTGCGGGCGTATGGTGTGAGAATTTCCCGATCATCATTTTTCCTCTGAGACAGGTGTAAGTTTAAGTTTACATTTTAGTATGTCAAGTTTATTTAACATGCTTTTTTCAAATCTTTGTCATCTGCCGCGCAGGCTTCGGCTATCAGGACCCGCACCAGCATGGGCTGCGCAGTTTTTAGTTCGCGCACCCGTCGAAAGCCCGCCGCCCTCAGCATATCTCCCAGCTCCCCGGCACTGCGCGGACGGCCACTGCCCATGGCCAGCAGATAAAAGCCGAAATAGCCATCCCCAACCGGTTCGGCTCCGGGTGTCTGCGCCATGGGCTCGGCCACCAGGATGCGCCCCCCGGGCGCCAGAGCCGTGCGGGCGCGGTGCAACAACTCGCGCGCGGGATCGTCATCGTGATCGTGCAGTACGCGAACGAGGGAAATCAGGTCAGCGCCGGTCGGCCAGGCCTGCGCGAACATATCGACCGGCATTGCCGTCGCCCGCGCAGCCACAGCAGTGCCGGCCAGGCGTGAGCGCGCGCGCTCGGCGACCGCCGGCAGGTCGATCACGCAGCCTGTCAAGTGATCCCAGCGTGTCAGCGCCGCGGACAGGAACACGCCTTCGCCGCCGGCGACATCGAGCAGGTGCCGCGACGATTGCATGCTGACGGCATCCAGAATGTCGCTCGCCAGCATCGCCTGGGAGGCGGCCATCAGTTCGCTGTAGGCGGCGACGTCAGTTGCCTGTATGTCATCGCGATCGGCGTTGCCGGCATACGGCCAGTAAGCTGACAGGTGCGTATTGCCGCGATTGGCCAACAGCGCCAGGGGATCGGCAAGATCGGCATACAACCGCTCGTGATGACTGACCATGGCGGCGATCGACGGATTGCCCAGCATAACGGCCCCGAGGTCGCCGAGCCGGTACCCGTGCCCCGCGGCCTGCACCAGTCGCAGGGATGCCGCCGCGCGCAACAGGCGCAGCGTGGCCCCCTCCGGCAGGTCGACAGTCTGAGCAATGGACGCCACGTCCCGCGGCCCCTCGGACAGGGCCTCCAGCAAGCGCAGCTTGACGCAGGCGAACAGAATCTGACTGTAGACAAAGCCGGCACTCAGATCGAAAAGCGTCCGCGCGCGGCGCCGCGCCAGTGGCCGCGTCAACGGGAAACGTGCCGCCGCACGCTGGAATCGAGCACTGGCAAGCAGACGATCACGCCAGGCAAGCAGAAATTCACCCATGCTGCGCTGACCGCCCCTGCCGGAGGCGGCTCGGCGAGTGCCGATGCCGGCCTGCAGATCCATCAGGCAGCCTGCACCACCAGGCCCTCGGGCAGAAAGCGCTGGGCCTGCTTGCGCACCAGTTGCTGTAACTGCTCGCGGCCGGGACAGACCGGCACGGCGGCGACGCTGGCGTCCACCAGTTCGTGTAGATGCTGCAGCGCACCGTCGAGCCCGAACTGGCGCACCGCACTGGGGCGATTCAGTGACACATCCTGACCCGTGGGCTTGCCGATGACATCGGCATCCGCGGCGGCATCCAGAATATCGTCGGCAACCTGATAACTTTGGCCGATGGTATCGCCAAGCGCTCGCCATTCGGCCTCGTCCGCGCCTGCGACTGCGGCGCCGGCGCAGGTGGCGGCAATAAACAGTGCGCCGGTCTTGGCCTGATGATAGCGCGCGAGATCCACCTCGGATTCACATTCCCAGGCCTGTCCTGCGCAGATTCCCATTGGCGCCCCCACACCGCCGGCGATGATAGCCATCAGAGCCGGCAGTCGCTGCATCTGGGCGCGCTCCACCGCCACCCGCGTCAGACTGCTGAAGGCTTCGACGATCAGCGCATCCCCGCACAGCAACGCCAGTTGCTCGCCATATTCCCGATGCACCGACGGTTTGCCGCGACGTTCACACGCGTTGTCGAAACAGGGCATGTCGTCGTGTACCAGGGAAGCGCAGTGCAGCAGTTCTATCGCGGCGCCGGCGGCGCCGGCGAGGGCAGCATCGTGGTCACCGGTAGCGCCAGCGACTGCCAGGCACAGCTGTGGCCTGACACGAGCACCACCCGGGAAGACCGCGTAGCGCAGCGCCTGCGCAAGCCGGGGTGGACACCCCTCTTCCAGTGCATGATCGACCGCGGCATGCAACGCCTGCTCGTAAACTGGAAGCGCGGTCGTGCCGCGTTCTGATGTTTCAGGTTCTGTCATGGAATCCACCTGATTTCTGCGTCGGGGGGAGAATCACGACCGGTAGCTTTTTTGCGTTTGCGATCAGAGAATCTTCCCTCGTGTCTATTTTATTTGACACCTTTATCTGTAATTTAGATTAGACATTGGTAGACTGCAAGTGACTTAAGCGACTTTTTATCCGCAGCAATGCGCTGCTCCGGTGGATACCGCCATGCATGACGTCGACACGCCACCCGCCACGGGCTTCGCCACGTCGGTCGGCCGTAACGGCTATCAGTGGTGGTATATCGATGCATTGAGTGACGATGGCTGCTTTGGGCTGACCATCATTGTGTTTGTCGGCAGCGTGTTCTCGCCTTACTACGCCGCGGCACGCCGCCGGGGACCGGCGGACCCGGAGAACCACTGTGCAATTAACGCGGTGCTCTACAACCCCCGTGGACAGAAGATCTGGGCACTCACCGAGCGCGGACGCAATAACCTGCAGCGTGACCAGAGCAGGCTGCCACGCGCTCTTGGAGCCGCGGCTGGGGTTCCACGATCTCGGCCTCGTCGTCGT
>CAYFVJ010000198.1:0-4398 GCA_964346555.1 uncultured Alteromonadaceae bacterium | reverse complement strand
CGTGATCAAAGAACACGCCCGGCGACCGGTGCAGCTGCGAGACGATCACCCGCTCGGTGCCATTGATCACGAAGGTGCCGTTCTCTGTCATGAGGGGTATCTCCCCCATGTATACTTCCTGCTCCTTTATGTCCTTGATGGTCTTGTTGGCGCTTTCCTTGTCGTAGATGATCAGGCGCACCTTGACGCGCAGGGCGCAGGAATAGGTCACGCCGCGCAGCTGACATTCATTGACGTCAAATACCGGCGTGCCCAGACGGTAATCCACATATTCCAGTGCCGCATTGCCGCTGTAGCTGGCAATCGGAAAGACGGATTTGAAGGCCGCGTGCAGTCCGAGCTCTGCCCGGTCCTCCATTGGCACATCATGCTGGGTGAACTTGCGATAGGAATCGAGCTGCGTTGCAAGCAGATAAGGGACATCCATCACTTTCGGCAATGCGCCGAACGTTTTGCGGATGCGTTTTTTCTCAGTGTATGAGTAGGTCATCTGTACTCCCCAGCGTGTTTAGCCTTGAACCACCGCCCGATGGTTCATGAGCCCTTTGCGGGCCGCCACAGGGTGGACATCACCACCCGTATCAGTCCTGCCCGAGCAGGAAGGGGCCGGTGGACATCAGTCCACCGGCCCCACGTATCCGGTTTGACCGGACAGACAACAAGCTTACTTGAGCTCCGCCGCACCGCCGGCTTCTTCCAGCTGTTTCTTGATGTCTTCGGCTTCGTCCTGGGACGCGCCTTCCTTGACCGCTGACGGTGCACCGTCGACCAGGCCCTTGGCCTCTTTCAGACCGAGACCGGTAACTGCGCGAACCACCTTGATCACGTTGACTTTCTTCTCACCAGCGCTGGTAAGAATAACGTCGAACTCGGTCTGCTCCTCGGCAACCGGTTCAGCTTCGCCACCGCCAGCGGCCGGGGCTGCGGCCACGGCAGCTGCCGCGGTGACACCGAACTTCTCTTCCATCGCGTCGATGAGTTCGACCACTTCCATGACGCTCATTTCGGCGATTGCATTCAAAATATCGTCTTTCGACATGCCCATGACTTTACTACTCCTGATTGACTATGAAATCTTGATAGCGCGCTTATGCGGCCTGCTTCTGATCGCGTACTGCTGCCAGTGTGCGCGCCAGTTTTCCGGGTACTTCGTTCATTGTCTGTACCAGCTTGGTCGCCGGCGCCTGCATCACGCTCATCAACATGGAGAGCGCCTCATCGCGGGTCGGCAGCTTGGCCAGCACATCCAATTGTTCAGCACCCAGCATCTGACCGCTAACTGCCAATACCTTCACCTCGAAGTTTTTGTGCTCCTTGGCGAATTCCTTGAACAGACGCGCTGCGGCACCCGGATCCTCCATGGAAAATCCGAACAGGGACGGACCGACAAGCGCTTCATCGACGCATTCGTATTCCGTTCCCTGCAAAGCGCGCCGTGCCAGCGTGTTCCGCACAACGCGGAGGGTCACTGAGCTTTCGCGCGCCTTCTGGCGCAACGTCGTCATCCCGTCTACCGATACGCCACGCGCATCGGCAACGACAAGAGACAAGGCATTGGTGGCAGTCCCGTTAACTTCAGCTACGATCGCCTTCTTGTCTTCGAGTCCGATTGCCACTGGTATAACTCCTGGATTGCTTCATTCGGGACACACACCTCTGTGTGAACCACGTATCCGGTGAACGTATCCACCATCTGCGTAGGCGAGCGAATCGTGCTCTTTAGGTCCGGCCCGCGAAAACGCGCGCATGACACCTACGGTCTTTGATGGCCTTCAGTTCGTAGCTGGCAGACGCAAGTCAGCGCTATTGTCCAAAGACCTCAAAGTTGGCCGGAACCCGGAAGTTACTCCCGGCTCGCGGCCGACGCACCGCCCTCCCTGGCCGGCGCATCTCCCTGCGCACCCGACGGTGCGCAGTGATCACGCTTCCGCTATCGACCCCTGGTCGATCGTCACGCCCGGCCCCATCGTGGTCGACAGCGTGATCTTGCGCAGATAAATACCCTTGGCAGCCGAGGGCTTCGCCTTCCTCAGATCAGCCAGTACGGCCTCGAGATTGCCGCGAATGGCGTCAGGCTCAAAAGTGATTTTGCCGATGGCGCCGTGGATAATGCCGTTCTTGTCAGTGCGATAACGCATCTGTCCGGACTTGGCGTTCTTGACGGCCGTCTCGACATCCGGTGTGACGGTCCCGGTCTTCGGGTTCGGCATGAGACCCCGCGGACCGAGAATCTGGCCGAGCTGACCGACGACCCGCATCGCATCGGGAGACGCAATCACCACGTCAAAATCCATCATCCCACCCTTGACTTGATCGGCAAGATCATCCATGCCAACCAGGTCGGCGCCGGCCGCCTGTGCTTTTTCCGCGGCATCTCCCTGGGTGAATACAGCCACACGAACATCGCTTCCGGTCCCGTGCGGCAGCGTGGTGGCCCCGCGCACCGCCTGATCGGATTTCCGCGCATCCACGCCCAGTTTGACGGCAACTTCAACGGTCTCGTTGAATTTCGCCGTGGACAGCTCTTTCAGCAGTGTGACCGCCTCGGATAAGGGATAAGCCCTGGTCGGGTCGACTTTTTCCTTGAACGCGCGCACGCGCCTGGATAACCTGGCCATTAATTCACCCCCTCTACATCAATCCCCGCAGATCGAGCGCTGCCCGCGATGGTACGCACCGCGGCATCCATGTCGGACGCCGTGAGATCGGGCCACTTCTGCGTGGCAACATCCTCAAGCTGCGCCCGGGTCACCTTGCCAACCTTGCTGGTATTCGGTTCACCCGATCCCTTGCTTATGCCGGCTGCTTTGCGCAACAGCACTGATGCCGGCGGCGTCTTCTTGATAAAAGTGAACGAGCGATCGCTGTAGACCGTGATCACGACCGGTATCGGCAGGCCCTGCTCAAGGTCCTGCGTCTCGGCGTTGAACGCCTTGCAGAATTCCATGATGTTCACGCCGTGCTGACCCAGCGCCGGACCCACGGGGGGGCTCGGATTGGCCTTGCCGGCGGCGACCTGAAGCTTGATATACGCCTGAACTTTCTTTGCCATGTTACCTTCTCCCGGGTTCAGACGCCGCCTTGGGCCTTCTCAGACCCGCCGCGGCTCCCCATCGGGGTGACTGAAAAACCACCCGTTGCCTATTGCGCACCGTAATTACCGGGCGCGTCCCTGGTCAGGACTTCTCGACCTGACCGAATTCAAGCTCGACCGGAGTCGAGCGACCAAAAATGAGCACGGCGACGTTGAGCCGACTCTTTTCATAATTGACTTCCTCTACCACACCGCTGAAATCATTGAACGGCCCATCGACAACCCGCACCATTTCACCGGGCTCAAACATCGTCTTCGGCCGCGGTGCCTCGACGCCCTCTTCAACGCGCTGCAGTATGCTGGCCGCTTCCTTGTCTGTAATCGGCGTGGGGGCATCAGCCTTGTTGCCACCGATGAAACCCAGTACCCGCGGCGTCTGCTTTACCAGATGCCAGGTATCGTCATCGAGCTCCATCTGTACCAGTACGTAGCCCGGGAAAAACTTGCGCTCACTGCGTCGTTTCTGGCCGGCACGCATCTCGACGACCTCTTCCGTCGGCACCAGAACCTCGCCGAACTGCTCCTGTACACCGTGCAGCTCGATGCGTTCCTTGAGCGCCGCAGCAACTTTCTTCTCATACCCGGAGTAGGCCTGTACAACGTACCAGCGCATTGCCATCGGTTAACCCTTTGTCCCTTATAGCCCAATAACCAGCGACACCAGCCAACCCAGGAAGGAATCGAGCCCCCACAGGATCAAAGCCACCACCAGAACGAATGCGACCACAATGAGCGTGGTCTGGACCGTTTCCTGTCGCGTCGGCCAGACAACCTTGCGGATTTCCGTCCGCGAGCCCTTGACCAGCGCCCAGAAAGAAGCGCCCTTGGCAGTCTGCAGGGCAACGAAGCCCGCGACTGCGGCTATGGCGACAATCGCCAGCACGCGATACAGCAGGGACTCGTTCGAAAAATAGCTGTTACCGATCACCGCAACAGCTATCAGCGCCACAACAACTAGCCACTTCAAGGTATCCAGGCGACCGGCTGGCGCATCCACACTCATTCACACTTCCTTTAACGCGCCGGCAACACTGAAGCACCGGCTTTTCCTGCCATTAATGGCAGGCCAGGAGGGACTCGAACCCCCAACCTGCGGTTTTGGAGACCGCTGCTCTGCCAGTTGAGCTACTGGCCTGTAACACAGTTACAGACAACGAAGCCGAACGCCCTTAACGGACCGTTCGGCTCGTCATATTCGCCTGGGGTCAGCTCCCTCGGGAGCTGTCCCCAGAGCTATTCTGATTACTCGAGGATCTTCGCAACCACGCCGGCACCCACCGTGCGGCCACCCTCGCGGACCGCAA
>CAYFVJ010000197.1:0-4552 GCA_964346555.1 uncultured Alteromonadaceae bacterium | reverse complement strand
CCAGTCGCATGATAGTGCCTCTAGGGGAACCAAGCCCCCGCGTGGCGGATCAGGACACTGTAAACGACGGCCTGAAAGCCATGTTGCAGGACGCCGGCATTGATCCGGGCGACTTCGATGGCACTGCTGCCGACGTGCGCCGGGCGATCCAACGCGGCAAGCGCGAGCGCTCCGACCGCCTGGGGCTGGGCTACGAACGATTCACCGATGGTCAGTTGTCAGATAGCTGGGCAACCGGCATTTTCCCCAACGTGCAGATTGGTTGTCATCCCGAGGCCATCTTTCTCATGCGCTTCCTGCCACACGAGAGCGATCCACAGCGTTTCTACTACGACACGATGACACTGCTCTTCCCGGCGGATGACCCGAGCTACTGTCCGCCGGACTGGATGGGTCTGCCGGAGAGCACGGACGTCACCGGGGCCACCCGGCCGGCCACGGAACACTATAGCATCGAGGAGGATCCCCAACTCGGGCTGGTGCTCAGCCAGGATGCATCTTTGCTGCCTATCGTGCAGGCCGGCATGCGCTCCCGTGGCTTTGACGGCCAGCTCTGGGGCGAGCAGGAGCAGCGACTTCGCCACTTCCACGTGGAGCTTGAGAGGCGGCTGGAAGAAGGAAACCACTTGTAAGAGAGCAGGCAATCATCGCGAGGCACCAAGCCAGACGACACAAAAACACGCAAAGAGGACGCAATAATGAAAACAGTCTATTTCAGTGACCCCGCAGGCAATACACGCCGCTCGCGGGGCCTGCGTAGCAGCATCGCGGCGCTTTCGCTGCCACTGGTACTGCCGGGATCACTGGCTCTCGCGCAGAGTCAGCCCGCACTTGAAGAGGTACTGGTCACGGCGACGCGCCGGGCAGAAACCGATGTACAAACAACTCCGGTCGCGGTGACTGCCGTTACCGGCGCGGAGGTAGATCGCCTTATTCCACAGGATCTGGGCGACGTCCTCGTTTATGCGCCCAATGTAGTCAACGGCAAGCAGCCGGGGTTTAATTCAGCCAACTTCGCCATTCGCGGTGTCGGGCAGAACGGAATCATTCTGTACTTCGAAAATCAGGTGGGCGTCACGGTGGATGACTTCGTCATTCCGCATATACAGACAGCCAATATAGAAATGCTGGATATACAGAATATCGAGATCCTGCGCGGCCCTCAGGGAACATTGTTTGGCAAGAACACGACCGGTGGCGTCATCAACGTCAAGACTCGCCGTCCGGAATTGAATAGCAATACGCTTTCGCTACGCGGCCAGGTAGCCGAATTCGGCCGCTACGAAGGCCGGGCGATCGGCAACGTCGCGCTGGGCGAGACGGCGGCCTTCCGGGCTGCCATCCTGTCAAAGAATTCCGATGGCTACTATGAAAACAGTGCCGAGTTCGGTCCGGTCGCCGACTTCGGAGTCAACCACCCACTGGTCGGGGCAACCGGGCGCGGCGATGGCAGCGACATTGGCGGCGCTGATGCTATTTCCGGACGTTTCAAGCTGCGCTGGCAACCCACTGACGAGCTCGACATTAACCTCGCGTACGAGATGGTTCGCGATGACGGCGACACGCCGCCGGCCGTAAACGATACGCCGCCCGGCGGCTTCGTGTTCAACGCCCTGGGTTTCACGGCTCGGGAAGGCGGTGACGCCGTCGACCGCGCGGGCGTAACCAATCGCGACGATGTTTTACTGCAGATGGATGAGCGCGGTCATGAAATCGACGTCGACGGCTTCTACCTGAACGTCGACTGGGAGTTCAATGACAGCTACACCCTGACTGCCTTTGCCGGGCACCGCGAGACCGATTCATGGCTGGCGAACACCTATACCGGCGAAGTCGGACCGGTGTCGCTGTTCGACGCCACCCGGCAGGATGAGAGGGAAACGACGCAACTCGAGCTGCGTATCGCGTCGGACCTGCCTGGCTCGTTCAACTGGGTCGCCGGCGGTTTTTACCAGAAGGATGAGACGGAGTTTGCGGTCTCACAGGTACTCGGGTTCGTCGACATGACGCTGGACTCCGCGGCACTTTTTGGCGACCCGCTATTTTTTAACAACAATCCCCAGGTGCTGGCCAATGCACAGGACGGTGAGTCCGTCGCGATCTATCTGGATGGCACCTGGCAGTTCGGCGACCGCTGGACCCTCGGCGCCGGCCTGCGCTACACGCAGGAGGAAAAGGAATGGACCGGGCGCAACCAGGTCTTCGTTCAGGCGCTGGGCGGCGGCTTCGATCCGAACTTTACCTGGCGCGAACTGGGTGAACCTCTGAATGCGGCAGATTTCGAGCGCTGGCCGGCCGGCGTAGTCCGCGATGACGAAAGTTGGGACGAACCCACCTGGCGCCTCAACCTCGGGTACCAGGCCACCGACGATGTGTATGTATACGGCACCTATGCCCGCGGCTTCAAGAGCGGCGGTTACAACGACCAGACCCGCCCCCGCGGCCACCCCACCGAGCCTCTGCAGGCCCGGCCCACCCATCCTCCAACCGCGGGTTCTTTTTAGCTCGGCGTGCGTACCGAGTGGTTTGACAACGCCCTGCGTGCAAACCTGACGGGATTCTACGTTATTTACGATGACTCACAGCAGCAGCTTCTGGCGGAGATCACGGCCGACCGCGATGGCGACGGCGTAATCGACAGCACCTTCCAGGAAACGCGTTTCTTCAACGCGGCAGAGATTCAGGCCTACGGGCTCGAGTTTGAAAGCATATGGCGGGTGAGCGACAACTTTCTCATCAAGGGCAGCCTGGGCTGGCTGGATACGGAGTTCGAAGAGTTTCAGGCTGACACTGATTTCGACGGCGAGATCGATACGGATCTCAGCAACAACGAGGTCGCGCGGGCGCCGGAATGGACCTACAACCTCGATTTTCTCTACGATCATCGCCTGCTGACGGGACGCGCCGACTGGAACCTGAACGTGAACTACGTCGACGAGGCCGTATACGCCTACACATCGGTACCGAATACGCCGGATGGCATCACCGATGACCGCACACTGATCAATGCCTCGGTCACCTTCCGGCCTGATGAAGGCAAATGGTGGGTGCGCGCATTCGGCAAGAACCTGACCGATGAGGAGTATCGTCTCGGCGAACTGCCGGTAGCGAATCTCTGGGTTATGTCGTTCTACGGTCAGCCAACAACGTTCGGCGTCGAGGCGGGCGTCGACTTCGGCTGGTAGGAATGACCAGCAGCAGGTCAAGCGGCCGAGGGCCGCATGGAGACAGGCAGTGAGCGACTTGATACTGCATCACTTCGACCCCTCGCCGTTTGCAGAAAGAGTACGTCTGGCGCTTGGCTTGAAAAATCTGGACTGGATGTCGGTACAGATCCCGATGATCATGCCTAAACCAGACCTCACGGCACTGACGGGCGGTTACCGCAAGACGCCGGTACTGCAGATCGGCGCGGATGTCTACTGCGATACCCGACGTATAGCATTGGAGCTGGAGAAACGGCAGCCGTCACCGCCGCTGTTTCCCGAGGGCACAACCGGACTCGCCCTGGCGCTGGCTCGCTGGAGTGATGAGTTCCTGTTCCCTCCGGGCGCGGCGCTGTCCATGAGCACAAACACGGATTTGCCACAGCCTGTGCTGAAGGACCGGCTGGCTTTTTTTGATTTTCTCGACGAGCAGGATCTGCAGGCGCCGACAGATCGCTTTTATGCGCAGTTCACGGCGGGACTCCAGCAGCTTGAGCAGATGCTGGGTGATGGCAGACCCTGGCTCCTCGGCGATGACGTCAGCTGGGCCGATCTCGCCTGTTATAATCCTGTCTGGATGTGCCAGGGGAACATCCGTGGTGCGGACGAATTGTTGACTCCGCTGCCGGGAGTACGCGCCTGGGCCGCGCGCGTTGCCGAGCTGGGCCACGGTCACCGGCATGAGATGGACGCCGACGATGCGCTGGCGCAAGCCCGGGCGGGCGAGGCTGATCCAGCACCGGGCGTCATGCCACATGCGTGGCCGCGTCTGGCACAGGGCGATCGCGTTAGCGTAGCTGCCGAGGACTACGGACGCGACCCGGTGCATGGCGCTCTGTTGGCACTCAGTCTCGATGGCATCTCGATCTCCCGTGACGATCCACGCGCTGGAGCAGTCGTAGTTCACTTTCCGCGGCTGGGATTCCGCGTGACTGCCGAAGGATCAGGCGATGACTGAAGGCCCGTAGCGGCATTGGCACATTTAACTGACGCGCGCGTGCTGGCACCTGGCAACAAGCGTAATTACTCATTAGAGAACATTTATCCATGAACGCAAAAACATCAGGTACGGCCACCCGAGCGGCCGCTGCGCTGTTCCTCTTGCGCATCATAACGCTGCCGGGATGCATGCTGGCAGTGTCGGGTATGGCATCTGCTGAACCGGGTGCGGTGCTCTATGAACAGCACTGCGCAAACTGTCACGACGGCGCCGTCAAGAAGGCGCCGGAGAAGACGATGCTGCAACTCATGTCGGCACGCACGGTAATGCGGGCGCTCGACGACGGCGTGATGCGGCCGCAGGCAGCGGGGCTCAATGGCGAGGAACGTGTCGCAATTGCCGAGTA
>CAYFVJ010000196.1:0-4594 GCA_964346555.1 uncultured Alteromonadaceae bacterium | reverse complement strand
TGGGGAGTCCCAGCCCGATGCCTTCCGCGGCCGCGCGGGCGCCGGGCTGATGTCGAGAGTCAATGCCGAACCCATGCCCTGCAGGATGGACTGGCTGATGGGGAGTCCCAGCCCGATGCCTTCCGCGGCCGCGCGGGCGCCGGGCTGATGTCGCTTGAACGGTTCGAAAAGGTCGTTTTGCATCGCCAAGGGGATACCCATCCCCGTATCTTCAACCACCCAGTGCAGTTGAACTTGATCAGATTTTGCACCGGGACTCAGCGTCAGTTCCAGTGCGACCCGGCCGCTGGCGGTGTACTTGAACGCGTTGCTCAGCAGATTGATGAGCACCTGTCGCAGTCGATCCGCATCGCCCTGGACCCAGGGTGTCTCCTCGGGCACAGAACGAACAAAACGCAGCCCGCGCCCCTCGGCCAGGGCCAGAAACGGGGCCGCTGCCTCCTCTGCGAGCACCGCTGGCTGGAAGGGACGCCGCCCCGCCTGTGGCGATCCGGCCTCGAGCCGAGTGAAATCCAGCACGTTGTCGATCAGCGCCTGCAGATGCGTCCCCGCCAGGCGAATCGAATCCACCAGTGTCGCCTGGGCTTGCGCCGCTGGCTGTTTTGCCATGAGCTCCAGCGAGCCCAGAATCGTGGTGAGGGGCGTTCTCAATTCGTGGTTGGCCACGGCAAGAAAATCTGATTTTCGCGCATTGGCCTCTTCTGCCTGTTTTTTTGCTATCGCCAGCTTTCGGGTCCGCTCCTCGACCTTTGCCTCGAGTTTCTTGCGGCTCTCCTGCTCGACCTGTATCGCGCGATGCTGCGCCTCGCTCCGCTCCCGGCGCAGCTGCCGTAGCCGATCGCTCAGCGCCAGCGCCATGACCGGGGATAGCCCCACCATGGAAAAATGCAGATACACCGCCGCACCGAAGCCTGGAATGACCCCGAATGTCTCCAGCGAAAAGAGTACCGCGAAGAAAAAAAACACACCCCAACCGAGCAGAACGATGCGGGCCTCCCGCTGACCCTGGACCCAACGAAGGGCCGCCAGTGGCGGCACCGCTGTCGAGAAAGCCAGCCAGATTACGGTGCTGCCAATTCCTCCATAGCGGTAGGGCAACCAGAAAACGCCGAGGGCGATAATCAGGGACGCCATTTGCTTCACTTGGAAAAAGCCTCGCACGAGTCGCGGCAGAGGACGCCGGCTCTCCAGAAGGCCGCGCACGAGCGCAATCAGGAAAATCAGGCTCAGGCAGGCGAAAAATACGATAGCCTGGGCGCCCCACGCGCCGGACTCCGGCCATAACAGCACTTTGGCCTGACCGTTGATGGATAGAACATACAGAGAAAAAGACAGCACATAAGCGCTGAATAGGAAGAAAAGACGGTCCCGGGTGACCACTAGCAGAAGAATGCCGAACACGAGCAGAGCCAGATTGACCCCATTGATCAGGTTACGCACCAGCTCTCCGCGGGCGGCGTGAACCAGATAGTGGCCCGGTTGCCAAAGATCCGCCCGCAGTGACACCGAGGTTCCACTTTGAATGGAGATTGCCACCGGCAAGCTCGCGCCTGGCGCTAGAGGGATAGAAAACACGTGGTCTCGTACCGGCATCGAGCGCAGCGATAGTGGCAGCGCGGAACCGCTCCTTGAGATGGTCAGAGACTCATTTGGGGCGGGGTAATAGACGGCAGTGCGCTCGGTCCGGGGAGTAGAAAGCGCAAGCCAGAACTCCTGGTCCTCACTGGTGTCGTTGGACAGCGTGAAACGACCCCAGATGGGACCGGAGCGATAACCTATATTGGTCTGACCCTGGTTAAGGTATTGAAATCCCGGCGGACTGTCAGCTTGTGCCAGCAAATCTACTGCCGTTAGCTGGCTCTGAGAGTCGTGCAGATACCGGACATGGCCGCCCGCAACCAGATCAACCGTCCCGAGCTCGTCTATGGCACTGACCGTCACTTCTTCATTCGAATGGGAAGAAGGTGCCAAAAAAAATGCGATGAAAAAAAACCACACAACGGGGATAATCTTTGTGCGGCTGTCGCCGGACGCCACGGTCGCATTGCTGGCACTGCTGGCAGCCAGTGTGATGGTCAGCTCGATGCGCATGGTTTCCGCGTATCACTCACCTGCATCCCGCTCCCGTTTCCCTGCTGCCCCGTCCCGGCGACGACGGTGGCGCGTGAACGCGCGGATCTGGGCATAGGCAAGCACCGAGATAATGGGAAACAGGCTGGCAAAGGCGATCAGGCCAAAGCCGTCCAGGGCCGTGCTGCGGCCGGGTATGTTGCTCGCCAGGCCCAGCCCCAGTGCCGCTGCCAGCGGCACGATAACTGTAGAAGTGGTTACGCCGCCAGAGTCAAAGGCCAGGGGCACGATATTTTTGGGAGCAGATGCCGTCTGCACAAGCACGATGAGATAGCCGATAATAATATAGTGCTCAAGCGCGGTGCCGGTGACAATACGGAAAGTGCCGAGAGCGATGCCGAACGCCACGCCCAGCGCAACCGCTACGCGCAATCCGGTAACGCGAATGGCGCCGCCTGAGGCCTGCTCGGCCTTCATCGCGACGGCAATCACCGAGGGCTCGGCGATCGTGGTGGAAAAGCCGATGCAAAAGGCAAATAAGTAGACCGCGTAATAGTCCTGCCAGCCGGACTGCGGCAGGGTCTGGCTGCCGCCAAACACAAATTCCGGGGCACTTAACTGTGCCGCCATCAGCTTGCCCAATGGAAATAGCGCAAGTTCCAGGCCCTTGAGAAACAAAGCCAGGCCGAAAATCACGTAGACAAAACCCAGCAGTACCCGGCGCAGATCGGGTATACGCCGGCGCAGCACCAGCAGCTGGAATCCGATCAGGACCGCGGCGATGGGTACAACGTTGCGTAAAGTCTGCTGCAGCATGTCGAGCAGAATCGCGGCCAGGTTCATGCCAGCATGATTCCGTACCCCATGACGAAGATCATCGGGGTGAGGGAGGCGAATGCAATCAGGCCGAAGCCATCGATGACCGGGTGGCGCCCCTCGATGGTGGAGGCCAGCCCCACCCCCAGAGCAGTCACCAGGGGCACGGTAATGGTCGAAGTGGTGACGCCGCCGGTATCGTAAGCGATGCCGATGATCTCCGGGGGCGCTAAGCGGGTCATGACGACAACGCCAAGATAACCACCGATGACCAGATAATGCAGGGGCCAGCCGCGGACAATGCGCACGACGCCGAGCAGAATGGCGAGGCCGACAGCGAGCGCGACGGTCAGTCGCAGGTTTGTGGCGTAGGACTGTACAGACGTGGCGTCCGCCGCGATGAGGCCGGCGTCAGCGGCCACATCAGCGGCCTCCCCGGCCACGCCGATGAGGGCTGGTTCGGCGACCGTGGTGCCAAAGCCAAGGGCGAAGGCGAAAGCCAGCAGCCAGAACAGGCTATTTTTACGGACAAGGCTGTGGGCCATGGAATCACCCATGGGAAACAAACCGAGCTTAAGGCCCATCACGAACAGGGTGAGGCCCACCACGACCAGTACGGCACCGGACGCCAGCGCCATGATGTCCGGCAGCGGCTGTTGCAGGACCACCAGCTGAAAGAATGCGATGACAATGAATGTCGGCGCCAGATCCCGCAGACTGGCACGCATGGTCTGAAAAAAGAATGTAATCTGGCTTCGCATCGGTTGGCAGCAGCTGGCCTGGATCGCGCGGCGTTAGGTGATTGAGTGTCGCATACTCGATAAAAAGAGACGATCGCCCGCGTGCTCTGCGTTCCTGGGCGGTCACAGCGTTACCGACACCGGACAGTGATCCGATCCCATAATGTCATTGTGAATCTCCGCCCGGACAACGTGGTCCTCGACCAGCCTGTCTGTGCCGAGAACATAATCGATGCGCCAGCCGATGTTTTTGCCGCGCGCTCCGGCGCGGTAGCTCCACCAGCTGTATTTGACTTCATCGCGGTGAAGGTGGCGGAAGGTGTCGATAAAACCGCTGCCGATCAGCTTATCCAGGCCGTCGATTTCTTCCTGCATATAACCCGCCGTCTTGTTGTAATTGGCCTTGGGGCGGGCCAGATCGATATCCCGGTGGGCCACGTTGAGGTCGCCACACATGAGGACCGGCTTGCTTTTCTCCAGCCTTTTAATGAAAGCCAGAAAATCGGCGTCCCAGCGCTGTCGGTAATCCAGGCGCGCGAGCTCACTGCCCGAGTTGGGCGTGTAGACGGTAACCAGATAGTAACTCTCGAACTCCGCGGTGAGCACCCTGCCCTCCTGGTCATGCACTTCAACGCCGATACCCGCCTGCGCAGAAATCGGTTCGTCCCGTGTCAGGATGGCCACGCCGGAATAACCCTTGCGCACAGCGGACGTGCTGAATACGTGATAACCGTCCAGGCCCTCCAGCGCGGCGGCAACCTGGTCGTCCTGCGCCTTGGTTTCCTGCAGACACAGCACATCGGTCTGCAGGGCATGCAGCGACTCGGCAAAACCTTTCTTGACGATGGCGCGCAGACCGTTGACGTTCCAGGATGTGATTTTCATTGACTGATGCCCATCTGTTGAGGAGTAAAATGCGCTACTCGCCAGATGCCGGCACCGCTACCGGGATAAGAATCTCATTGCGA
>CAYFVJ010000195.1:0-4615 GCA_964346555.1 uncultured Alteromonadaceae bacterium | reverse complement strand
ACCGCATGCTGCAGGTCTACGCTCGTCAGGCACAGCTTCTACTCCTCGAGGGGGCAACGCCGAGCCAGGTGGATAACGCGATGGAGTCCTGGGGCATGGCGATGGGCCCCCTCGCGGTCGGCGACCTGGCCGGCCTGGATATCGGCTATCGCGCACGGCGCAACCAGGGCATCGAGGCCGGCAGCCAGCGCGAGTTCGCCCTTGCCGATGCCCTGGTGGAGCGCGGCCGACTTGGCCAGAAGACCGGCGCTGGTTACTACCGCTACGGCGGTGAGACGCGGAGCCGGGAGAGCGATCCCGAGGTCGAGTCCCTGCTCCTGGATACCGCGGCGCACTGGGGCGTCACGCGGCGCGCCATCGACGACAGCGAGATTATCGACCGACTGGTACTGGCATTGGTCAATGAAGGTGCGCAAATTCTCGAAGATGGTATCGTCGCGCGGGCGAGCGACATTGACGTCGTCTACCTCAATGGCTACGGCTTCCCGCGCTGGCGTGGCGGCCCGATGTTCTATGCCGACAGCCTCGGTCTGCCGGAAGTTCTCGACCGCATCCGGCGGCTGCAGTCGCAGACCGGGGATGACTGCTGGGAGCCGGCGCCGCTGCTGGCGAGGCTGGCCGCCGATGGCGCCAGCTTTGCCGGGCTGGATGAGCAGCGTTAGTACGTCCTCAACCTGATATTGAAGGCGCACTGGGCGACTGCATCAGCGGCGCTTGTCGAAAACCCGCCTGGCCTTGCCTTCAGAGCGCGGAATCGCGCCGGGGGCATGCGGTTTTACGGCGGCAGAAATGCCGATATACGACTTGATGTGGTGCTGCAGGGAAGTCACCGCCGCAGTCATCTCGCTGGACGATGATTCCACCGCCATCTCGACATGGACCTCGACGGTATCGAGGTGGCCGTCCCGGCTCACCTCGATGAAGTAGTGCGGGGAAAGCCCCGTGACCGCCAGCAGCTGTTCCTCGATCTGTGACGGGAAAACGTTGACACCGCGGACAATCAGCATGTCATCGCTGCGCCCGGTAATCTTGGCCATGCGCCGCATGGTCCTTGCAGTGCCGGGCAGCAGACGCGTGAGATCCCGCGTGCGGTAGCGGATTACCGGCATCGCCTCCTTGGTCAGACTGGTGAACACGAGCTCACCTTCCTCACCGTCATCGAGCACCTCCCCGGTATCCGGATTGATCACCTCGGGATAGAAGTGGTCCTCCCATATCGTCGGCCCATCTTTTGTTTCCATACACTCCTGCGCCACACCCGGCCCCATGACCTCGGACAGGCCGTAAATGTCGACGGCGTCCAGATTCAGCCGCGCTTCCATATCGCGGCGCATCGCATCCGTCCAGGGCTCGGCGCCGAAAATACCCGCGCGCAGGGACAATTCACCCGGCTCAACTCCCTGCCGGGCCATCTCGTCGGCCAGGTTCATCATGTAGCTGGGCGTCACCATGATGATGTCCGGGTCGAAGTCACGGATGAGCTGCACCTGCTTTTCGGTCTGTCCGCCCGACATGGGAATAACGGTGCAACCTAGCTGCTCGGCACCGTAATGCGCACCCAGCCCGCCGGTGAACAGACCATATCCGTAGGCCACGTGGACCTTGTCCGCCGCAGTACCGCCGGCAGCGCGAATCGAGCGCGCGACGACGGACGACCACACATCGATATCGCTCTGGGTGTAGCCGACCACGGTTGGCTTGCCGGTGGTACCGCTGGAGGCATGCACGCGTACCACCTGCTCCATCGGCACGGCGAACATGCCGAAGGGGTAGTTGTCGCGCAAATCGCTCTTGGTGGTAAAAGGGAACTTGGAGAGGTCATGCAGAGAGACCAGGTCGTCGGGATGCACGCCGGCCGCAGAGAACTTCGCGCGATAGACCGGTGAACTGGCGTAGGCGTGTGCGAGGGTGTTCCTGAGCCGGTACAGCTGTAGATTCTGCAGTTCGTCCAGGCTTGCGCGCTCAATGTCGTGCAAGGGCTCAAGGCAGGGGCGGTGGCGCATTATTATCTCCTATAGGCGCTGTCGGCATATTCATCAATATAATACTATGTAAAAGATATTATCAATATTTGTGTATCACTTGACAGCAAGTGTCGGGAGAACGGCGTGACACATCCGCAACCGGTGCAGCGCGTACTGGCCAGCTTTCGCAGCAACCGACCCATGCGGGTCAAGTCGCTGATTATCACGCTGTTCGGCGACGTGGTTTCCCAGCACGGACAGGTCATCTGGCTGGGCAGCGTCGTGCGCACCCTGGCCAAGCTGGGTATCAATGAACGCCTTGTGCGGACCTCTGTGTTTCGCCTCGCCCAGGAAAACTGGCTGGAGGCAGAGCGGGCAGGCAGGCGCAGCTACTACCGCTTTACAGCACACGGTAGCGCGGAATACCAGCGTGCCGCACGGCGTATCTATGCAACCGAGGACACGCACTGGGAAGGGCACTGGCAACTGCTGATTCCGGTGGGCATCGCCGATGAGGACCGGGAGGACTTCCGGCGCAGTCTCGCCTGGCAGGGATTCCGGGGTATCGCCGGCGGCACGTTCGCAAAACCAGGCAAGCCAGGGCGTGCCCTGCGCGAGACACTGGAGGAATTCGATGCGACCGACAGTGTACTGTTGTTCGACGCCACCAGCTCGGAGCTCGCCGCGCGCCACTCTCTTCGCGCGACCGTGAAAGAGTGCTGGCAGCTGGAGGAGACAGAGGCCGCCTATCGCAGCTTTCTGGAAGTGTACCAGCCAGTGCACCGGTGGCTGACCGGGGCGGCGCGCCTGGAGCCGGAAAGCGCCTTTATACTGCGGACACTGCTCTTACACGACTACCGGCGCGTGTTGCTGCAAGACACGCCGCTGCCCGAGGAGCTGCTGCCTCCCGGATGGCCCGGAGCCAGTGCCCTCGCCATCACGGCAGACATGTACCGGCGCCTGGCCACGGACTCCATCACCTACATCACAACGAACCTCGAGGGCGCCAACGGCCAACTGCCGCCGGTCAACCCCGGTTTTTATGAGCGCTTTCCGCCCCCGGAGTGAGAATTCGGAGCCTGATCAGCTCTGGGAACGCGGCGTCCAGCGCGGTGCGACCATGCGCCGCTTGCCGTCACGACTCAGGCTGACCCCGGGCTCATCGAGCCCCTCGCGATCCCATAGCTCGCAGGTCACCTGCTTGTGCTTCTGGTCGAGGCCTTCACAGTAGTTGCTGTAGCGACAGACGCGCACATCGGCGCCCTGGCCAGTGCGGACTTTCTCGAACCAGTCCGGATCTGCCAGCGCCTGCCGCGCCAGGCCGATAACATCGGCCTCATCGTTTGCCAGGATGCGTTCGGCAGCGGCAAAACCAAATATTCCACCGGCAACCACCAGCGGTATCTCGAAACCTGAGGCTCGCAGATCCTGACGAATGCTCGCGACCGGTGAAACGTTACGCTCGAAAGGACCCTGCTCGTCGGAAATATATCCGGGCATGCATTCGTAGCCGCTGCGCCCGGTGTAAGGGTAGGCCGCCCAGCCGACCTTGGGGCGCTTCGCATCGTCGAACTTGCCGCCACGTGACAGAGACAGGAAGTCCATACCCGCCCCGGCGAAACAGCGGCCGAAATAGCGGGCATCGTCCAGGCCACTGCCACCTTCGATGATCTCGTCGCTGAGGAAGCGGCAGCCCACCGCGAAACGATCGCCGGTCGCTTCGCGCACGCGTCGATACACTTCCAGCGGCAGGCGCACCCGGTGCTCACGTGAACCACCATAGCCATCCTCGCGGGTGTTGGTTGCCGACAGGAATGACGCCATGGTGTACGCGTGTGCATAGTGCAGTTCCACGCCGTCAAAGCCCGCCTGTTGCGCACGGGACGCGGCGTCTGCAAAGAGTCCGGGCAGGGTCTGTGGCAGCTCAGCGACTGCGGGGACCTGGACGTCTGTCACGCGCTCGCGATAGCCGTATTGCAGGTCCTCCCACTCGCGTGGCGCCAGCAGGCTCTCCAGCTCTTCGTCGGACAGCGCTACCAGAGCCTCACGCACGGCTGACTCTGCGGCATCCGGCATATCCAGGGCGCGGCGGTGAGCGTCGGTGATAGGGAGAAAACGCCGCAGGAACTTCTCGCGCTGTGGGCGGCGACGGATGGTCAGGAAGTCGATGAGCTGTATCAGCAGCCGCGTCCTGCCCCCGCTCGCCTCGCGCACGGTGTCTACCAGCCGCGACAGCCCCTCGATGCAGCGATCGTGCCCGATGCGCAGCAGCGGGCCACTGGGGACATCGCGCACGCCGGTCGCCTCCACGACAATAGCGCCCGGCTTACCCTGCGCAAAACGTGCATACCACTCCAGGACATCGTCTGTAACCTCCCCCTCTTCGTTGGAGCGCCAGGGCACCATCGCGGGCACCCAGGTACGCTGCTCAAGCTGCATCGGCCCCAGCGGCACCGATGAAAACAGCCGGCTCGACTGCACCTCTTCGCGTGTCGGCCATTCGTCCTCGACGGCGGTGTACTTGATTCGCTGCGATGGTTTCCACATGGATCAGACCTCTGTCCGCGGGACGAAAATTTTAACTTTAAAATATCAGCCCAAGAAAAAAAAGCTAGCCAGAAGCAGAACATCATTTACTCGAAACAAGCGCC
>CAYFVJ010000194.1:0-4685 GCA_964346555.1 uncultured Alteromonadaceae bacterium | reverse complement strand
GACTAGCTGCCACCCGGACCTGTCCCCACAAAGCGGTCCGTCTCCCACGCAAGGGCACCTAGAGAGTCCAGCGTGAGCGCCTGCCACTGGGCGGACGTCAGCTGCCAGCGCCAGTTACCGCCGCGCTGGCCGGGATTGTTCATGCGCGCCGAGCCGGGCAGCACCAACAGGTCCTGCGCGGTGACGATAGCGACCCGCGCCTGAGATGACAGCAGCAGTGATATAAGCCGGGAGACGAGTGCGGGATCGTCGCCGGCGCAATCGATGTAGCGGCACAGGCGCTCTCTCGCCGCCGCGTCTACCTCGGTCTGCAGCCAGCCCAGCACGGTGTCGTTGTCGTGGGTGCCGAGGTAGGCGATGGCGTTTTCCTCGTGGTTTTCCGGCAGATAGGGGTTATCCGCGTGGTCGTCGCCAAACGCGAACTGCAGCACCAGCATGCCGGGAATGCCGTAGCGTTCGCGGAGCGCGATAACGTCGGGCGTGATCGTGCCCAGATCTTCCGCTACCACCGGAAAGGCATCGAGCTCGCGAATCAGCGTATCGAACAGATCTTCGCTCGGCACATCACGCCATTCGCCGTCGATAGCGGATTCGGCGTGCACCGGGACAGACCAGTATTGCGCGAGACCGCGAAAGTGGTCGATGCGCACCAGGTCGAAGCGGCGCAGCAGGGCTGCCATCCGCTCGCGCCACCAGCGATAGCCGGATGCCTGCAGAGTCTCCCAGTCGTACAGCGGGTTGTTCCAGAGCTGTCCCGTGGCACTGAAATAGTCCGGCGGCACACCGGATACCGCCAGCGGCCGCTGCTCGGCATCGAGCTGAAACAGGCAGGGATGGGCCCAGACGTCCGCGCTGTCGAAACTCACATAGATCGGTGTGTCCCCGAACAGCAGAACGCCATTTGCGGCGGCGTGCGCCCGCAGTCTCCCCCATTGCGAGAAGAAAAAGAACTGCCAGCGTTTCTCGCGCGCGATTACGGGCGCCAGTCGCGCGCGAACCCCGGCAAGCGCCTCGGGTTCGCGGTCGCGCAGACCGCGCGGCCAGTCGCTCCAGACGCCGGCGTGTTCGCTCTTGATCGCGCTGAACAGGGCATAGTCCTCGAGCCAATAGGCCTCGCGCTGGCAGAACGCCACATACTCTGCTGACTCGCCGCGCTCGCCAAAACGCCGCTGGGCACGTTCCAGCAGGGGATATTTAAGCGCCCTGGCGCGGGCATAATCTACATGTCCGGTATCCTCGGCAACCGGCGCTGTCACTTCAGCGGGGCTCAGCAGGCCGTCCTCGACCAGCCCCTGCAGCTCCAGCAGCAGTGGATTACCGGCCATTGCGCTGCTGCTGAAGTAAGGCGACTCATCCGCGATAGCGTCAACGGGATTCAGGGGCAACACCTGCCAATACCGCTGTCCGGCGCGCCGCAGTCGGCTGACGAACTCGCGGGCACAGGCGCCGACATCGCCGACACCCCAGGGTGAGGGCAACGAGGTGATGTGCAGCAATACCCCGCCGGCACGCTCTGTCAGCACACTGGCAGATCGTGGGCGGTCTTCCCGCTCCCGCGTATTGCCTGACTTCGCCTGTGTCTGTTCTGGCTGCATAATGCCGGTACCACTTTCGTCCGGGAAACCCGAGTAGCGCATGGTAAACGAGTTTGGCCACAGCAGCAGTCCGGTGCAGATGGGGACCACATGACCGCAGACAGCAGAAATACGTCTTCCAGGGCGCTGCCCGCCGGCGACAGCGGCGAGCTTGGCGCTACCGCGCACGCAGAGGGCTGCAATTTTGCCCTGTTTTCTGCCGCTGCCGACGCGGTGGAGCTTTGCCTGTACGCTGCCGATGGCGTAACGGAAACGCAACGCTATCAGCTCGAGTCGCGCGACGGCGATATCTGGCACGGCTTTCTCGCTGGCGCCGGCGCAGGCACCTGCTACGGCTACCGGGTATATGGACCCTACGAGCCGGAATCGGGACTGCGCTGCAACCCCAACAAGCTGCTGCTGGACCCCTACGCGCGGGCGCTGCGCGGTGAATTCGCCTGGCACGACAGCCACTTTGGCTATCAGCACGACCACCCGGAGGCCGATCTGTCATTCTCCGACAGCGACAACAGCGCCTACATGCCCAAGGCTGTCGTCACGGAAGCCGCCACACCCGGGGGCAGTCGTCGCCCCGGCAGGCCGGTCGCGGACAGCTGGCTCTATGAGCTGCACCTCGCCGGCTTCACGCGCCTGCACCCCGATATTCCGGCATCGCTGCGCGGCACCTGCGCGGGACTGGCCCACCCGGCGAGCCTGGAGTATCTGCGCGCGCTGGGCGTGACGGCGGTGCAGTTGCTGCCGGTGCATGCCTATATAGACGAGCATGCGCTGCACCGCCGCCATCTGAGTAACTACTGGGGCTACAACACGCTGGCCTTCTTCGTGCCGCACCCGGCCTACACTGGCAGTGCCGGCCCCGCCGGCTTTCGTGCCATGGTGGACGCCATTCACGATGCCGGCCTCGAGGTCATTCTCGATGTGGTCTACAACCACAGCGCGGAAAGCGACGAACTGGGGCCGACGCTCAGCCTGCGCGGCATCGACAACCGCAGCTACTACCGGCTACTGACCGACCAGCCGCGCCGCTATGTCAACGATACCGGCTGTGGCAACACGCTGAACACCGGTCATCCCATTGTGCGCCGCATGATACTCGACAGCCTGCGCTTCTGGGCCCGGGAAATGGATGTCGACGGCTTCCGCTTTGACCTGGCACCGGTACTCGGTCGCGAGGACAGCCACTATCGCCCCGATGCGCCGCTCCTGCACGCTATCAACAGCGACCCCGCACTGCGGCGCTGCAAGCTGATTGGCGAGCCCTGGGACCTCGGGCCGGACGGCTATCAGCTCGGGAATCTGCCCGGGGGCTGGAGTGAGTGGAACGACCGCTACCGTGACTGCCTGCGGCGCTTCTGGCGCGGCGACAGCGGTCAGCTGCCCGAACTGGGGCGGCGCCTGACCGGCTCGGAGGATCTGTTCGGCCCCGGCACCCGCGGACCCACAGACAGCGTCAACTATCTATGCAGTCACGACGGCTTGACCCTGCGCGACCTGGTCAGCTACCGGCAGCGCCACAACGAGGCCAACGGCGAGGGTAACCGCGACGGCCATGCCGACAACATCAGCGACAACCTGGGCATCGAGGGCCCGACTGACGACCCCGATATTCAGCGCCGCCGCTGGCAGCGCCAACGCAGCGCCATCGCGACGCTCGCCGTCTCACAAGGTCTGCCCATGCTGCAGGCCGGGGATGAGTTCGGCCGCAGCCAGTTGGGTAACAACAATGCCTACTGCCAGGACAATCCACTGACCTGGCTGGACTGGACCGCGATCGGCGGCGACGGCGCGGACCTGTGCGGACTGCTGCGCCGGCTGATCGCTTTGCGCACCCACAGTTCCCTGCTGCGCGCGGACCGCTACCGCCACGCAGTACCCGACATCGACGGACAGTGCCTGCGCTGGTTCGGTGCCGATGGACAGCGGGCGACCGCGGCCCACTGGGAAGACCCGCAGCGCAGCGACGTGCTCATGGCACTTCTGCAGTGTGATCCCGAAGAACACGTCGAGGAGGCGATACTGGTTGCCCTCAACGCCGGAGCAGATACAGTGACCTACCAGCTGCCCGAGGGCATGCCGGAGCCTCGTATTCTGTTCGCGGATACTGCGGACAACAGCGCGGCCGGAGCCGGATCGCGCCTGGATACGACGCTGCGGCTTGCCCCGGCCTCCGTGCAGATTGCGCTTCTAGGCGCAGCTGCCGTCGTGCATACTGCCAGCTGACGGCAAACGACAGGACGGATGACAGTGAAAGAGAATCATGAACGCCACTGAACTAAGACACCGGCTGGAAGGCACGCTGGAAGAGGATGTCGCGAGACACTATGGCCTGACCCTGGCCCGCGATGCACCCGGCGGCTCTCACCGTCACCTGTATGAGGCGCTGGCGCTGTCGGTGCGCGACCGCCTGGTCGCACGCTGGCGTGAGACCCAGCAACGCCTTCAGGCGGAACGACCAAGGCGCGTCGGTTACCTGTCGATGGAATTCCTGATCGGTCGCAGCCTGCACAACGCGATACTCAATCTGGACATCGAGGACGAGGTGCGCGATGCACTGCAGCAGTATCACAGCAGCCTTGAAGAGGTGGAATCCGAAGAAATGGACGCCGGACTCGGCAATGGCGGCCTCGGGCGTCTTGCCGCGTGCTTCCTCGACAGCTGCGCCAGCCAGGGGCTGCCGGTCACTGGCTACGGTATTCGCTACCAGTACGGGATGTTTCGCCAGCACATACAGGATGGCTACCAGGTGGAGCACCCCGACGGCTGGCTGCGCCATGGCAATCCCTGGGAATTCGAGATGCCCGAGCACACCCGGCGGATCTGCTTCGGCGGACGCACGGAGCATTTCCAGGACAACGAGGGCCGGCACCGCGTGTGCTGGGTGGACACCTACGACGTGCTCGCCGTGCCCTGCGACATGCCGGTGCCGGGCTATCGCAACGATGTAGTCAATACGCTGCGCCTGTGGAAGGCGGAGGCCACAGAGGAATTCAATCTGGACGAATTCAACGCCGGCAGCTACACCGACGCCGTGCAGGCGCGCACCCGCGCCGAGCAGATCACCATGGTGCTGTATCCGAATGACCAGAGCGA
>CAYFVJ010000193.1:0-4707 GCA_964346555.1 uncultured Alteromonadaceae bacterium | reverse complement strand
GTGCAGGACATTGCGCCCCTGCACATCGTGGAAATCCACCGCCGCGCCGGCCGCGGCGAGCATCGCGATCAGCGGCCCATGCCCTGCCTGGGCCGCCAGCAACAGCGGCGGCAATTCCGGAAACTGATAATCACCCGCCCGGAAGTTGCTTTCATAGCGCCATGACACCCGGGACTCGCCCGTCAGGGCATTTACTGGCGCGCCCTCTGCGAGCAATTCGCGCACGAATTCTTCTGCGCCGGCCGCAACAGCCGCGTGAAGCGGCTGCTGACCGTTGCGGTCGTAGGCTCTCAGATCCGCAGCGGGAGACAGCACTCGAGAAGCGACCTGGAAGTGCCCCTGGTAGATAGCGAGCTGCAGGGCGCTGGCGCCCTCGGGACCGCGATGCCGTGGGTCCGCCTCGTGTTCCAAAAGTAACGAAAGCACCGGAGTGCTACCGTGCTTGACGGCGAAGAAAAGTGGCGTGAAGCCGGTCGCGGTTACGCGGTTGGGGTCTGCGCCGGCCTCGAGCAGCAGACGCGCGCTATCCGCCCGACCCGCGGCAGCAGCCCACATGAGCGCCGTCTGTCCGCGCCAGTCGGCTGCGTCTACCTCCGCGCCGGATTCCAGCATGCGCGCAACGACAGACAGCGGCGCTCGTGCCGCGCAGGGTGCCAGCGGCGCGATGCGGTCCGGGCCGCGCCGGGCGACGCTGGCGCCGGCGTCGAGGAGTTGCCCGATCACCGCGGCATCGCCGCTTTCGCAGGCAAGGAACAGCGGTGTCAGCGCATAGTCGTCAGTCCCGTCCGGATCGGCACCATGCGCCAGCAACAGCCGCACAGCACCTCTGGCCTGCCGCTCCACCGCCCAACCCAGGGGCACGGAGCCATCGGCGAGAACGCGCTGCGCCGGGTATCCGCGCGACAGCTGTTCTTCCAGCTCGCGGTCATCACCGGCGCGTATGGCGTCGACCAGCGCGCCACCGATCCCGGCGCTCGCGCGGACCGGCACAACGGCCAGCACGCCCAAGAGTGCACTGACCATCAAGCGTCTGTGAGCGCGCAAGCCCCGATCAGCTGAATACATTGGCCACAGGACCCCGACTGTCACCGAACTGCTCGCTTGCAACGCCCATGGACTGCATCACCGATAACATCAGGTCACACAGGGGCGTCTCCTTAGCCAGGGCGACATGCCGCCCGCCGCGGACCCCACCACCCGCAATCATCGCGGGCAGGTCCATGCAGTCGTGTTCGTTGGGCTCGCCGAGACTGGCGCCGGCAAACACCACGGTATTGTCGAGCAGCGAGCCGTCGCCGTCGGGCGTGCTATTCAGACGCTCGAGATACCAGGCCAGCTGCTGCATGTGGAACCGACTGATGCGGACGAGTTTCTCGATCTTCGCCGCATCGCCGCCGTGGTGGCTAAGGCTGTGATGCGAGTCCGGCACACCGATCTCTGGGTAGGCGCGATTGGACAGTTCGCGCCCGAGCATGAATGTCGACACGCGGGTCATGTCAGTCCGCAAGGCAAGCATCTGCAGTTCCAGCATCAGTTCGACGTGAGTTGCGAAGTCTTCCGGGATGCCCATAGGCAGGGTCAGATCACCCGCCGCACCGGCCAGATCACGGCGACCAAGGATCTCGATCCGACGCTCCACGGCGCGCACCGACTCGAGGTACTCGTCCATCTTGCGCCGGTCAGCCATGCCGAGACGCGGTGCCAGCCGGCTCGCATCCTCACGCACATAATCGAGGATACTGCGCCGGCGCTGCTGCTGCGCTGCGCGCGCGGCGCGACCGACGGCGGATCCATCCCCGAACAGCCGCTCGAACAGGTCCCGGGGGTTGGCCGTAACCGGCAGCGCCTGCGTTTCCGAGCGCCAGGACAGGGTATTCGAGTAGGTACAGCTGAAGCCGATATCGCAGCTGCCGAGCAGGCTCGATGGCTCGATACCGAGCTCCAGCGAGGGATAGGGCGTCACGTCGCTGTAGCGCGCCGCCACGACCTGGTCCATGGACACACCGCAGCGCAGGTCTGATCCCTCGGTTGGCCTGGGGTGGGCCCCGGTCAGATAGGCAGCACAACTGCGCCCATGGGCGCCGCCGGGGTCGCCGAGGGACTGGGCGTTATAGTGGGCCAGTCCCGTGTAGACACTGAAATGCTCACGCAGCGCTGCCAGGGGCTCGAGAATCGGCGACATCGTATAGTCAGCGCCGGCGCTGGTCGGCCGGAAGCTGTCCATACGCATGCCGTTGGGAAAATAGAAGACGGCCAGACGGCGCGGCGGCGAGGGCGTGGCGGGGGCGCCGGTGGCCAGGGATTCCATGGCGGGGAGCGCCACCGCAGCGCCGAGGCCGCGAAGCACAGCGCGACGACTGAGCGGTCGCTGATTGATCGACTGCTTCATTCTGCGGGCACCTTGCGGTAGTTGAACGGGAGACTGTCGACAATGCCGCGGAGCACAGAGCGGATTCGATAGCCGTCCTGCGCCGCCGCGGCGGCAATCGCGCGCAGTGAGGGCCGGTCGGACGCTTCAAGGCCGCGCCCGAGGGCATAGGTCATGAGTTGCTCCGTGAAGGCACGGGTGAAGGCATCGCGGCGCGCCATGAGCACGGACCGCAGCCCGGGCAGCCCATCGAAGCCCTCCCCGCCCGGCAGCGCCGCGGACGCATCAATGCGCTGGCCGGCGTCGCGGCGGCGGAATCCGCCAACGGCATCGAAACGCTCAAGCGCGAGACCGAGCGGATCCATCTTGCGGTGACAGGAGGCACAGGCGGGGTCCTCCCGGTGCACCGCCATTTGCTCGCGCGCGGTCAGTGCCCGGCCATCCTCGCTCGCCACCAGTGCCGGGATATCCGGCGGGGGCGGCGGGGGCGGCGCCGCGAGGAGCTTGTCGAGAATCCACTGCCCGCGTCGCACAACCGAGGTGTGATTGCCGTAAGAGGTCACCGTGAGGATACTCGCCTGGCCAAGCAGACCGCCGCGTGGCGAGGCCGCGGGCAGCGCGACCTGCCGCTGCCCGGGACCGCGCACACCGTCGATGCCATAGTGCGCTGCGAGCCGCTCGTTCAGGAATGTGTAGTCGGCGTCGAGAAAATCGAGGATCGGTCGATCCTCCCGCAGAACATGGCGGAAGAACTGCAGCGTTTCGGCATGCATCGCGTCGCGCAAGCGCACATCGAACTCGGGGAAAGCGAACACGTCGGCGCGGTGGTGCTGCAGGTTGCGCAGGTAGAGCCACTGACCGGCAAAGTTCTCCGTGAGCGCCGCCGCCCGCGGGTCCTCGAGCATGCGCGTCAACTGCGCCGACAGTACCTCCGGGGACCGCAGCACGCCGCGCTCGGCGAGCGAGAGCAGTTCGTCGTCCGGCAGGCTGCTCCAGAGAAACAGCGCCAGGCGTGTGGCGAATTCGAGGTCCGTCAGCCGGTGCACGGTGCCGGGCGCGGCGTCCGCCGGATTTCCCTCGAGCACGAAAAGAAAGCGCGGTGATACCAGGATAGCCTGCAGCGCTGCGGCAATCCCGGTCGCAAAATCCGCCTCCGCGTCGGCGCGCGAGAAAACATCCAGCAGTCCTTCCATCGCGCCGTCGTCGACAGCACCGCGCCACGCGAGGCGCGCCAGCGGTGTGAGTATCTCGCGGGCGCACTCGCGCGCCGGCAGCGCGTCCGTGGCGGGATGGCAGCGGAAGATGCGGCTACGCGACAGGGTCTCGCCGGGCCCGTCGATCGTAAGCGGACCGGTGATGTCGATCTGCAGCACATCCCGGGGGAAGTTGTGCTGCGCATAGCGTGGGGAAAGATAGTAAGACGGTACCTGTTCACTGCCCACGCGCGCGCCGTCGACAATGAAATCGAGCGTCAGGGAACGTGGCGGTGCCGTCGGCAGCGGGACGATATCAACGGTATTACGCGGTTTCTGCAACTGTTCGTCCAGGCCGATGTCGCGGCGAAAACTCATGCCGATGCTATGCGGACCGGCTTCGAGATAAACTTCGCGCGCCCGGCGATTGGCCTCGAGGCGATCTACCTCGTTATTCGTGTTGGCATTCATGTAGCCGCGAATCTCGTAGGTCCCGTCGTAGGGGGCAAAGAAATCAAAGGCACCACCGCCGCGGGAATCCAGCGGCAGCGCATCGCTCGTGCGCTCATTCCAGGCGGGGATCCCCTGATTCAGCACGGAGCCGTCCTTGGGCACGGCGTAGCTGGTCGTGACCGGCTGCCGTGGGGCGGTGCCGACGGCGAGACGACTCACCTTGCCCGCAACCGCGACGAAGCGGTCCATCAGCGTCGACGAAACCGTGAGCACATCGGCGATATTGTCGAACCCGTAGCCCGAGTCGTCCGGCGGCAGCGTTTCGGCTATCGAGAGGTCAAGGCCCAGAAGATCGCGAACAGCGTTCTGGTACTCCGCACGATTCAGGCGACGCAGCGTTGCACGCCCGGGATCCGGATGCCGCTCTGCATAGCCGTCGAGGTCACGCTGCAGCCAGGCGGTAAATCGCCCACGCTCCTCCTCTGTTGGCTGCGGCCGGCTCGCCGGCGGCATGTCGCCATCGCGCACCATGCGCAGAATGCGTTCCCAGGCTTCGCGATTTTCACCGCGAGCGGGCTCCGCCGTGTCAATCATTGACAGGGACCAGTTGCCGGAGAAACGGATGTCGTTATGGCAATGCTCGCAATGGTTATCCAGAAAAACGTGGGCGTCTTCCTGTTCGGCCGCGTCGAT
>CAYFVJ010000192.1:0-4745 GCA_964346555.1 uncultured Alteromonadaceae bacterium | reverse complement strand
AGGCACAGACCGCCGACCATGACCAGGCCGTCGACGCGAGACAATTGCCTGTCCAAGAGCAGGAGACCCGTGCCGAACGTGACCACCAGTAGAATGGGCAGCTCGATGCGAACACAGCCAGGGCGTATCAGCATGGGTACCACCAGAACAGTGATCCCCAGAACGAGCCCGATGTTGGCAATGTTCGATCCGAGCGCATTGCCGACGGCCAACTCGCCGGCGCCACTGAGCGCGGCATTCACGGATACCAGTATCTCCGGTGCCGAGGTTCCCAGTGAGACGATTGTCAGGCCGATCAGTACGGGCGACATACCGAGGTTGCGTGCCACCGACGCGGCGCCGGCGACAAACAGATCAGCGCTCCAGACAAGAATGAACAGGCCGACAATTACGGCTGCTGAAGCTAGTGTCATGACACTAACAGCATGATCAAGGATTCCCGTGTCAGTGGGGCGTTTCTAGCGCTGGAACAAGGGCGGCGACCACGATTTCATACGACTTGCGGCGTCAAACGTAGTAAACTCTTGAAGTGTGCGGCTTACGCCGTTTTCAGATGCCTCATTCTACAGTGAATGCGCCGTAGCGCCAGCCTGCTCTGAAATAAGCTTTGTGGTTCGGGGCGGCGACCTACTGACAGACACAGCGGGACAGGAAGGAGTTATGCGAAAACCCGGGATTGCAGCGCTGCTGGTTGCCTGCGGGCTTCTGGCGTCGCCGTTTGCGGCAACGCAAGAGCCGACAGCTGAAGACGTGCTCAAAAAAACTACGGAAGAGGTGCTTGCCGTAATCGACGAGGCGGCAGACTATGTGGACGATAATCCGGAGCGCTATTACCGACGGGTAAATGAAGCGCTTGATGACGTCGTGGATTTTCGCGGTTTCGCCCGTGGGGTCATGGGCGACTACGCCAGCAGTAAGCGCTATCGATCTCTCGATGAGGCCGGCCGGCAGAAGCTGCGGCAGCAACTCGAGCGCTTCACCACCGTAATGCGCGAGGGCCTCGTGCAGACCTACAGCAAGGGCCTGCTCGCGTTCAATGGATCGCGCGTCGAGCTGGACAAACAGCGCAGCCGTGGCAGCGACGAGGGCAACCCGGATCGTGCGACCCTCTACCAGCGTATTTACAGCGATGGCAGTGAGCCCTATGTCGTGATCTACCGGATGGCGCGAGATCGTAACGGAGACTGGTTGATGCGTAACCTGATCGTCGAAAACGTCAACCTGGGTCAGATCTACCGCAGCCAGTTCGAGGCCGCGGCCCGCAAGTTTGATGGCGACCTGGACAAAGTCATCGATGACTGGAAAATTGAAACCGTCGATGAGATAAAATCCGGGACCGAGACCTGAGAATCCGGGTTGCGATAATGCGTACGGCAATACGACAAGCGAGATAAGCGAGACAAGAGAGGTATGGCAGTGGACGCGGGAACAGTGGAAGCTCTGGTCAAGGCGCAGCTGGAGGATTGCGAGGTGACGGTCGAGGGATCTGGTAGCAATTACGATATCACGGTTGTCGGGGGCGTCTTCGATGGTTTGCGGCCGGTGCAGCGGCAGCAACTCGTGTATGCGGCATTGAATGACCGCATCGCCGCGGGCGAGATCCACGCGGTCAACATACGCGCGCTGACACCGGACCAGCGCTAGGTTCATGGAACTGAAGCGACCTGCGCTCTCGATGATCGTCAGCACACCGCCTGGAGACAATGCGTGACCAAGCCTCTGACGCTGGCCCTGACCAAGGGCCGCATTCTCGATGAAACCCTGCCCCTGCTTGCTCGCGCGGGCATTGCACCGTGTGATGACATCGAGAACAGTCGCAAGCTGGTTTTCCAGACCACCCGGGAGGCTCTGCAGCTGGTCATTCTGCGGGGTACCGACGTTCCGACCTATGTGCGACACGGCGCCGCCGATCTCGGGGTAGTCGGCAAGGATATACTGCTCGAGCAGGGAGCCGATGGGGTCTATGAGCCTCTCGACCTGGGTATTGCCCGTTGCCGCCTGATGACGGCGGCGCCGGTCGGATGGCGGGCGCAGACGACGCGCATCCGCGTGGCGACCAAGTTTGTCAACATAGCCCGCGCCTGGTTCGCGCGCCAGGGCATACAGGCCGACATCATAAAGCTGTACGGCGCCATGGAGCTGGCGCCGCTCATGGACTTGTCGGACATCATTGTGGATATCGTCGATACCGGGAATACCCTGCGCGCCAACGGTCTTGAGCCACTGCAGGAAGTGGCTGCTGTCAGCTCGCGCCTGATCGTCAACAAGGCATCGCTGCGAGCCTCCCACGGCCCCGTCGCGGCGATCATTGATGACATTCGCGAAGCGGTGAGTGGCCGCGGAGAGGCAGCATGATCCACCGCCTAGATACCGCTTCCCCGGGGTTTGATGCGCAGCTCGCCGGCCTGGCCCCCGCGGGTGATTCCGCGGCAGCTTCAGTGTCGGAGCGAGTCGCAGGGATTATTGCCGATGTTCGCCAGCGCGGCGACGCCGCGCTTCTTGACTACACGCGCGAGCTGGATCGGGTACCTGTGCGCGAGCGCGCTGATCTCGAGGTGGCGCCAGCACGCCTGAGCGACGCGCTCGACGGTCTGCCCCGGCCACAGCGAACCGCGCTCGAGACCGCGGCAGGACGCATCCGCGACTACCATCAGCACCAGCGGCAGGAAGGCTGGCAATATCATGATTCGCTCGGCAATCTCCTCGGTCAGCGCATCACACCGCTCGGGCGCGTTGGCGTTTATGTTCCCGGCGGCAAGGCCAGCTATCCCTCTTCCGTACTCATGAACGTGTTACCGGCGAGCGTCGCCGGGGTGGCCGATATCACCATGGTCGTCCCGACGCCGGACGGACAGGTGAACGAGCTCGTCCTGGCGGCAGCCTGCATCGCCGGCGTCAGCCGCGTCTTGACCATTGGCGGCGCCCAGGCTGTCGCTGCGCTGGCCTACGGCACAGAGTCGATTGTTGCGGTGGACAAGATTGTCGGTCCGGGGAATGCCTACGTGGCGGAAGCCAAGCGCCAGGTATTCGGGCGTGTGGGTATCGACATGGTTGCGGGACCGTCGGAGATCCTCATCATCTGCGACGGTGGCACTGACCCGGACTGGATCGCGATGGATCTGTTTTCCCAGGCGGAGCATGACGAAAACGCACAGTCGCTGCTGCTGTGCCCCGATGCCGACTATCTGGACCGCGTGGAAGCCGCGATGCAGCGACTGCTGCCGGGTATGGAGCGCCGGGAAATCATCGGCAGATCCCTGGCCTCGCGCGGCGCATTGATCAGGACACGTGACCTCGATGACGCGGTGCGCCTGAGCAATGCCGTGGCTCCCGAGCATCTCGAGCTGTCCGTCGAGGACCCGCAGAGCCTGGTCGAGGGCATTCACGCCGCGGGTGCCATTTTTATGGGACGCTACAGCGCCGAGGCGCTCGGCGACTACTGTGCGGGGCCCAATCACGTATTGCCCACCTCCGGCACGGCACGGTTTTTCTCACCCCTTGGCGTGTATGATTTCCAGAAGCGCAGCTCGCTGATTCACTGCAGTCAGCAAGGTGTGCGGGAACTGGGGTCAGTGGCATCGGTTCTCGCGCGGGGCGAGTCGCTCACCGCGCACGCGCGCAGCGCTGAGATGCGCGGCGGGAATGGCGACGATAACTAGTACCGCAACGCGTGGATTTGCGCTGAAATGTCGCGAATTTATGTGTCGCGCCACTAGTCCTCGCTATCCGGCGCCGGCCCGGGTGATTGCGTCTGCGCGCCGACCACGGCGCGAAAGTCACGTGTCTGGCCATCTCGAATCGCTGTGATTACCAGGCGATCGCCGGGTCGCAGCATAGCGATGTCGTACATCGAGCGGCGCACATCCTCCACCGGCTCGCGATTGAAATGCGTGATGACGTCACCCGACTGCAGGCCCGCTTTGTCCGCGGGTCCGCCCTCTGCCACGCCGGTTACGACGAGAGCCTGGCCATCCGGGGTGTCCGCTCCCCGTCGCAATCGCGGCTCGACCTGCACACCGAGCCAGCCGCGGATAACCTGTCCGTACTCTATCAGGTCGCGCATGACAAAGCGCGCGAGATCTACCGGTATGGCCAGGCCGATACCTATGCCCATGCGACCGCTGGCAGGCTGGTTGTCAGAGGTGTAGATCAGTGCGTTGATGCCCAGAAGGCGACCGCGGGTGTCGATGAGTGCACCGCCGGAATTGCCCTGGTGGATAATGGCGTCGGTCTGGATGTAGCTCTCGTAAAGTCCCGTCTGCAGCCCGTAGCGTTCGAGTCCTGAGATGATGCCCTGGGTCACCGATTGACCGAATCCCAGTGGATTGCCGATGGCGAGAACGACATCGCCGACCCGTGCCTCGCTCGATGAGCCAATTTTTATCGCGGTCAGGTCCGGCAGATCGATCTGAAGCAGGGCGAGATCGGTGGCAGGGTCGGTGCCTATGATCCGCGCCGCGGCATTGCGGCCGTCACTCAGCAGTACCTGTATGGCGTCAGCGCCCTCAATAACGTGGTTGTTGGTGACAATATGCCCCTCGGTAGAGAGCACGACACCGGATCCCAGGGATTGCTCTATCCGCTGCCGGGGCTGGTTGCGGGGGACAAACCGGCGCCAGAACGGGTCATTGAGCAGTTGCCCTGCACGCGTGGGGACGACCTTCCGGGTGTAAATATTGACGACAGAAGGTGTCGCCGATTGCACCGCCTGCACATAGCTGGTGACCGGGTCGCCGGTCTCAGCC
>CAYFVJ010000191.1:0-4793 GCA_964346555.1 uncultured Alteromonadaceae bacterium | reverse complement strand
GGCCGATGCCTTCATCGTGGTCGCCCGTCCCTCGGTACGGGCGACCACGATGAAGGCATCGGCCACATGGGCATCGGTGACAAATCGCTTGCTGCCCTCCAGCACGTAGCGGTCACCATTGCGTCTGGCCTGAAGCGCGGTGCGCAGAGGCGCATGGTGCGCGGTCTCCTGCAGCGCCAGCGTCAGAATTTTTTCGCCAGCGGCAATCGCCGGCAGCCATTGCTCTTTCTGCGCCTGCGTACCCAGCTCACCGAGCGCGGTTGCAGCCACCAGCACGCTGGATTCCAGCGGCGAGGCGCTCAGGTTGCGCCCCATCTGCTCGAGCACCAGACCGAGACCCGTGTAGCCATAGCCCAGGCCGCCGTAGGCCTCGGGAATGGCGATGCCGGCCCAGCCCATGTCGACCATTTCCCGCCACACCGCGGTATCGAACCCCCTATCGGCGGCATCCCCGAAGCCATCGCCAGAGCGCTCGCGAGCGTCACGCAGCGTGCGCAGATGTGACAGCGTCGCCCGGTTCGCGAGAAATCCCGCGGCGGCGTCCTTCAGCATCACCTGATCTTCATTCAGTACCAGCATGTCGTCTCTCCGCTGCTTGCCGGCACTCAGGCGTCCGGCAGGCCAAGTACGCGCTTGGCGACAATATTCAGCTGCACTTCGCTGGTGCCCCCCTCGATCGAATTGCCCTTGGAGCGCAGCCAGGCACGTGCGGTCTCGCCATGCTGAAAGGCGGCACCGTCCCAGCCCAGCGCCGACTCGCCATTTATCGCCAGATTCAGCTCATTGCGCCGCTTGTTGAGCTCTGTGCCGTAGTATTTGAAGATTGATGAGGCGGCGCCAAGCCCCTGGCCCGCCGTCACCTCATCGCCCACCCGGGCCATGGTGGCGGCGAAACAGCGGCTGTCGAGCTCGTACGCTGCGATGGCCTGGCGCAGAGCGCTGTTGTCCAGGCGTCCATCGGCATCCGCGCCCACCTCGTCCAGTGCGCGCCTGCCCAGCGCGGGGCCGCTGGCGGCACCAAAGCCCGAGATCATTTCCCGCTCGTGGGTGAGCAGGTACTTGGCGATCGCCCAGCCCTTGCCCTCCTCGCCCACCCGGTTTTTCTTCTCGGCGCGCACGTTGTCGAAAAAGGTCTCGCAGAATGGTGAAGAGCCGCTGATCAGGCGAATGGGCCGCGTGGTCACGCCCGGCGACGCCATATCAAACAGGACAAAGCTGATGCCCTCGTGCTTGGAGCCACTGTTATCCGTGCGCACCAGGCAGAAAATCCAGTCCGCCCTGTCGGCGTAGGATGTCCACACCTTCTGACCGTTGATGATGTAGTGGTCGCCGTGATCCTCGGCGCGGGTCTGCAGGCTGGCCAGGTCAGAGCCGGCGTTGGGCTCGGAGTAGCCCTGACACCAGCGGATGTCTCCACGACAGATCGGCGGCAGATGCTCCTGCTTCTGCGCCTCATTGCCGAACTTGAGAAGAGCGGGCCCGAGCATGGAAATGCCGAAGCTGTCCAGTGGCCGGCGTGCGCCGATGCGCGCCATTTCCTCACGCAACACCTGCTGCTCCTCGCTACCCAGGCCACCGCCACCATATTCCCGCGGCCAGTGCGGCACGGTCCAGCCGCGCCCGGCCATGCGCTCGCACCAAAGCTGCTGATCGGGGTGGGCGACTTCCGGATTGCGCCCGCCCATATAATAATCCTCGAAGCCGCGCACAGGCTCCCGCATCGCCGGCGGACAGTTCGCTTCGAGCCACTCTCGCGTCTCCGCGCGAAATTGCGTCAGATCACCCACGGCACTGCCTCTACTCTACACTTATGTATCGTTTTGAACATACAGTATGTTTTGCTGTCGCTCAAGTATTCCCTCTCGGGCCGAACACACCGTGCTCGAAACCCGACGAGTGATTGCAGTATCATGTGCGTTCAACAGAGGCAATTGGCGACTCCCATGACAGGCCTGAAAAAACCTGATCGCAAACAGCTTGAACAATGGCTCGCGGACTGCCACGTCGCCTTCGATCACTGCAGCGAATGCGAGGGACTGCATCTTGCGGCCCTGCAGTCGGTGGATGGCGTCATAGATAGCCGGGTCTTTCTCGAGCACTGGGGCATCCTTTTCACTACCGAGCTGGAGATCCGCCCCATGGCCATGCTCGCCGTCTGCGCGGACCTGGGCCGGCTGAACATGAACTATCCGACACTGAAAGTGTTTCTCGACATCGTGGACGATGCCACGCCACAGCTGGTCATTGCCGGCACGCTGCCCACTGGGGCCGGACTTAACGAGGCGCAGTGTGCTGGCTTTATCTCCCTGACCATGGAGAGTACGCGTCAACTCGCCGCCGAGTGTCTGGCCCTCGACTATCTGTTTCCAGAGGGTGAGAGCGAGCGCGCCCAGCCCAGCCACGCGTTACACTGAGTCAGCACCCGGCCGCCCACCGCGACGCTCATTCTGCATCAGCCAGCCCCGCTTGCGCGCCAGCAACAATGGTGCAAGCAGCGCCAGGACACCAAAACCCAACAGCGACGCGGGGAAACCAAACGCGTCCGCCAGCCCGCCCAGCGCAAAGGTACCCATAGCCGGTGTGCCCATGGCGAGCACCGTCCACAGGCTGAGCACACGCCCACGGTAATTGTCGTCGACCCGCAGCTGGGCCAGCGCCTGACAGGCCGTGCCCACCACGGTGGTGACCATGCCTGTCACCATGACCAGCGCACTCACCGCGGGCATTCCCCGAACAATACAGAGCAGCATCAGCGCCAGTGCTCCGACAACCAGGCTGCTGATAACAATCGACAACAGGCGCGTTTCACTACCGCCCTGCCGACTGATGAAAAGTCCCCCTGCTATGGAGCCGACCCCGGCGCTGGCGGTAAGTGTCGCCAGAGTCGCGGCATCACCGGCGAGCAGTTTGCCGGACATCGCCGGCAGCATTTCGATAACGGTACGCCCGAACAGGCCGTTTACAAAGGTGAATGCAAAAACCAGGCGTATACCCCGGTGCTGTTTTGCGTAGCGCAGACCCGCAATCAGCTCACCTCCCATTGGACGGGATGGTCCGCTATCCGCGGTGTTCCTGACATGCAGTGAGAACATCAGCGGCAGCGCCAACAGAAACAGCAGGGCGGATGCAGCAAACGCCCACGGAATGGCGGCCATGGAGAGTAGCCAGGCGCCGGCCGCCGGTCCCAGTATGCGCGAGGTGTTGAAGATCATCGCCGAGTAGCCGATGGCACTGGGCAGCGCCGCGCGCGGCACCAGGCGCGGGATGAGAGCCAGTCGCAGTGGGGTGTGGGCCGACGTCGCGGCGCCCAGGCTCAGGGCGAGACACAGCAGCACCGGTAAAGCGAACAGACCGAGCCAGAGTGTCACGGCCGTCACCGCACCGATCGCTCCCTGGAATGCCTGCGTCACCACCAGACCATTGCGCGGGTTGATGCGGTCTGAAATGATGCCGAAGATTGGCGATAGCACGAACGTCGGCAGTAACATGAGGCTGGCGACAGCACCGACCCAGAATGCGGACTGAGTGAGCTCCCACGCGCTCCAACCGAGAAGAAAACGCAGCAACCAGCCGCCGAATGTGGAAAAACAGCTGTAGACAAAGTAACGTCGATAAAGTGGTTCGGCAAACGCGGAGCGATGTCGACGCGCGTCGCTGACGTCGGGTTGAGTCACTGCAGTTCCTGAAAGACTTCGCGAGCGGGGAGCCGGGACACTACCGGCATTGCCGGCGCCGCGCAAACGCAGCGCCGCAGTAAGCTCTACGCGGGTGCAAGGTCAGGTTCGCTTTAGCACGGGTTCGGCCCGAGAAGGAGACAGCAATGAGTTCAGATACTCTTTTCAACCCCGATGCCATTATCCGCAAGTTCAAGTGGGTCATCATCGACCCGCGCGGCTACTTTCGCCAGATGCCTCGCAGCGGTGGCTATCTCGAGCCGGTGGTTTTTGTAGCGATAATGGCGGCAGTCCTGGGCGTAATCACCGCATTCTGGTCCCTGTTCGGCGCCACCGGCGGGGCCGTGGCAGGCGGGCTCGCCGCTATCATCATCACGCCGATCACCGGGGTGATCGGAGCCTTCATCGGCGCCGCCATCCTGTTCGTGATCTGGAAACTCATGGGATCGGCGGAAGGCTATGAAACAGCGTTTCGCTGCCAGTCCTCCGTGGCAGCCATCTATCCTTTCGTCGGCCTGGTTTCCATTATTCCCTACGTCGGCACCATTCTCGCCGTTGCTTGGGGCGCTCTCCTGATGATCGAGGCGAGCGTCGAGGTCCACGGCCGCTCGCGCAGGCTCGCCACCACCGTCTTCGGTATACTGGCGGTGTTGATGATCCTGTCAAATACCGCCGGCGAGCGCGCCTCACGACAGATGGCCGAACGCGCGGAGAACATGGGCAACCAGATCGAAGGCTATGAAGACATGTCTCCGGAGGAAGCCGGCCGCAAGATGGGCGAATTCCTTCGCGGCATGGAAGAAGCACAGAAAAAAGACAACAACTGACGACCTACCCCCCCCCGACGGCGCCCCCGCCGCCCGGCACTGCCGGTGCTTCAGTTTATGCGGCGCTGTAAAGCATCCATACGACTCTGACCCTGCTGTTCACTCTGCCGGGGCTCCAACACGCCCCTCATCAACCCCAGGGGCCAACCCCCGACGCTGATCGTGCGCGCAATCCGGCAAACTCCACTTGACACTTCAATATTTTGGGACTATTTTCCCAATATATATAAGGCAACTTAAGCAATCAACGCGCGTCAGCAAACAGAACCCGACAAGGGAATTCAGGAGCAGG